>NZ_JBFBAA010000035.1:0-107514 GCF_040682035.1 Actinoplanes sp. NPDC051470
CGCCTCCGTAGTGGGTGTCTGGGCGCTCTGGTGGGGTTCCATGGGCTGGTTGCTGGTGTTCCTGATTCTCGTTGCCTTCACGACGCCCTGGAAGGGAGGGCGGCTACGGTGGCTGGGCCCCGTGACAGCCGCCCCGTGCCACACGACGCCAATACCGGCAGGCGGTATTGGCGTCGTGCAATTCTGGTCAACTACTGCTGTCGTGCAGGGCTAACCGATTCGGTATGCCCTCACTACGGACTGTTTCATCCTGTCGCCTGCCGTGTCGGTGGAGCTCACGCGCAGCGACACGAAACCCGGGTTGGCCGGATGCCGCAGCATGACGACCCGCTTCTGCCCTGACCCGGTGACCCGCGCCGGTCGCCAATGGGCCCCGTCGTCATAGGAGACCTCAGCGGTCAGTGTCTTGACGCGTCCGGCCGCAGAGCCCTCCAACCGGTCGACAGTCAACGGAACAGCGAACTCCCGGCCTGCCGGTGCAGTGTTGTCGTCGTCCAGCTTCGGGTGGAACCGTACGGTAGAAATCGGCAGTCGCTGCGGTTTGCTCGAGCCGGTGTGCCTTGATCGGAAGGTCCACGTGCCAGTCACCTCAGTCGACAAGACGTGCGGGGCGCCCCGGCGTGCGGACATCTCAAGCCGATAGTCGGCCTTTCCCGTCGGCACCTCGAACGTTCCCTGGCCTTCGGCGGTTTCGCCGATCAGCGTGTCGCCGGAGTAGAGCGCGATCCGGCTCGAGTCGACGGTCGAGTAACCGGGATGGCCCGATCCTTCGCCAAATACCGGCAGGTCAAACCCGATCGTGTCCCGTGTGCGGGCCACGTAGTCCCGGCCGACGGAGGGACCGAGCACGGTGGGTGCGAATACCGCTGTGTTCCACTGCTCGTGATAGGGGATGCCGTGCCGTAGTCGAGTAGGCGCCTGGGCGGAGACGCTGATGTCGGTAAGCGATTCTCTGATCCGCTGGGTGAACGTGGAGGTCCACAGCGCCCCGCCGTCGGTGTTGACGTATGCGGTACGCCGGAATGGCAGATCGAAATACCTGCGCAGCGTGAGCACGGAGATGCCGTGAACGACAGCGACGGTGGTTTTGTCGCCCTGTGCGCCGGGCGCCTCAGTCGCATACGTCTCCTGGATCGTTGCCAGTTCAGAATTGCGTACTCGCTTGGTAAAGCCGTCGAAAAATCGGCCGGCTCTGGAGTATGCGGTGTCGTACATGGAGGGACTGTTCCGGAACGAGCCGTCCCCGGGCTGGGCGAACTGCGCGGTGATCACACTGTGGAAGCCGTCATACGGTGCCTCGGAGCCGATCTGGGCCACGAAATAGGATCCGGTCGGACCCATTTGGGCGGTGAGACTGAAAACGGTGCTTCCCGCTCGCGTCCATTCCGCCTTGACCCAGGACTGCGACAGTGTCGCGTCGTCTTCCGGCCCATCGATGGACACTGGTTTGCCGAGTCGGGCATCCAGGCGCACGGTGGT
Source organism: Actinoplanes sp. NPDC051470 (assembly GCF_040682035.1). Taxonomy (NCBI): domain Bacteria; kingdom Bacillati; phylum Actinomycetota; class Actinomycetes; order Micromonosporales; family Micromonosporaceae; genus Actinoplanes; species Actinoplanes sp. NPDC051470. The sequence continues at coordinate 1,480 of NZ_JBFBAA010000035.1, forward strand.
GGGACCGTCGACGACGAGTCTCGGCTGCACCAGCGTCGTCGTGTTGGCATCTGCGGGATCGTCGGAGTTGTCATCACCGCTGATACTCGAGATCACGCCGTACTGGCCTTTCGGCACACGCAGCGTCGTCGTGGACTGCCCGGGCTCGCCGAAGACATTGAAAGAGCCGGCGCCGTTGAGCCCGACCAGCCTGGTGTAACGGTAGCCGCTGGGTGAGGTGCGGTCGCGGGCGGTATGCACCAGCGTGACGTCATAGACCTCACCTTCGCGATCGACTGCGAAGGGTGTTTCGACCCGGATGCCGCCGGGTGCGGTAGCAGTGAGGAATCCGTAGTACACACCGTCTGGACCGTTGATGCTGGTGTCGGCGGTCAGCGTGGTGTCGCTGGTTTCGCCGGCCGCAAGGGTCACAGTGTGGTGGGACAGGGTGAAGACCCCGGACGGGGCGGGTGCACCACCCGGGCCGGTTGCGGTCACACCAAGCGTGAGCGTGACCGGCGTGGTGCCGTCATTGCGGTAGGTCACCGTCCGGGTGACTGCTTTGTCGTCGTCGTGCGGCCACGTCTGCCGGTCGAAAGTGACCGCGGTCTGGTTGGTGGCAACGGACTGGGTGATGGCTCGTGCCAGGTCCACCCGGCCTGAGCCCTGACCGAACACGCTGAGGCCCTCAGTGGGATGCGATGCCCCCATGAGCAGCGTCTTGAGCTGATGCGGCGACCAGTTGGGGTGCTGCTGGGTGAGGATTGCCGCGGCGCCGGCGACGTGCGGTGTCGCCATCGAGGTTCCCGAGTGGGTGGCGTACTTCTCGACCGGCGCGGAAGCGTCGCTGTCGTCGTGCGCGGCCTTGGCGGCCATGATGTTGACGCCGGGCGCAGTGATGTCGGGTTTGATGGCCCCGTCGCCGATACGCGGTCCGCGGCTGGAGAAGTGAGCGAGCTGATCCTTGCGGTCGACGGCTCCCACGGTGAGCGCCGCGTCTGCGCTGCCGGGCGAATCGACGGGTTCGTCGTCGTCGCCTCCGTTGCCGGCGGCAATGACGAACAGCGCACCGAACCGCTGCGTCAGTTCCTCGACCGCGGCCTCGAGCGGATCAGTTCCGGGCGAGTCGCTGCCACCGAGGCTCATGTTGACCACTGGTGCGCGCTGCGCCGCCCAGGCCATGCCGGCCAGAATGGCGGAGTCCGGGCAGCCGTCTGCCCGGCAAACCTTGCCGTTCAACAGCTTCGCGCCCGGAGCGACACCCCGATATCTGCCCTCGGACGCCGCACCGGTTCCGGCGATGATGGAAGCGACGTGGGTGCCGTGGCCCACCTCGTCGTCGGCGTCGGGGGCATCGGTGAAGTTTTCCGCCAGTGTGATCTTCCCCGTCAGGTCTGGGTGGGTCGCATCGACACCACTGTCGAGCACGGCAACAGTCACACCGGTGCCGTCAAGGCCGGCCCGCCATGCCGCGGGAGCGCCGATCTGCGGCACACTGGTGTCGAGGTCGATCGCGCGTTTGCCGTCCAGCCAGACCTTTTTCACCCCCGGCCGAAGGGAGCGTTCCGACGGTGTTCCGCCGGTCAGCGACTGCCAGAGCTGGGCTCGCGTTGAGCGGTCCGTCTGAACGGCGAGCATGTCGGTTGCCGGCAGATCGCGGACGATCCGTGCACCTGGGACAGCGGCCGCGGAGCGAGCCCGGGCCGCAGACCCGGGGTATGCGACCAGCAGTGGAAGCGCCGCCGTCCGGTCGTCGTAGCCGAACCTGATGAGGGTATTCACATCGAACAGTCGTTCATCCAGCGAACCGGCCTGCACCAGCGGCAACGCATCGGAGGGGATGACGTATTGGGCGTCCCCGTCCTGCCGGCTGACGAACCGCATGCTGTCGCGGCCCGCTCCGGGCTGGATCGCGGTCGTGTGACCGTTGACGACGGTGATCTGATCACCGGTGAGCAACGTGACACTATGGCCTGAGACCGGCACGCTCGGCAGACTTCCGGCAGCCGAGGGCTCGACCGATTGTGCGTAGGCGACGGGGACCGTGGCGATGGTGACGACACCTAGCACGATGGCGGGTATTCTTCGTCGGCGCATGTGTGTTTCCTTCCGGCCGCTCCGACGGGGGTCAGGACGACCGAGGGGCAGGCGTCGGGCCGCCCTTCGGAGTCGTTGTCAGCACACACGCGTTGGCATCGCCGTGGAGCAGCCATACCGTCGAGGCGCTGGCATTCATACCGTCCATGACGCTCTTGAAGATCGCGAAGTGCAGAACGGATCCCGAAGGCATCGCATCGCGCTTGATGGTCATGACCGTGGCGCCGGACGGTGTGCGCTTCGGCTGGTAATCGACGACCTGGGCAAGCTGGGGAAGGCTGGCCTCGGCGCCGATGCAGTCGGCCTGCTGGCCGGGCTCGAAGAACTCCACCTTGGCGGGCACCCCGGCTTCGGCCAATGCCTTGGTCAACCTCGCGGGGTCGCTTGCCGTACGGAGCGTGAGCGTGACCGTGTCCAGCGGACCGGAATCCACGGACCACGCGGCGAGGTGCACGTGAGTCTGGGAACTGCTCGATGCGCTTTGGCCAGGAGCGGCCTCGGGACGGTGCGTGGCCTCCTGCGGCAGCGACACCGCAAGGGCGGCGGTGACCGCGGCCGCGCCCAGGGCGGTCATGGCCACGCGGACGCCGGCTCGCCGCCGGCGCAACGACTGCCCCCGCGCCACGATCCGATCGGCGGACTCTTCCAGGTGGACCTGATCGAAGGACTTACGCAGGTGGCCGAACAGCTCATCGGTGTTGTTCATCGGTACGTCGTCTCCTGGTTGATCGAAGGAGCAAGGCGGTTACGAAGGGCGTCTGTTGCCCGGGCGAGGTGTGCGGTTACCGTCCCGGGCGCGATGCCGAGAGTTCGGGCGGTCGTCTCGGTGTCCAGATCGAGGAAGATCCGCAGCGCGACGACCTGTCGCTGCCGGTCCGGCAGTTCCCTGAGGGCATTCATCACCGTGGCGTCGGCCCAGCTGTCCTCAGCGCCGGTCTCGGTACCGACCTGCACCGACTCGAGGTGGGCGGTCCACGGAACCTCTCGACGCCGGCGCCGCCACCACGAGATGTGAGTGTTCAGAGCCGTTCGGACAACCCAGGCCCGAGGTGAAGGATGTCGGGCCACCTTCGGCCAGGATGAGAAGGCCTTCGCGAACGCCTCCGACACCAGGTCCTCCGCCAGCTGCCGGTTTCCGGTGCTGGCGAAGACGGCCCGCAGGCAGCCGTCCTTCGCGTCGCGGTAGAAGGCCGCGAACTCCATCGGTTGTTCTGCCATGTCCTTCTTACGTTTGAGCCGCCTGATCCGCTTACCTCGGAGACGATCATTTTGCGGTCGGCGTTTGGAGCTGTGGCCCGACGCGAGGCCGGGTGACCGAAGGGGGTCACTCGACGCCGCCCATCAGCAGCAAGTCAGCGGCGGCATTCACCGCTGACCGTCCCTTGTGCTTTTTAGAGGTGAGCCTGTGCGGAAGAAGTGCGGTCAAGGATGAGTCAGTTCGGTGCTGTTCAGGTCGTCTGGTAGTCGGTCAGCTGCAGCTTCTCGGCTTCCTTGCTGTTTTCGCTGAGGGCGAGTCTGCGCCCCATGGCGGTCGAAAGAAACTGGTTCCGTAGCCAGATCGCCGTCCGGCTCATGGGTACGAGCATTTTCACGGCGCTGCGAGCGCCGGCCTGGCCGCGCTGGGCGTACGGGCGCAGGAGTTGTTCGTATCTCAGGAATGCGCTCTCGTAGTCGCTTCCGGCGTTCAGAATTTCGTGGGCCAGAGTGTACGCGCCCACGACAGCGGTTCCTGTGCCCATGCCCGTCAGAGTCGCTCCGCAGGCTGCGTCACCCAGCAATGCCACCCGCTTGTTCCACCAGGTGGGTACGTCCACGCGGGCGATGGTGTCGCAGTAGAGGTCTGTCGCCTGAGGCAGGTCCGCCAGTAGCGACGGCACCATCCAGCCATGACCGGCGACCCGCTGACCCAGCTGACGCACCCGGGCATCGAGACTTGGCGGCGCGGTCTGCTCGGCGTACAGGCACAGCACATTCGTGCGTGACGGATCCCCGGCATGGGGGAAGACGCTGATCAGGGTGCCGGGAGCATTGAGGACCAGCGTCTCACCGCGCAGATCCTCCACTGTCGGGACATCCCAGCCGGCAATCTGATATCCCAATCCGGTGACGTAGTCGTCGTCCGGCCCGAAGGCGATCCCCCGTACTCCGGAATGCATCCCGTCCGCACCGATCACCAGGTCGAATCGTCGGGATGCGGCGTGCAGAAATGTCACGTCGACGCCGTCAGCGTCCTGCGTCATGGCCGTTATCTTATCGCCGAAGATATATTCCACATTGTTCCGGCTTCGTTCGTGGAGCAATCGGGACAGTGTGGAACGGGGAATCTCCAGGTCGCCGCCCGTGAATTCCGGTGGCATGGTCAGAATGGTCTCGCCGGACCGGCGTACGAAACGAGTCGTCCGGCCGCCCGTCTGATTGTCGCGAATGGCCTCCAGGACGCCCATCCGCCGGAGTACCTCGAGGTGTGTCGGTCCTCGGAAATCGACGGCGTAACCACCGCGGCGCAGTGCGGCGGCGGCCTCCACCACCGTTGTCTCGCATCCGGCGCGCCCCAGCCAGTAGGCCAGCGCCGGCCCGGCCACACTGGCACCTGAAATCAACACTCGGTTCGGCATTCGCCGAGCATGGCAAGGCCGTTGAGTCTCATCCACGGACTGTCGGTCCGGGTCACGGCGCTCCGACGTCCAGCCCACGTGGGCCGGAGGCGGCCTGAGGCCCGGGTATATCCTGCGGGATCATGACGATGAACCGACCGGCGCTCGGTGACTTCCTGCGTCGGCGCCGGGAGGCACTCATGCCCGCGGACGTCGGTCTGCCGGCTGGACGTCGGCGCCGCACCGCCGGGTTGCGCCGCGAGGAAGTCGCTTCGCTGGCCACGATGTCAGCCAATTACTACGAACGGCTGGAGCAAGCCCGCAGCCCCCAGCCGTCCGCGTCAGTGCTCGGGGCTCTCGCCCGCGCGCTTCGCCTGAACAACGACGAGACCGGCCACCTCTACACCCTGGCCGGGCAAGTCCCGCCTCCGCAACCGCCCGCTCAGTTCCTGACAGCGGATCCGAGTCTGCTCACCGCGCTCGATTCGCTCGGGCCCACGACACTCGGCCTGATCACCGATGATCTCGGGGTCGTGCTGGCCCAGAATGCCCTCAGCGCGGAGGTCTACGATCGGTTCGCCGACCAGATCGGCATTGATCAAAACATCATCTGGCGATGGTTCGTCGATCGGGCCTGGCGCGACTCCGTCGCCCGGCTCGAGGAACAGGAGCAGACCAGCCAGGCCTATGTGGCTGACCTGCGCCTGGCCATCGGTATGCGCGCCGGGGACCAGGCCTCGGTCCAGTTCATCCGCCGGCTCCGGGCGGCCAGCGAGTCCTTCAATGAACTGTGGGAGCGTCATGAGGTCGGCCTGCTGCGGCCGGGCCCGAAGCTCGTCCTTCACCCACGCGCCAGGCTCGAGCTGAGCTGCGCCGTACTGCCGGGCCGGGTACGGAGCCAGAGGCTGGTGCTGTTCCGGGCCGACCCCGGCAGCAGAACCGACCACATTCTGGCAACGATGCACCCAGCGGCATCGCATTCCGCCAGTCCCGGAACAAACTCGGATTCCACCGCGACCTGAGTTGCCATCTCCGGATCGCGAGTCCGCGGCTACGGCTCACACCTGCCGTAACAATCTTCCGCATGGAAGCGATGCGGGCGGTGCAGCTCGACCGGTTCGGCGGAGGATCGCGATGACCAGGGTGGCCAAGCCGGCGTCGAGGCGGGCGCGGTAGGCGGCGTAGCCACCGTGTAAACGCGCCGGGTCACACCTGCAGCGGCGTGTTCGTCGAGGTGAGCGTCCATCTGCAAGCACTTTTGAACACGTTTCGATTCTGGTGAACCTCGGTGTCGGTTTCCACGTTCTAGTGCTGGAGTGTCTCCGACCAAGATCAAGAGTGAGTCGATGACTGAGAGAATTGACGACCGGCGTGCCCGGTGGCGACGGCTGCTGAGTTCGACCCGGGCGCGCGTCGAGGTGGTCGCCGCCTGCCTGATCCTGATCGCCTTCGGCGCCGTCGCGTTCACGGTGGTGCCGGCCGTCGCGGACGACGACAAGAAGGCCGGTCAGCGGGTGCCCGCAGAGGTCGTGCCGGCGATCGTGGCGGCTGCCCTGTCCTGCCCGAGCCTGAACCCGCCGCGGCTCGCCGCTCAGATCATGGCGGCGTCCGGCTTCTCCGAGGGCGGCCCGCACGGCAATCTCGCCGCCATGGACCCGGCCGCCTGGTCCAAGTGGCGGCCGTCGCCGGACGCGCAGGCCACCGAGCCGGCCGAGGTGATCGCCGCGCTCGCCCACCGCACCTGCAAACTGGCCGGACAGATACGCGCCGGTGGGCTGACCAGCGACCTCTGGCCCGCCGCGGTGGCCGCCGAACGGTCGACCGTGGACGCCGTGCTGAAGGCCAAGGGTGTGCCCGCCAGGCAGGAGAAACACGTGGACACCGTGATCGCGTACGCACGCTGGTACGCCGATCAACCGGAATTCTCGATGGCCGAGGCCGCCGCCGCCGTGCCGTCGGCGGAGCCGGCCGCGACGCCGGTGCCCGACGCGCTGGTCCCGGCCGTCCGGGCGGCCGGCGCGGTATGTCCGGCCGTCACGCCGGCGCGCGTCGCCGCGCAGCTCAACTCGCTGTCGGGATTCGACGCCGAGCTGCGGTCGGGCAACGGCGCGGAAGGAATCGCGCAGTTCACCCCCGAACTGTGGAAGACCTACCGCGTCCGCAAGAACGCCTCGGTCTGGAACCCGCAGGACGCGATCGCGTCGATGGGCGCCGCGATGTGCGGGCTGACCCGGGAACTGGCGCTCGTCGACGACGCCGACCCGTACGTGCTGGCGCTCGGCGCCTACCAGTGGGGTACCAAGGTCGTCCGGCAGGCAGGAGGCATGCCGCGAACCGTGGTGCCGCAACTAGCCGACCGGGTCATGAGACACGTCGCCGAGTACGAGAAGGACGCCCGGCTCACGGCGACGGCCAAGGCGGCGCCGAAGACGGAGACCAAGAAGCTCAGCGGCAAGCCATCCGCGTCCTCGCCGGCGAAGGCGGCGGCCGGACCGGCGAAGACCAAGAAGAGCAAGTTGAAGCAGGCCAAGCCGCCCACCAAGGGCTCCCTCGCACCCGGCTCGGCCGGCTTCGGCCCGTACTTCATCGCCAACCTCCGCACCAAGCTGTGCGCCGACCAGCCCGGATCGGGCGCGGGACGGCCGGAGAACCCGCTGACCCAGTCCACGTGCTTCAAGAACTTCGATGACAACCAGGAGTGGGAGTTCCAGCCCCGGGCCACCGACGACAAGGGCCACCAGCTCTACTGGATCCGCAACATCGACGACGGCCTCTGCATCGATCCGCCCGGCACCGGGCCGGCACCGGACGCTACCCCTCTCGTGGTCAATAACTGCTTTGACAACGACAACCAGTACTTCCGGCTGGAGCCGACCGTGGCCTCAGGCGGCCGGCAGTACTACTGGTTGCGCAACACGGTCTCCAACATGTGCCTGGAGGTCCCCGGGGCGGGCACCGCCGGCCCCGACACCCAGCTGCAGATGGTGCCCTGCCTGACCGGCGACGACCACGACTGGGCGCTCGTCACGAGGGACAAGATCTAGATTTTCGGACCTGGTGCGCCCGGGGACATGACCGGTCCCCGGGCGTGCGGCCGGTGGCGGGGGATATCCCGCCGACAGGCGTTTTCGCTGCCGCCGGCCAGAGCGTCGCGGACCTGCCGTGTCAGGCTCGACGCAAGCTGGATCAGGCGAGGGAAGGAGAGCGAAGCCCTATGGCGTTGCTGCGGTTGCTCCGTCGCCGACAACCGCCCGGGCATCCTCTCATCGTGCGGTGGTACGGCTCGGCCGCCGTCATGTCGCACCCCGCCGACTCGCCCCTGCTGCTGTGGCAGCTTCTGCGCGATGCCGCCGTTCCCGGCGACAACGTGCTGATCATGGCTTCGAAGCGGGCGATGAGCGACCGGGCAGGCGGCGCCGCGCTCCGGGGCGCGGTCGAGCACGCGGCCAGATCCTGGCGCACCGACCGGGTCTGGTTGGCCGCGAACGGAGTCGGTCGCCCTCGCGGCGCACACGCCGCCTGGTTGCTCCGGCTGGCCGCCCGCAGCGGAGTCGAACTGCTCGTCCCGGACGGGCCGGTACACGCCACTCCGGACGGCACTCTTTACGCCGCGGCCGGCGGGTCGGGCTGGCGGTCGTTCCGATCCGGTGGCGCTGCGCCCGTGGCCGCCCTACGGCACCCCGTCCCGCTCTGGGAACAGGCGTTGTCTGACCGGCCGGTCCTGTTGCCCGGCCTCGTCGCCGATCCCATCCCGGCCGGCATGCTGCTGCATGCTGCCGACACGTCCCCGACCAGCCCTGGGGACCCGGCCTTCCACGTGCCGGTGGACTCCACCGGCCCCACGCTCGTGCTGCGGTACGTCGGAGCGCCCCCGGTCGACCCGGCCCACGTGGCCGGGCTCTTCACCGGACTCCCTGAACGCACCATGGTCCACATCGAGACCCGGCTGCTCGATCCCTCGTCCGCGCCGCCCACCGCCGCCTGGCTGAACCGGCTCGAGGCGGAACTCAACGCGGTGCGGGCCCGCGCGTCGGTGGTCGATCCGTTTGCGCCGCTTCCAGCCGGTCGCCGACCTGTGGGAGAAGGGCCCGCGCTGATCGGCGGTGGCTGGGTCCGTACGGGCGACCGGCACTACCGGCACGCGACCGAGACGGATCTGGTGGCCGAAGTGGTTCCCGCCGGGGTGATGCTGCGCTCGGCGGTCGCGCGCCCGGCGGACGGATCGGCCTTCGTCGAGCCGGAGGAGGGCATCCTGACCATCGAGGACGCGGCCCCGGAACGGCTGGTCGACGTCTTGTGCCGCGTGCTGGCCGGGGGAGCCGGTGATCCCGGCGTTCTGGTGGTGGGACACCAGGACGGTGCGGCGCGGCTGGCCAAGGCGATGGACCCCTCGTCGGGCAGCGTGTCCGCCGCGGCACGGTCATCCGTTCCGATCGACGTGGGCCCGAGTGCGGCGAACCGGGTTGACGAGGAAGCTCCGGCATCCGGTAGGAACGCCGCGCCCCCGCCGTCCGGGCACGGTGTCGAGGCATACGGTGTTGCGGCGTACGAAGAGCGGGCCGCGGCCGCGGCCGCCGCGTTCAGGCAGGATGCCGCAGTCGCAGGCGAGACGGCGTACTCGGCCGGGGCCCTGCCTGTCCGGGTGACTGCCGGGTCGGACGAGCCGCTGGCCTCGCGCGCGCCGACGGCCGTTCGCGCTCTTGCCGATCCCGCAGTCGTTCCGTCGGTGGCGTCGGTCCCGGCTCCCCGCCCGGCGTCGGTCGCAACCTCGTTGTTCGGATCCGGCCGCCGGCGCGCCGAAGAGACTCCACGGACGACGGGGGCGCAAGCGACCGCGCAATCGGAGCTGGCCGCGACTGGTCCGGCCACCTGGCCGGCACTGCCTGCGGGCGTGACCGTCGAGGAGCCGGACCAACCGGCGTTGCCCGCGAGAAACCGTGAGGAGCGGCCGGAAACACCGCGGCCCACCGCCATGCGTCCGGTCATCACCGTGTCCGGGCCGGACCTCGGTGGCAACGAGCCGGAGCGGTGGCGGGCCGCCGATCGATCGCCGGACCCGCCGTCCGGCCCTGTCGCCGGCTCATCCGCGGTCACCTCCTACCGGCCCGCGACCGGTGAGCCGGTCCCGGAGCGGGGCAGCACCGCGGACGAACGCCGGGACTTCGTCGCCGGGCTGGGTCCGGCCTACACCGACTCGATCACCACGGTGAACGCCGCGCTCGCCGCCTGGCCCGCCCTTCGCCAGGACGCGTCGGTGGCCGCGAAGACGGACCTCGTCGCGGTGCGGCTCTTCTTCGGACGATCAGGCTCCAGCGCGTCACGGCTCAACGCGGATCTACGGGCCGGCCGGTCACCGGACCTGCCCGGGTACCTGTCATGTCTGGTCTCCGGACTGCGCCGGTTGCCGCCCAGCCGCCGGGCCATGCTCTGCCAGGGCCGGCTCACCGTACCGGCGCGTCAGCTCTACCCGGAAGGGGCGATGCTGGTGGAGCCCGCCTTCCGGGTCGTCAGCGGGGCCGGTGGCCTGGCGATCGAGGGCGCCGACGTGGACTACCTGATCTGGTCGCGGACGGCGCGGCAGACCGGATTGCTGGGCGACCCGGAGCTGGACGAGGCGGTCTTCCTGGCCGGGACACGGTTCAAGGTGCTGGGGGTACGCGAGAGCGCGGCGCCAGCTGGCGATGAGACCGCCATCCCGGACGCGGCGGTCCTCCTGCGGGAGGTTCTGCCCGGCGAGCCGCCCGTACCCGGCCTCGACGACGGCGACCGGATCGTGCTCACCCGCCTGGAACGGGCCCTGAACCGGCGCCGATCGGCGGCGCCGCAGGCGCTCGACGACAGCGCCGCGATCGACCGGCTCATCGGACCACCGCTGGGCTTCGTGGAGGCGACCGCCGGCGCCGGATGAGGGTTTCCCCCCGAGCCGGCATCGTGACCACACCGGAGCATCGGAAGGCCTCCGAGGTCACCGCATGCTGGTGGGCAAGATGGACACGCACATCCCCTCCTGGCTGCAGCACCTCCTCGAGTTCACGATTGGCCAGACGTGGCCGACGGGCAGCGAGGGAGGGATGCGCGCGCACTCGGAACAGTGGGAGAACCTCCGTGACGAGATCGGCGCGGCGGTGGAAAAGCTGGCGCAGCAACGCGACGCCGTACCGGATGTGATGTCCGGAACGTTCGCCGATGGTGTCAAGGGCTCGCTGACGAGCAGCATCGATCACCTCTCGAAGCTGCGCGACTTCGTCGACACCATGCGCAAGGACTTGAAGAACGGCGCTGCCGAGCTCCAAGAAACCAAGATCATGATTGTGATCCAGCTGGCGCTGCTCGCGATCCAGCTCGCGTGGCTGATCGCCTCACTGTTCGGCGCGCTGGCCATCCCGGTGGTGGTCGCCGGATTCCGTGCGATCATCACCGCGATCCTGCGGCAGGTCTTCGTCGAGATCGCGCAGGAACTCGCGGAGGAGCCGCTGCTGAAGCTCCTCATCCAGGCGGGGCAGGACGGATCCGGCGCCCGGGATGGCATCGACTGGGACGGTATCAAGAATGCCGCCATCCAGTCGGTCATCGCCGCCGGCGTGGCCGGTCTGGCAAACGTCGGCGCCGAGGCCATCACCAAATGGGCGGCCAAGAAGATCGCCAAGGTGGACCGGACGGGTCTCGACGGCACGATGTTCATCAAGAACGACTGGGTCTTCCGCGGCGGCTCCATCCTGACCAAGGGCATCGTGCAGGGCGGCGTGGCGATCCCCGCCGAGATCGCCGGCCAGGTGGCGACCGGCGCGCCGGTCGAGGTCCGCTGGGGCACGGCGACCAGCGCCTTCGTCAGTGGCCTGCACGAGTCCAACGAGGTCCCGACGCCGACGAACCTGGTCAACGACCTCAACATCGAGTCGAAGAACGGGTGGGACGAAGCGTTCCGGCCGCTGCCCGACGAGGGCGGCGGCGATGAGGAAGGCGCGCAACCCGAGGAATCCGACGACGAGACCGTTGTCGGCTCGGAGGACGGTGACGGGCTTCCGGGGAACCTGGCCGGCGGTGAGGACGCGGCGGCGGAGGACAGCGACGAACTCTGGGACGCCGAGACGGTCGGCGACGAGGAATCGGTGGCCGGCGACGGTGACTCGTATGCGGAGTCCGACTTCGGGGACGAACCGGCGGCCGACGAGCAATCGACCTCCTCCTGGGACGACGACACCGAACCGCTCCTGCAGCAGGACGGGCAGGAAGACGACGAGGGGGCCGCACAGCCCACCGTTGGAAACGGCCAAGGCTCCGGCGAGGGCGCTTCCGGCGAATCCACGGACCTCGGCGGCGCCGTGAATGCGTTCTCACCGTCGAACGGAATGGCCAACGCAGGCAACCAGTCCGGGACGACCGCGGGTGGCGGGTCTGCGGCGGGCGCGGGCGATAGGTCTGCGGCGGGCGCGGGTGACAGGTCGGGAGCCGGCGCCGGGGAGAGGTCCGGGTCCGACTCGCGGACCGGCGGCGAAGACCGGCGAGGGATGCCGGAGACCGGAGCCGACCGGACCGGCCAGGAAACGTTGGGGACCGCGAACGACACCCAACAGTCGACTGCCCATGGTGGTGCGCCGCAGACAATCACCACGGTCGGTGGAGACGGCACCGGGTCCGAGCTGGTGGGGTCGGGCGAAGCACCGAACAACGCCAGGACCGAGACGGGCAGCGGCCAGGGTGAGGGTCGTGGTCTGGGTGAGGGTCAGGGCCTGGGCCATGATCAGGGCGAGGGTCAGGGCCGTGACCAGCAGCAAGACGGCGACCAAGGCCGGGGTCAGGACCAAGGTCAGAGCCAGGACCAAGGACAGGGCCGGGACGAGCGTCAGGGTCAAGGCCAGTCGCCGGAACGACAGAGCCAGGGCCAGGGCCAGGGCCAGGGCCAGGGCCAGGGCCAGGGCCAGGGCCAGGGCCAGGGCCAGGGCCAAGAGCCGGACCGCGTCAATACCGGGGGGCAGGAGGACGCGCGGCCACGGGATGGTGAGGCTGGTGGGTGGACCGGCGGCGACTTGCAGACCGGGGATCAGGGCGGCTGGCAGGCCGACGACACGAATCGCGCGGCGGCTCAGCCCGACGCGGTTCCGTCCGGCAGTATCGAACACGTTGGCGACACGGATCAGGTCACAACCTTCGATCCACCGCAACCATTCAACGATCAGAGCCAGGCGACCACGCCGTCGGTGTCCGAGGGCAATACGCCGTCTGCGCAACCGGTCCCGCCACCCATCGCTCAGGCTGGGGAGCCTTCCGCGACGCAGGCTGGTCAGTCTTCGGGGACGCAGGCCGGGCCGCCTGCGGGCGTGCAGCCGGCTTCGGCACCGACGCATCAGGGCACGCCGCCTGGGGTTCAGGCCAACCAGCCGCCGGTGGGCGTCGCCGAGGGCCGGCCCCTCACCGAGTCACAGCCGGTCGCCGTCGCGCCCCCGCCGGTCGGTGGTGACCCGCAGAGCGTGGCGGACTTCCTTTCCGGCCAGCCGGATGTTCCGGCCGAACGCGGCGATAGCGGTGGCCCGGCGCGGGCGGATGAGCCGCCGGGATCGGTAGTGGCCGCGGATCCGCCGCCCGCGGTGGACCAGCTGGTCCCGGCCGCGCCCGAGCGGATCAGCCAGGCCGCGACCGATGTGCTGAACGGCCTGAACGATGTGTCCCCCCGCGTCGATCGGGCCCTCGACGCGGTGCCGGCCGGGCATCCGGACGCCGATCGGGTGGACGTCGTCCGGGAGTCCTTCCACGCGGCGAAGGACTCGCTTGCCAGGGCGGCCGCCGGTGACTCCGCCCGACCGGTCCAGCGGCAGGCCGAGTTGCGTGACGTGCTTCAGCAGGTCGCCGAGGCCCGGGCGCAGATCAAGCAGGTCACGGGGCACGATGTGGTGCCGCCGGTGTCCGATCTGGTGTCGCCGCGGCCGGACGATCATGGCCTGCGTCCGGTGCGCACCGAGTCCGGCAATGTCGCCACCCCGCTGCCGCAGGTCAGGGACGAGCGCCGGTCCGGCGCGGACGACGGTCAGGTCGTTCCGATCGTGTTGGGGCCGCAGGACAGCGTGACGGGCGGCCCGGACCGCGTCTCGCGCGAGTCGCCGACGCCGGTGCCCGATGTGGTCGACGGCGATGTGGTCGATGACCCGACGGCTGGTCCCGAACTGGTCCCGGCACTGTCGACCGTGCCGCCCGCCGTCTTCGCGAAGTCCACCGTGGACACCACCACCGCCGGTGACCCGATCGACGTCACCACCGGGCGAATGATCTACACCGAGACCGACACGGTGCTGCCGGGCCTGATCCTCACGCGGACGCATCGCTCGGACTACCGCTGGGGCCGCTCGTTCGGCCGGACCTGGGCGTCCACGCTGGACCAGCGGATCGTCGCCGACGAGCGCCATGCGCGGTACCTGGCCGCCGACGGTTCGATCCTGACGTACCCGATGCCCGCCGAAGGCGAGGAGGTCTCGCCCCTGCTGGGTCGTGGCGCCCGGCTGCGCCGGCTGATCGGCGGCGGGTGGCTGGTGACCGAGCACGATGCGTTGCTGCTGTTCGTGACGGTCGGGGACGGCCGCGAGTCGGTGTTGTGCGAGGTGCTGAGCGATGATGCGCGGTGGCACGTCCAGCGGGACGCCGACGGCCTACCGGCCTTGCTGTTGTCGTCGGCCGGCCACACCGTCGAGCTGGATTCCGCCGGTGGGCTGGTGACCGGCGCGCGGTTCGTGCCCGGCGGTGAGGCGGAGACGGTCGAGCTGCCCGCGTACGAGTACGACGGCGGCCGGAACCTCGTCGCGATCCGCAACTCCTCGGGTGATGCCACGCGCCTGCGCTACGACGAGGCCGGCCGGATCGTGCGGTGGGACGACCGCAACGGCGAGTGGTACACCTACACCTACGACGAGGCCGGCCGATGTGTGCTGGCCGACGGCAACGGCGGCTACCTGCGCTATGCGTTCGCGTACGGCGACGGCGTGACCGAGGTGACCGACTCGCTCGGTGGCGTGACCCGCTACGAGCTCGACGACCGTCTCCAGGTCGTCGCGATCGTCGACCCGCTCGGCTCCAGGACGGAGCTGGAGTGGGCCGCGGGCAACCGGCTCTCGTCGCGCACCGATCCGCTCGGCCGGACCACCCGGTTCACCTGGGACGGGCAGGGCCGGCCGATGACGTTGCTCCGGCCGGACGGCAGCCGCGCCACGGTGAACTACGACGCCGGCGGGCGGGCGGTGTCGCTGACCGGGTTCGACGGCGTCACACGGGCGATCCGGGAGCGGACGGACGGCGTACCCCCGGCAATTTTTGATCTTGATGGTCTTGGACGTCCCAGGTCGGCGCGGATGGCGGACGCAACCGCCACGGAGCTCGGCTGGACGGCGGAGGGTGACCTCGCCTGGCGCGCGCGCCCGGACGGCTCCCGGCAGGAGTGGCGGTATGACGGTGAGGGGAATCTGGTGACAAGCATCGATGCTCTGGGGCGCGCGGCGTACATCGAGTACGGACCGTTCGACCTTCCCGTCGGGCGGATCGACGAGGCGGGCAACCGAACGGCGTACGCCTACGACACGGAGCTGCGGCTGACCGAGGTCCGCAACCCCGCCGGGCAGGTGTGGCGCTACACCTACGATCCGGCGGGGCGGCTCGCCACCGAGACGGACTTCGACGGTCGCGTCCAGCGCTACACCTACGACGCCGCCGGGCAGCTCATCGCCCACACCAACGCGGCGGGCGAAACCACGCGCTACGCCTACGATCTGCTCGGCCGAGTCGTCGAGCGCCGGTCCGACGACGCGGTCACCCGGCTGGAGTACGACGCGGAGAGTCGCCTCGCCGCGGTGGAGAGCCCGGACGCGGTGGTGCGGTTCGAGCGTGACGCCGACGGCCGCGTGGTCGCCGAGACGATCAACGGCCGTACGGTGCGTACGACGTACGAGGGCGACCGGGTCGCGGCCCGGACCCTGCCGTCCGGCCGGTCGAGCCGGTGGAGTTTCGACGCGCGGGGCCTGCCGGTCATGCTGGCGACCGCGGGTCAGGTGGTCCGGTTCGGCCACGACGCCGCCGGTCGCGAGGTCAGCCGGTCGGTGGGCGAGGTGGTCGCGCTGCGGCAGACCTTCGACGAGGTGGGCCGCCTGGCGGCGCAGCACATCGCCGGCGTCGCCGAGCGCGGGTTCTCCTATGACGCGTCCGACCGGGTCACGGCGATCGGCGACAGCTCCTTCGACGCCGACGAGGTGGGCCGCGTCCGTGCGGTGACCGTCGACGGCGAGGTGGCGGAGCGGTACGACTACGACGAGGCGGGCAACCTGGTCGGCGCGGGCGGGGGTCGCTGGGACTTCGACGGCACCATGCTCGTGCGGACGGATGATGTCGATTTCGCGTACGACCAGCAGGGCCGCCTGACCGTCCGGACCGACGCGGCGGGTGCGTGGCGGTTCGCGTGGGACACCGAGAACCGGCTCGTGCAGGTCGTCACGCCCGGCGGGGACCGGTGGCGGTACCGCTACGACGGGTTCGGCCGGCGTGTCGCGAAGCTGCGTCTGGACGACGACGACACGGTCCTGGACGAGGTCAGCTTCGCCTGGGCGGGCGACCTGATGGTCGAGCAGGCCGGCGCCGGCGAGACGATCTCGTGGGAGTTCGGGCCGGACGGATCCGCGCCGGTGACGCAGACCGACGGTGACGACGGGCTGCGTGTCGTGGTCACCGACGTCGTCGGCACCCCCACCCATCTGGTCGAGCCGGACGGCGGCCTGCGCTGGTCGCGGCACGGCGACCTCTGGGGACGGACCAACGACCCGACGGGTACGCCGCTGCGCTTCCCCGGCCAGTACTGGGACGCCGAGAGCGGCTTGCACTACAACCGGTTCCGCTACTACGACCCGGCGACCGCGCGGTATCTCAGCGCCGACCCGCTCGGTCTGACCGGGGGACCCAACCCGGCCGCGTACGTGCGCGATCCGCTGACCCTCGCCGACCCCCTCGGCCTGACCAGTTGCAAGCCGGCCCAGGCGCGGCCGGATCCGCTGGACGGCGGCGATCCGTCGCGTCCGGCCGGCATGAACGGGCCGACCCAGCTGCCGGTCGGGGCGCGACCGCCGTCACCGCTCCCGCGACTCGAGACATCACCGTCGGTGAGCACGCCGCCGGCCGGTCCCGCGCTGCACGCCGGCAACTGGCAGTCCGAGGTCGGCAATGCCGGGCAACCGACCGTCGGCCGGATCTCCGCATCGCAGATCTCCACGCTCCAGGACGTCCAGAGCAACCTGCCGCCGCTCCCCGATCGCGGCAACGCCGTTGAGCTCGGTGCGAAGCTGACGGTGACGCCGGAGATGACGGTGCCGCTGGGGCAGCCCAAGCCCGCACATCTGTCCGACTTCGAACTACACCCGATCAAGCACCCCGGGACGGGCGAGTACGTCAATCTCGCCGTGAAACCTCTGACGAGCGGCAGGTTCCAGGCCTACTCGGACGGCGAGAAGACCGGGCCGGAGCTCTCCAAGGTCGACGTGAAGGGTGGCGGCAAGAACGGCGTGCCGACGACCCTGCTCGTCGGTGGCGGTCTCCTGGGCGGCCGCCCGAAACGGCAGGCGCTGGCCGACCGGAGCCGGCCGCCGGCCATCGCCACCTCCAGCCGCTCGGCGCCTCGGCCGGATGTGGTGGGCCGGTTGGACGACGAGACGACCGTCCTGGACGAGCAGGTGTCGAAGATGCTTGCGCCGTTGCGGAGCAGGTCCGGCCCGGATCGCGAGCGCGGGCGGGCCGCGGAGAGGGCCTGGAACGAGTTCAGGTCGTCGGTGCCGCGCGATGACGGCGGTCGCGACGCGCTGCTGCACGACTCGATGGAGCGGTACGAAGACGCCGTCCAGGAGATCGCGGGTCTGTTCCACGACCATGTGCTGACCGGCCCGAACCCGATGCCGTCGGCCGCGGACATGATGATGTTCGTCGCCGGTGCCGATCCGCTCGGCACCCGGATCCTGACCGGGGCCGGTCGGCCGACCGACGCGGGACAGCCGACCGGACGGGCCTTCATCGATCCGGATGACTGGCCGCGGCTGGGGCTGGACCGGGTCGACCTGTCGGTGCCCACGTTCGCCCGGGTCCGGAGTTTCGGCGAGGGCCGGGTGGGCTGGCATCCCACGGCGGACGTCGCGCCGGTGCCCTGGAACGCGGAGGCCCGGGGTTATGTGGCGGCGGCGCACGCCGAGCAGGGCCAGGTGCTGCTGTTCCACCCGGACGAGACCATCAGTACGTCGTGGGAGGGATTCGGGCAGCGGGTTCGCCGGTCGCCCACCGTCCAGAGCCAGGACCCCACACGCGGCGACTACATCGTGGTGCCCAACTGCGATGCGGAGATGCTCGACGGCGGGGTGCCGCACGCCCAGAAGATCGCCGACGCGGCCGACGCGAAGGTGATCATCGGTAGCCACGGTCTGATGTTCCTCGGCCACTCCGACGCCAACATCGGCGTCCTGCCCGGCCCGGACGGCGAGCCTGGTGAGCTGCTGGTCTTCGAGCCTGGGGGCAGTTCCGGCACGTCCGCGGGCCCGCTGCGCGACGACTCGCCCGACGACGGCGACGCGGTGGACGACACGGAGCTCGTGTGGGCCGGCGACACCGACCGGTTCGGGCTGGCCGACATGTTCCGGGCGACGAGGGACCACGAGCAGGCGGTGTCCGACCGGCTGGGCGTTCCCATCGGGTCCGCGTTCGAGGGCGACAAGACGTTCGGTCGGTCGGTGCTGGATCGCATCGACAAGGTGCTGACCGAGCTGCCGGCCAGCCATGTCCGGGACAACCCGGAGTTCGCCGGCGTGCGCCGCCGCAGCGGCACGGGCGGCAACAGCGTCAGCGAGTATTCGCGCGCCGACCGGACGATCGGCATCGTGTACCCGGCGTACAAGGGGCTGCGACTGCCGTCCGCCTTGTACGCCACCCTGAACCGAGGGATCGCCTGGGAACGCCGGGTGATGGACAAGGCCGTGCTGTCGTCCCTGAGCGGAGTGGGCTCCACCACCGATCGCGCCCTCGGGATCGACCCGCGCGACCGTGAGGTGATGGCCGGCGTCTCGGACGTGCTCGCGCACGGCAACCTTGTGGACTGGACAGTCCGGCATGAGACCGGGCACTCCGTCGACGTCCGGGCCGGCTGGGAGGAGCGGTTCTCCGGGCAGGAGAGGTTCGGCGGCTGGAAACAGCATGGGAACACGGACGGATTCCGGACCGTCGCCGAGGCGATGCTGTCCGAACTCGGCGTCGACCTGACCGCGCCCGAACTCGTCGGCCTCACCGACACGCTCGGGCGGATGCTCGATCTTCCCGAGCGCGACCACTCCGACGAAACATCGGAGTTCGATCTCGCTCTCACCAATACGCTGAATGCGTTCAACAGGTGGTTCCCGGCTTTGGACGCGCAGGTGCCGCAGCGCCTCGGTGAGATGATCCGGCAGGCGACGACCTCCCGCCTCATGCGTGCCGGCGGCCGCGGTTACGGGTTTGACGGGCGGGCCGGCTGGTACAGCTACCGCGTCCTCCCGTCCGGCGGCCTCGGCGATCGCATCAACTACGGCACCAACCGGATCCCGGACGTCGCGCAGAGTCTGATGGAGAAGGCCGGAGTCGCCGACGCGCCCTTCGCGGATCGACTGCGCGACGCGTTGGGCAGCGTGCTGTGGGTGGCCGCCCAGCAGGATCGGCTGGATGTCCTGACCACCCTGCAGGACCGGGTGCCGGGCCTCTCGGATGCGGCCTTCCAGCAGATCGACACCTTCGTCCGGCGGGCGCTGGCACACCCGTGGACGTTGCCGGACGGCGGCGGCGAGCCTCTGCGTATCGGCGACCGCACCTTCCACGTGACCACGAACGGAAAATGGGTCAGCTACCTGACCGCCGAGCGCAGCCGGCACGGGCTCTCCAACTACCAGTTCTCCGATCCGGCGGAGTGGTTCGCCGAGGCATACGCCGCCGTCCACGACACCACACCGGCGCCCGCCCAGCGGCTCAACCCGGCGGCGCTCGACTGGTTCCAGAACGAGTTGCCCCAGATTCTTGACGAGCTGCGCGACAACGACACACGCGCGACCCGTGAATCGCCCGACGCGCAGGACCTCGACGACCTCGACTACAACCGTGCCCCGGTGGACCCCGCGCGAGGCGATGGCGCGCGGTCGTCCTCCCCGGACGCTTCGTGGGTGCCCGAGCAGGACATCGACGTGCTGCGCCAGGAGACGCCACCCCGGGTCCTGAAGGCGACAACGGTCATCGACGTCGCCGAGCGGATGACCTCCGTGGATCCGTCCATTCCGAAGTTCGTCCGCGACTCCTACCGCCAAGCGGGTCTGGAACTCGCCGATTTCGTTCCCCGCAAGCCGGACCTGAAGGCCGTGCGGCGTGACCTCGCCTACGATCACCGGGCGCTGGTCGCGGGCGACGGCAAACGCATCCAGGACTTCTCCCTGCGGCTGCATCTGCGGCCGGTCGGCCCCGGCGCGACGCGATCGTTCACGCCGGAACGCTTGGACCGCATCGAGAAGGCGGTCGGCGACTTCTACAACGGGAAGTACCGGATCGGACCCGACCGCGACCAGTTCAACGTCAAGCTGACCTTCGTCGGCGACCCCGCCGAGGCGCACCGGCAGATCACCGCACGCAGCGGCAACGAGGGCACGTCCCAGGTCGTCTGGTCCGAGGACACGTCGGATGCCGACGTCGTGCACGAGATCGCGCACTTCCTGGGACTGTTCGACAAGTACGCCCTGGAGGGCGTGAACGCGCGCACCGACCAGGACGGCGTACCACTGCGGTGGGTGTTGAAGCGGCACGATCCGGCCCACGGCAACTCGATCATGCAAACCGTGAACGCGGACCGCGGGCCGGAATTGAGCCGGTCCGACCTCGACCAGATCGCGAGCGTGCCCCGGGAGGCGTTCCAGCCGGACCGCGGCCGGCCGGTCGATCAAGCGGACACCACGGCGGCCGCCGATCAGGACAGTGCCTATGCGGGTACTCCACGCAACCAGGCTCGGACGTGGACGGGTCCGGACGCCTGGGCGATCTCGGATGTGGTGAACGACGCGCTGCGGGCGGAGGCCGGCGGGACCTCACGGTGGTTGCCGGTCCAGGATGCGGTGCGCAGCTATCTCGGTCTCGACGAGGGAGCCGTCAACGCCCGGGAACTGACGCTCAATGTCATCGCCGGTTCGCTGGAGAATTGGACCCGGCACCACCGTTCGCTGACCACCACGCTGCGTACGCTCAACCGTTCCCGCATCCGCCGGCTGCGCGGGTTCGCGGACGGCCTCGCTGATCTGATCGCGGCGGAGCGGGCCGACATCCGGAACCGGCAGAACCAGGCCGCGCGCGACGAAGCCGCGTACGAGGCGCACGGGATGCCCGTACCGCACGCGGTGACGGAGGCGTCACGGTCGACCGGTGTGTACACGCCCTTCGGCACACCGTCGCCGGCCGACATGTCCCAGTTGCAGCTGGAGTTCGCCGGCGTGCGTCCGTTGCCGGATGGCGTCCAGGTTCACGTCCACATGGCCGACCGGGAGGACTACCGCGCGATCGGCCGGCAGGGTCTTCAGGCCGGCGGGCCGGACCGGACGTACCTGTACACCTTGACCGGCTCGGACCCGGGTACGACGAGAAACGTGGGCCAGTATCGTTCGAACATGGCTCCGGTCGGGGTGATGACCACCGACCCGGGCTTCTCCCAGGACGATAATTACGACGGCGGTGCGCAGCGGTACGGAACCGCCATCCCGCCCGTGCGTGACTTCGCGTCGAGCGGCGAGAGCACGTTCAGCTTCACCTTCCCGGCCACTCCGCGTACGGCCGAGGGGTTGACCGCGTTCATCAACGCCCAGCGCGCGGCGCAGGGTTTGGAACCGTTGAGCGAGTGGGACGCGGTCAACCGGGTCCGCGCCGAGATGTTCCGGCGCTTCCAGATCCATGTCGCGGACTATCTCGGCCTGACGACGGAGGACATGTGGCCGCGGTCGACGCGGATCGCGGAGGCCGGGAACGTCCCGATGTACTCCACGGCGTCGCCCAGCACGTCGGCGGGCTTCCCCATCTCATACAGTCCGCACTCCGAATGGCCCACCTCGAACCCGCACGTCCCTTCTTCCAGCCGGTCGATCCCCGGCCCGCTCTACGCGCCTTCCTCGAGCCGGAGCGGTCCCGACGAGGCCTACCGCGATGACAGCCAGTTCACGTTCGACGAGGACGACCGTGACTACGCTCAGGCTCCTCGTTCGTCCGGCGACCCGGCTCCCGGGATCTCGCTCGGCGCCTTCCTCGCCGGCGAACCGCAGCTGCCGCCGGCGCGGCCGTTGCCGGCCGACCCCTCGATCCCGCTGCGGCGGGCCGTCGACGCTGTCGAGGGGCCCGGAGCATTCGGCCGGCCGGACGACAACGCCCTGGACTGTGCGCCTCGGGTCGAGCTGGCGCTACGCGAATTGGGCGCCCGGCCCACTGTCGACGACGGTGTCGGGATGCGCCCGGTGGACGCCGTGGCGAAGTCGCTCCGCGGCTCTTTCGACCGGCCGGAGCCGCCGGAAAAGCTGAACGAGCTGCGCAAGGGCGCAGCGACCGCGGTGTGGGGGAACCGTCCGGGCGACCCCTCGCACATGATGCTGGTCGAGCGAGGGCCGGACGGCGAGCTGGTGGCCTGGGACCCGAACCCGCAGGAGGTCGACGGAGAGGCACAACCGTTCCTCAAGGTCGTCCCGGACGGTTCGGTGCCGCTTCCCGAAAGTTTGGCCGGGCCGTCGCGGTTCGTGGTGGACGGCGACGGCCAGCTGGCCCAGGTCATGACCCGGTCCGGCCGCGTCGTGTTCGGACCGGGCGATGACCGGGTCTTCGGCCCGGCGGATGACCGGACGATCAGTGCGCTGACCGATGCTCCGAGCCGGACTATGCCCGGCGGAAAGGACAAAGGTAAGGGAAGGGCCAAAGGTAAGGGCAAGGAGGAATCCACCCTGGGCGGTCTGCTGCGGCAGGCGTTCACGGGCGGCACCGGCTCGAAGCGTCCGTCCCGGACCGGCCGTGGTGGCGAGGGCGGCAAGCGCAGAAGGCGCGCCGCCAACGTGCCCCGCACCATGGCTCAGCGTCATTACGCCACGAGTCTCGACCAGCACTCCGATCACATGCGCCGCCTCGTGCAGAAGTTCCTGGGCCGGACGACCGAGGACGTCCGGCTTCGCTACGCGCGGTCGTACGAAGGTGATCGGCACGGTCAGGGTCTGTCCCACATCGCGATCGCCCTGCACGACAGCGGTGAGGCATTGCGCGCGAACGACGACGTCATGGCCACCTGGCAGCGAGATTCCGAGACTCAGGCGATGCTGATCAGAAATCGGCTCTTCATCGCCAAGAACTCGGACCAGACCATCGGGTTGTTCCACGATTTTCTGACCCGTGACCGTGACCGGAGCCCGGCCCAGGCGTTTGCCGACCTGCTGTTCACCGCGGATGAGGGCCGGCTGTCCGCCGCCCAGAGCCGGGAGTTGGCGGACGAGTACGCGGCAACCGTGAACCGTGCGGAGCAGAAGCTGCGGGGGATCTATCGGGGCGAACGCGACACGGACGACGCGACCGGGATGCTTTCTTCGTTGTCCGGGTTCGGCTATGTGGACGCTTTGGCGCGGGGCGATGCCCGTGACACGCTGCGCACCCGGATGCTGTCGGACAGGTACGAGAATCACGTCTTCTTCGCCACGGCGGAGCAGTACCCGTTCGCGCACGCCGAGCAGAAGCTGGCTCGGCTGGTGCTCGCCGCCCGGATCTCGCCGGCCGACGCCGGCATCATCCGCATCAACGGCAAGTACCGGCCCTGCTACTGGTGTGGCAAGGTCCTCAAGCTCATGCGTGACCTCGGCTACCAGATCGAGTACGACGAGAACTGGGGCAACTGGTTCGACACCGCCCGGGACACCGCCTTGGTGATGTTCGACGACCTCAGTCGCAACGACTACATCGTCAACGAGCTGAAGGCCGACATCGCGGCGTTGTCCAGCACGTCCGCCTACGCTGACGCCGCGCCCCCGCCAAGCGCGTACGAGGGCACCCCGTCCGGACCAGAGGAGCGCCGGCCGGCCAGGAATGTGCCGAGCCACGCCCTTCGTACGCCGTCATTGTCCGACGTGGACCACGGGTCGGACGGCAACCAGCACCGTGTGGTGCGCCGACTGGTCGTCCGGACGGTCGGTAACAGTTCGCGGATGGGGAACTTCGAGCCTCAGGCGAACTCGGAAGGAGTCTCCGCTGAGGAGCTCAACCAGTTGCGGGCTAACTTCTCGGCGGGACTCTACGATGAAGTCCTGCGTGACCTTCAGAGTTATCGCGATCGGGCGGTCACGCTCCAACAACTCGCCGACTACCTGGGTATGGGCCCGGACACGTTGTCGAAATGGTTGCAGACCGGCGAGATTCCCGGGCTGAAGCAATTGGCGAACAGGCCACGCCTCACCGCCGCCGACGTGCTCGAGCTCCGCGAGCTCTACGCCAACCGAGTGAGCGGGACCGGGCCGCGCTACCTGGCCAAGCTCCGCAGCATCGAACATGTCGCCCATGACGTGCTGGCCAGGGCGACCGACCCGACCGGCAGGATCACCGGCAACCGGATCCAGGGCTGGCACTCCGGCGGCGGTATGCAACACTCCGATCTGACGAACCGGCACCGTGTCGGGCTGATCGATCTGTTCCTCAACGAGGACTACGACACACTGGGGCGGCGCATCTCGAGATATGTCGCGAACGGCGCGTCGCCGAAACAGATCGGTGAACTCTTCGGCGTCAGTCACACCTTGGCCAAGAAGTGGGCCACCACGCAAACCATCGGGCTGGCCAGGCCGTCGCTGATCGCGAAGGCCCAGCAGGTTGCCCGGGAAAAGCGCGCCTATTACGCGCCGCTCGCGGATGAGGACGCACAGCTCGCGACCGAGGCCGACCGGCAGGCCGAGGCCGCCGATGCCGCCGCCGAGGCTGAGCAGTTCGCCCCGCCGGAGCGGCGATACGCGCCGGCACGCGGAGCGGCGGGGCGGGCGGAGGGCGGGAACCGATCCGGACCGTCCGGCGTCTCGAAGGCGAAGAGGCGGAATGCGGGCCGGGACGACTCCGACTTCGAGGAGGAGGCCGCCTACGAATCCGAGGACTCCGACGAAGAGCCGTACTACGAGCCCGAACCCGAAGGTGAGACCGACGAGGCGACGTCCGATGACGACTCTCAGGCCTCCAACAACTCTCAGGCCCCCTACGAACCGCGGGTCCCGTACGACCCGCAGGTCCCCTACGACCCGCAGGCCGCCCCGTACGATTCGCAGGCCCCCTACGATTCGCGGGCCGATGACAACTCGCAGGCCGACTACGACTCACCGGCCGACGAGGAGTTCGAGCAATACGCGGTCGGGGACTTCGACAATCCGCAGGCGATCGCTGAGCGCCGGTACGCGCAGGCGGCGGGCATCGGCCGGAGCACAGACGTGCCGGCGGCGCCGCGGCCGGTGCGGCTGACCGCGCCCGACAAGCGAAGCCTGCGGTCCATGTTCGAATCCGACTGGAACGGCTTCCGGGACCGGGTCGACGAACTGCGCCGACAGCACCCGGGCGAGGCCATCGACGACCAGATCGCCTCGGCGTTCCAGGGCATGACGGGGAGCGGCCTGCGCCAACTCCTACCTCCCACGACCGCCGCCATCTCGACGGGCGGGAGTGGTTACACCGCTTCCGCCCCGAGGGGGAACCAGCCCACCGTCGCCTACAGCAGCCTGGTGCGTAACGTGCCGGTACGCTCGGCGGCCCCGGGCGCCTCGGCCGGCCGGGCCGACACGGTGATGCGAGACCCCTCGCCCGCCCTCGCCGGCGTGTCGTCGCCCTCGGTGGCGAAGAGCACCGAGCAGACGCCGACCGAAGGCGATCCGATCGACGTGACCACCGGCCGGATGATCCTGACCGAGAACGACATCAAGCTGCCGGGCCTCACCCTGGAGCGCACCCATCGCTCCGACTACCGGTGGGGCCGGTCCTTCGGCCCGTCCTGGGCGTCCACGCTGGACCAGCGCATCGTCATCGAGGGTGACCATGCCCGCTACCTCGCCGCGGACGGATCCATCCTGACCTACCCGCTGGTGGCGGAGGGTGAGACGGCGTTGCCGGAGGTCGGGCGGGCGTTGCCGTTGCGCCGGCTGGCCGGCGGCGGCTGGCTGCTCACCGACCCGAGGTCCGGCCAGGTGTGGGTCTTCGCCCCGGCCGACGACGACAAGGAAGCGTTGCTCAGCGACCTGAGCGAGGGCGGCGTCCGCTGGTCGATCGTCCGGGACGGCGCCGGGGACCCGACGGAACTTCGCTCGTCGACGGGCGCCACGGTCGGGTTCACCACGACCGCCGGTCTGCTGACCGCGATCTCCGTGCCGGACGAGGCCGGAGACATGATCGCCGCCGCCCGATTCGGTTACGACGCGGACCGCAACCTGATCGAGGTGGTCAACTCCTCGGGTGACCCGGAGCGATTCGAGTACGACGACGGGCGCATCGTCGGCTGGGAGGACCGTAACGGCGAGTGGTACACGTACCGATACGACGACGCCGGTCGCTGTGTCGGCACCGACGGCAGGGGTCATTATCTGAGTTACCGGTTCGAGTACTCCGACGGGCTGACGGTCGTCACGGACTCGCTGGGCGCGGTTCGCAGGTATGAGCTGAACGACCTGCTGCAGGTGGTCGCGGTGACGGATCCGTTCGGTGGGACCGTTCGCACCGAGTGGGACGATGCCTATCGGTTGTTGTCGCGAACTGATGAGCTGGGCCGGACCACCAGGTATTCGTACGACGCGGCCGGGCGGCCGACCGTGATCGTCCGGCCGGACGGGAAGCGGTCCACGACGACCTATGACGAGTTCGGCCGGGCGGTGTCCTGGACGGACTTCGACGGCGCCACTCGCCGGCGGGAGTTCGACGCCGATGGGCGGATGCTGGCCGAGACCGATGCCACCGGTGCGATCGTGCGGTCCGAGCGGCCGGCCGCTGACGGAAGGGGCACGGCGGTTCAGGCCGGTCCGACGGCCATGGTTCGCAACGCGGCACGTCAGATCGTGTCGGTCACGTCCGGCGACGGCGACGTGGCTTACGAGTACGACGAGTTCGGCCGGCTCATCGCCGTCAAGACCGGCGAGGGGCTTATCGAGATCGGCTGGACCCTCGACGGTGATCTGGCCTGGCGGCAGAAGCCGGACGGCGGCCTGGAGGAGTTCGTCTACGACGGCGAGGGCAACGTGGTCGAGTCGCTCGGCGAGGACGGACGCCGGACGTGGCGCGAGTACGGCCCGTTCGATCTGGTGACCGCGGTGATCGACGCTGACGGTGGCCGCACCGAGTACGAGTACGACACCGAGTTGCGTCTCACGGCGATCATCAATCCGGCGGGGGAGACGTGGCGGTACACGTATGACCTGAATGGTCGGGTGATCTCCGAGACGGACTTCGGTGGTCGTACTCAGCGGTATGTCTATGACGCCGCGGGGCAGGTCATCGAGCACACGGATGCGGCCGGTGAGGTCACTGTCTACGCCTACGACGTGCTGGGCCGGGTGGTCGAACGACGGACCGGTGAGGTGGTGACGCGGTTCGGCTACGACGCGTCGGGCCGGATGGTCGCGGCCTCCTGACGCATCGGATCGAAGAAATCACCGCGGTCGCGTGAACGGATCCGTTCCAGACGTCGTTACCAAGGCGCGACCGGAGGCCCGGACGCGTACGGAGGTGGCGCATGCGTCGACGCTGGACGATCGCGGGTCGGCGGGAACAGCTCGAAGCCCTCGACCAGGCACGTCTCGACGCCGCCTCCGGAGGGCGTTTCGTGCTGGTCAACGGCCCGTCCGGGAGCGGCCGGACGGCGCTGCTGGAGGCCTCCGCGAGCGCCTGGCGGGCCGCGGGCGCCGCGGTGCTGCGGGTGCCCGGCCCGGCGGCCGGCGGCGTCGTCGCCGGCTTCGAGGCGGTGCTGCACGTCGTGCGCGATCAGTACGAACGGTTGGCCGACCCGCTGCTTTCCCGCCCACTGAGCACGATAGCGGCGCTCTGCGCCGACTCCGGCACCGATCTGCCCGGCCGCTCGGCCATGCTGGCCGAGCAGACCTCGATGGCGTTCGGGCTGATCGGCCGCCGGGTGCCCGCCGTGCTGCTGGCCGATGACCTCGACGACGCACCGGGGCTGGTCACCGCGCTGGCATCGGCCGTACGTGACCAGTGCATGGTGGTCGCCTCCGCCCGTGCCGCGGGTGGCCGGCTCACGACGCTCGCCGACGTCGTCGTGGCGCTGCCGCCGCTGGCGCCGGACGCGGTCGGCCAGATGCTGGTCCAACGGTACGGCGCGCCGCTGGACGAGGCGGTGTTGCCCGCGCTGACCACCGCGCTCGGGCCACTGGCCGGGAACCCGGCGACCGTGGCGGCGACTGTGGACGCGCTCACCGACGCCGGCCGGCTCGCCGTCATCCGCGGCCACCTCTGCCTGCTCGACCCCCAGATCCCGATCGTGCTGCCGCCCGGGCACCGGCTCGTCGCCGGTCTCCATCAGCGCGGCACGGCCGCCGTCCGGATCGCCACCATGGCGGCGGTCACCCGGTTCGGGCTCGACGATCTGCCGTTGTTCGCCCGCGCCACGCTCGGCCGGCTCGACTCCTACGGCCGTACGGTCGACGAGCTGGTCACCGACGGGGTGCTGCTCGCCGACCCGCAGGGCGGAATCCGGCCGCAGAGCCCGGCGCTCGCGGCCCGGCTGATCGCGGATGCCGGCCCGCAGGCGGTGGCCCGTCTGCACCGTGCGTACGCCGCCGCGATGTTCCGCCGCGCCGGCGCGGCGGCCGACCGGTCCGCGCTGGCCGACCACGTCGCCTTCGCCGGCCCGTCCATGCCGACCGACCGGCGCACTGCGGTGAGCCTGGCCGCCACCGCCGCCGAGGTGACCGACCGCGAGCCGGACCGGGCCGCGGACTGGCTGCGTGCCGCGCTCTGGCACGCGGGCGGGGGGCGTGCGGCCGACGACATCCTGTCCCGGCTGTCCCGGCTGCTGATCCGGACCGGGCAGTTCACCCGCCTCGCGGAGGTGGTGCGCGCGGCGCCGGCCGGCCGGTCGGGCGACCTGGCGACGGCCGCGGCGCTCGCGTCGTTGCACACCGGGACCCGGATGCCGGAGGTGATGGCACGGCTCGGCCCGGCGGCGGAGCCCATCTTCCGTCTGGTCGACCGCTGGCTCACCGGCGCCGCCGACGGGATCAGGCCGGCCGCCGGCGCCTCGGACTTCGCGATCGTCGGCCGGGCGCTCGGCGACGGCGTGGACCCCGCCGACCCGGCCACGGAGGAGCTGCTCGTGGCGGGATCGACCGGCGATCTGGTCGCGCTCTTCGGGCTGGTGCTCGGTTCGCAGCGGTACGGCACGCCGGCCGACGGGCCGCTGGCCGCCTACCATCGGCTCCACGACTGCTACGCCCGCGGAGACCTGTCCGGGGTGGTGTCCGCGGCCCGGGAGGTGGAGCTGGCCGGCGCCCAGGCGCTGGTGGTGCGCCGGCTCGCCCGGCTCTGGGCGGCCGAGGCGCTGGCCATGCTGGGCAAGGACGACGACTCCCGGTCCTGGATGCAATCGGTGCCGGATGAGCCACCGTACGCGGCGCTGCGCTGGTGGGCCGAGAACAGTCCGGCCGGAGAGGCCACCACAGCGGAGGAGGCCGCGGACCGGCTCCGGGGGGCGCGGGTGGCGTACGAGCGGCAGCGTGCGCACGGCAGCCGGATCGGCTGCGAGCAACTACTGGTCCGGGCGGCCATCCTGGCCGGACGGTTCGGTCTCACCACCGAGGCGGCGGAGCTGGCCGTGCTCGCCGGTACCGATCAAGGGCGGTGGCTGAGCACCGAGACCACCCTGCTCGTCCGGGCGCTGGCAACCGGCGACACCGCCGACACCACGAGCGCCGCCGGCCTGATCCGTGCTCGTGCGCACCGGCCGGCGCTGGGTCTGGCCGTGCTGGCTCTCGGGCGGATGGCGGCCGACCCGAGCCCCTGGCTGCTGGACGCCCGCGCGGTGGCCGAGGAGATCGGGTCGCGGTGGCTGCGGTCGGCGGTGGCCGCGACCATGCGCGACCGCGACGTCCGGCGACCTCGTCCGCGCTCGGCCCAGGAAGCGTTCAGCGAGGTCGAGGTGCAGATCATCGACCTGATCCGGCAGGCGTACACCAACCGGCAGATCGCGGCGCACATCCGGATGAGCGAGAAGACCATCGAGAACTACCTGACCCGGCTGTTCGTCCGCACCGGCTGCCGGTCCCGGGTGGAGCTGGCCGCGGTCCGTCTGACCACCGGCGTCGCCGGCTCGGCGCGGTGACCGGGGACGCGGCCGCGCTGTCGGCGGATGCCGGACCGCCGCTGACGGTGTTGACCGGTCCGGCCGGCATCGGACGATCACATCTGGTGCGTACGCTGCGGCAGTCCATGGCCGGCGCCCGGCGCCCGGTACTGGAGGTACGGCTGGCGCCGCCGGATCGGGCGGAACCCTGGTACCTGGCCGGCCGGGTGCTGGCCGGGCTGGCGCCGGTGCCGTCCCGCCTTGTCGCCGGTCGCGACCACGGCGGGCCGGCGGAGCTGTCGGCCGCCAGGTTCGCTCGCGTGCTGCGCCACCGTCCCGGGCTGGTGGTCCTCGTCGACGATGTGCAGTGGGCCGATGTGCCATCGGCGGAGGTCCTGCTCGCGGCGGTGCACGAGCTGGCCGGATCGCAGACCCGGTTCATCGTCGCGTTGCGTACGCCGGCCGACCCGGCCCCGGTGCTCGCCGATGGATTCGCGCGGCTGCGCACGGCCGGGCTGGCGCAGATCTTGCCGGTGCGCCCACTGACGGCGGGGGACGCCGGAGCGCTGATCCACGAGCAGCTCCAAGCCGTACCGCACGAGTCATTGAGCGCCCCGTTGCGCCGGCTGAGCCGCGGCCTTCCCGGCGCCCTGCTGGCGGCCATCGAGGGTTATCGGCGCACGGCCGCGCTGCACATCGTCGATCGGCGCGCCTACCTGCTCGACCCGTCAACCGCGCCACGGATCCCCGCCGACCACGACCTGACGGCCCGGGTACGACACCTCGAACCCGCCACCCGCGCGGTCGCCCGGGCGCTGGCCGTGCTGGAACCACTGGGCCCCACTGTGCCCGCCCTGATCGGCGACGCTGTCGGCGTACCGTCCGAAGAGGTCCACGCGCGGCTCGGCACGCTGCGCCGGGAGGGCGTGGCCCGGCGCGACCCGGGCGGATGGCGGGTGCCGGTGCCCGCCATGGCCGTGGCGCTCCGGGCCGGACTGGGCCCCTACGAGCGTGCCCGGGTCGCCCAGGTCGCCGTCGAAGCGCTCTGGACCGGCCGCGCGCGAAGCGCGGATCCCGGCTTCCTGCCGGACCAGGTGGCCGCGGCCGGGGGGCTGGTCAAGGCCACCGTTGCCGTGCCTCTGTTGCGGTCGCGGGCCGCGGCGGCGGCCGTGCGGTCACCTGCGGCGGCGGCCCGCTGGTGGGGTGCGGCCGAACTGCTGAGCGGCGATCCCGCCGACCGGGCCGAGGCGTTGATCAGCCGGATCGACGCCGGGCTACGTGCGGGACGGTACGGCGCTGTCCGCGCCGACGTGCGCCGGGTGCTCGGCGAGCACACCGCCGGACTGTCCGTTGCCGCACGCCAGGAAGCCGAGTTGATGGCCCTGGCCGGTGTGCGTGGCGAACGGGACATGGACGCGGTCCGGTCGGTGGCGGCGGGGGAGCCCTGGGCGCCGGGCGGGCCATCGCCGACGCCGGTCACCCGGGCCGCGGCGCTCACCGTCCTGAACCGCTGGGCGGAGGCGGCCGGTCTGCTCGGCCGACTTCGGTCCCACTCGTACCCACCGGACGGTGGCGCCGCCGACACTCTCGGCCTTCTGGTCGCGGCGGTCACCGGGCGGACTGCTCCGTCGTTCCACGACCGGCCGCCGGCCGGAGCCGACGCCGGAGCGCGGTCGGCGCGCCGATCCGCCGCCGCCGCGATCGCGCGATGCGGCGTCACCCTGATCGCGGACGACCGGCTCGAGCCCGGTTCGGCGACGGCGGTGTCCGAGCTCCCGGCGCCCGAACGGTGCCTGCTCGACTGGCGCTCCGGCCGATGGGACGCGGCCCTGGACGGCGCGCTGTTCGCGATGGCGGCCGACCTTGCCGTGGGCCGCCCGCCGCTGCAGGCCTTGGTGCACCGCGCCGCCGCGGAGATAACGGCCGCTCGCGGCCGTCCCGCCCGCGCCCGTACCGTGCTGGACACGGCGCGGGCCGACGAGGCGCCGCTCCGGCACGTGATCGACGGGGCCGTGGCCGAGATCGAGTGGATCCTCGGCGACGCCGCGGGCGCCGCCCGGACGGCGGAGAACGCGCTGGCCGACGCGGCGCGGCACGGTTTGCTGCTCGGTACGGACGAGCTGTGGCTGACCGTCGTGGAACTGGCGATGGAACGCGGTGACGACGAGGCGGCCCGGACCGCCGCGGCCTCGGCGACCGCGGCCGCGGCGGTGCTCGGCACGGAGGCGAGCGAGCTGCGGGCGGCCGTCGCCCGGCTGATCTCGGCGCGCGACGCCGCGGCCGCCGGGGAGGTGGTCGCGCTGGCCCGGCGGGCCGGCCGGCCGTACGAGCTGGCCCGGACCCTGGAACGCGTGGTCCGATGGACCGGTCGGTCGCCCGAGCTGCTCGCTGAGGCCTACGACCTGCTCGGCCGGCTCGGCGCGCTGCTGCACCGGTCGCGTCTGCGGCCGCTCATGCGGGAGCACGCGCTCGGTCTGCGTCGTTCGCAGACCCTGGCCGAGGGCGAGCAGTTGCTGGCCGTGCTCGTCGCCGAGGGCCTGTCCAACCGGGAGCTGGCCGCCGCGACCCAGAGCAGCGAGAAGAGCGTGGAGGGCCGGCTGACCCGCCTGTTCACCCGCACCGGCTACCGGTCGCGGGTGGAGCTGGCCGCCGCGGTACTGGTCGGCGATTACGGCCCCGGCTGACACACCGGCGTGCGCCGGCTCCAGCGCCCTCAGCCGGCCGGTGGAGAGGATTCGGCCGGCTGTTCGGTCTGCTCGGGCACCATCAGGCTGGACAGCGGCAGGTCGATGCCCTTGGCGACCTGCCGCCACTTGTCGCCGTCGGTGCGCAGCACCTGGCCGACCCGGGAGCGGTCCCACGCCCGCCGGGGCAGCAGCAGGGTCATGCCGTTCGCCACCAGCTCGGGCAGGCGGGACCTGACCGAGGCGAGGTCGGTCAGGGCGGCCGCGCTGGCCGGCACGTCGATCGCCCGGCCCGCGCCGACCAGCAGATGCACCAGCCGATGGCCGGGTGTCACGTCCGGCCGGCGCTGGTGCAGTTCCAGGTGGTCCGTCTCCGGCATCGGACCCTCCGGGAGCAGTGCCCACGCGCCCCGGCCGCGGTCGCTGCGCGGCCAGGCGACCACCTCGTTGGGCAGCCCGTCGGCGCCGTGCCGGGCGCCGGTGCAGCGCAGCACGATCGGGTTCGAGGGCAGCTCCGTACGCTCACCGGGCCGTCCTTCGTGGTCGATGCCGTACCCCACCTCCGGCCGTGCCTGGTCCAGCCATCCGGCGGGGAGCAGATAGGCGGACTGATGCCGCAGGTCCGCGGGCACATCCGGCAACCGGGTCAGATCGATCGCGCCGCCCGCCTTCACCCGCACGCCGATGAGGTACCGGCGCGGGTTCTCCCGGGCGAGCCGCTCCCCGTCGAGGTGCGCGATCAGGAACAGGTTGGCCGACGGCACGCCGTCCGTGGCCACCCGCTCCGGCGGCCAGTCACAGGCCAGCCAGAGGCGAACCGGCTCCGCGGTGACCTCCGGATCGACCGACAGCCATCGCACGCCGTGGCGGCGACCGGCGCGAGCCGGCAGGGTCACCGACGGGCGCGGGTCGGGCGGCGGAAGGAGCCGTTCGGACTGCGGCGCAGGTGGTGCGGGCACCGGCGGGACCGACGACGGTGGCGCCGGCGGCACGGAAGCGTTCGCCACGACGCGTCGCCGGCGGGGGATCAGCCAGCCGTCGTCGTTGCGCCACCGGCCGGTGTCCGTGCCGTCGGTGCGCAGCCACTCCGAGGCGCGGCCCTGATCATCGACGGCGCGCGGCAGGCCGTCGGCGACGTCCACCTCCGCGCCGGGCGACAGCGACCAGATCTCCACGCCCAGCTCGTCCTCCAGCAGCGTCAGATGGTCGCGCAGCCCGGCCGCCCGGTCCGGCGCCACGGGAGTGAGCAGCAGCAGGTCTTCGCTCCGCCAGCCGGCCTCCTCCAGCCGGGCGTGCAGCTCGGCGACGCCCGCGGCCAGCTCGGCGCCGTCCTCGTGACGCAGCGCCAGCCGACCGTCATCCACGATGGTCAGGTCCACCAGCATGGTCCCGGCCTCGGCTCGTGCCCCGGCGTACCGGTCGCGCAGCGCGTCCTCGCCGGTCCGGCCGGTGCTGATCATTGTCACGGCGCCGGCCGAGAACACCACCGGGGAGCTGCGCGGGACGAGTCGCCCGTCGCGGTCCGTGGTGAACCGGGCCGGGCCGGGCAGTTCCGGCGCACGGAATTCGACCCAGGACGAGACCTCGCCCGTCCGGCTGCGTGCGCCCAGGTCACGACAACCGCGCAGCAGCACGGCCTCGTCGCCCGGCTCCGGTGTCCACACGACGGCGCCGGTCGCCGCGGCCAGGGCCTGGACGTGCATGGTGAGCCGCCGTTGCTCGGCGGCGTCGTCCGGCCAGCGCAGCCAGAGCCGAAGGTCGCCGCCGTAGAGGTAGACGGAGGACAGCGCCGCGGCCACGTCCTGTCCGGTGCGGCCGTTCTGACCGCCCGTGCCCTTCTGGTAGGCCGACAACCGGAACGCCCCGTCGCGGGTCGCCGCGGCCACCGTGACCAGGCCGGGATGGCCAGCGCCGAGCCGGGCGGCGGCGGCCCGCCGCACCACGAAATCGTCGCGGTTCGCGAACTCCAGTCCGCCGGCCAGCGGCAGGGTCGCCAGTCCGGTCCGGGGCAGCACCAGCCCGCCCGCCAGGTCGAACCAGCCTGGCAGCGACGTCGCCAGGGCGGGTGGCTGCAGCAGCACCCAGTCGACCACGGCGCCGCCGGCCCGGTCGACCGGCACCGGTTCGGCGTCCTCGCCGCCGGGGCCGGCCAGCCGGTCCACCGAGGCGCCGATCGGCGTGACCAGAACGTCACAACCCAGCCCCTCGGCGACCAGGCCCAGCGTGGTGGCGTTGCGCGCCCCGTCGTCGACCAGGATGCGCAGATCGTGGTTCGGTGACGTGGACGACTGGGCGTACTCGATCAGTTCCTGCGCCGTCAGCGCCTCGGTGGGCGCCTCCGGCCGGGCCAGCCCGCCCGTGGGGGTACGGACAAGCACCAGGTCGGTCAGCCCTTCCACGGGCTTCGGCGCGGCGCCGGCCGTGCGGGTCGGTTGCATCGGGTTCCTCGCTATGTCCGGGCGTCGAGCTGGATCGACCACCGCGCCGGGGCGGCCGGGCCCACGATGATCGGTACGGTTCGCTGCGGCCCCGGCGGCCCGGAGCCCAGTAACGCCCACAGCTGCCGCACGTCCGCGGCCCGGCAGACCACGAACCGGGCCGCCGCGCCGGCCCGGCCGGGCGGGACCTGCTCGACCGTGTCGACCCGCCGCCACCGAGCCGGCAGGTCGTCACCGATCGTGTCGCCGGCGACCACGACGTCCGTGTCCTCGCCGAGCTGCATGACCAGGGCCCGCGCGTGCCGTCGCACCGCGTCTGAGCTCCCGCCCACGGTGAGCACGTCGGGTGCCATCGCCAGGTCGATCCAGAGGCGGCGGCCGTCCCGCTCGCCGGCGATCACCGGCGCGGCCGACGGCGGCGGCCGTCCCTTCTCGAGCCATCCGTAGGCCGCGCCCCAGCGGCCCGGCCGCGCGCCGATCAGCCGCACGCTCGCCGGCTCGGCCGCGCACATCAGGTCGGTGACCAGCGCCGCGAAGGGATCCGGCGGCGAGGCCGGTGCGGGTGCCGTGCGGGGCGTGCCGCGTTGCGCCGGTATGGCGGTGATCGGCGCGGGCCTGGGACCGGCCGGCTCCGTGAAGGCGCCGACGGCGCGGGTGGGAATTCGGGTCGGGAGGGGGATGGCCGGTGGAGAGGGCGGGGTGCCGCGGGTCGGCCAGGAGGTCCCGGGAGGCGTAGCCGGGGTGGCCGCGACGGGTGACGGCAGGCGCGCCGCCGAGGCGGCGCGGGCGGACCGCCGCCGCGAGAACCGCACCATCCCCGTCCAAGCGACGAACAGGACCGCGAGTGCCGCCACCACGACCAGCGACCCGGTGGGTGACCAGAGCGACGCGAACCCGGACGGCCCGTCATCCGCGGACTCGGGTGGGGCCGCCCGGTCCGGCGGCGGCGTCGAGGGCGAGGCGGACGGCCGCGACGGCGCCGGGACGGGCACCGAGGGACGCGGCGGTGAGCTGGGCACGGGCAGGGCTCCGCTGACGACGCGCGGGCCCTTGGCATCCGTCGGCAACATCAGGATCCACCCCGGCTCGACCCGGGTGGAATCGGTCATCGTCTGCCCGTCGGGCTGAACCCGCCCGCGGTTCAGCTCGAAGATCTCCTGGTACCGGTTGCCGTCGCCGAGCGTCGTGGCCGCGATCGCGAAGAGGTACTCCCGGCGCCCGTTGACCGGCGGACCGACCACGTAATACTTGCCCGTATCAGCCGGTGCCAGAAGCGTTCGCACGGCCGGCGCCCCGGCTGCTGCTGCACTCGAGGCGAGGGCGGTCGTGGGCAGAGCGAGCAGGAGCGCCGTCGCGGTCACCGCGAGTCGTCTCATGGCGGCATCGTCCTCCTGCTGCTGCCACGGTTCGTGAGCGATTTCGTGAACCATGGCCGTACGCGCCTCGTTGTTAGGTTGTTCTCCCGAACCTGGAGGCGTAATGAGGGCAACTACACCTTATGCACAGTATGCGGTAGAGGCTCCGAGCGCCTGCCGTGATGCGGCAGCCGACATCGGCGCTCGGCTTCGTGCGCTGCGCGCGCATCTGGCCGGCCTCGACCCGCAGCGGCTGGGCCTGACCGGCGCGCGCTACGCCGATCTGCTCGCCGGGTACGACATCTACGCCCGGATGCTTGACGACGCGTTGCACGACATCGCCGGTGACCTGGAACGCGCGGCCGGGACGACGGGGCGCTCCGATCTGGAGCCGGCCGGCGGGCATCTCCGGTGAACGCCACGGACGCCGACCTGGCCGCCGCCGGGCAGGCGATCACCGCGCTGGCCGCCGACGTGGCGGCGCGGCTGGCCGAGCTGCGGGCCGCGCTCGAGCCGACGCGTGCGGTGTGGTGCGGTGGGGGTGTGGACCTGGAACCCATGGACGAGTGGACGATCGCGGTGGACGGCCTGCTCGGCCCGGACGGCGTGCTCGGTCAGATCAGCCGCGCGACGGCGACCACCTGGCCGGCCTTCCCCGGCGCCGGGTGGGACGGCGGCGACCCGGCACCGGTCCGGGACTGATGCGCGGATGAGTCCTCCCTGCGACGACGAGGCGATGCGGTCGTTGATCGGTTTCCTCGCGCTCGACCGGCTCTCCGCCGAGGAACGCGTCGCCATCACGGCGCACCTGGAGTCATGTGCGTCCTGCCGTGGCGAACGGGACGAGGTCGACCAGGTCGTCTCAGTCCTCGGCATGCTCTCCGTCGCCGATGTGTCCGCGCTCCTGTCCGAGTACGCGATGCCCGAGGCGGCCACGCCGGCGCCGGTCACCGATCAGCTCTTCGGCGCGCCCGGCGCGCCCCGGCCGGCGCCGCGGGCCGGAGACCCGGCGGACCGGCCGCGGGTCGTACCCCACGTCGACCGGGCGTCGCGCAAGAGGGCGCAACCGTTGACGATCGGGGAGGGCACTCTGCGCCCCCGGCCCGCGACCGGCCCGCTGGCCCGCGGGCCGCACACGCACCGGCCGGCCCGGACCCGCCGCCGGCCCACGGTCGTCGTGGGTGTGCTGACCGCGGGAGTCGCGCTCGCGCTCAGCACCGTGCTGTTGCTCAATCCGTGGACGTCGTCGGACCGCCTCGGCCCGGTGGTCGCGGTCGCGGCGACCAAGGACGGGACCAGTGGTGTGGACATCTCGGCCACGCTCTATGCGGAGGAGGGCGGACTGAGCGTACGGCTCGCGGCCGATGGCCTCGGCCTCGGTGTCTACCAGCTCTACGCGGTCACCCGCGACGGCGAGGACCTGCTGCTCGGCCGGTTGACCGGTGCGCAGGGCGAGAACTCGTACGCCGGTGACATCCCGTTGCCGATCGACGATCTCTCGTCCTTCAGCCTGCGGCAGGTCGACGGCCCGCTGTCGGTCTCGGTCGCGGTCACCAGAGAGCCCGCGCCAGAAAATCACGGCGGACGATGAACTTGAAACGGCGATCAATCGTTGTAGCCGCGTGCACCCCGCTGCGAACAATGCACGATCGGACAACGACGACGCGCTGAGACTCGCCTATCAGGAGCACGGGCCGATCCTGCTCAACTACGTCCTGCGCCTCACGGTGGGCAACCGCGGCATGGCCGAGGACATCGTGCAGGAGACGCTGGTGCGCGCCTGGAATCATCCGGAGGCACGCACCGAGGACGGCCAATGGAGCCGGGGCTGGTTGTTCACGGTGGCGCGGCGGATCGCCATCGACCACATCCGGGCGGCGCGGGGGCGGACCACCGAGCTCCTCGGCGAGCACGTCGAAGAACGGTTGAGCGTCGACGACGACATCGACCGGCTGATCGACAGCCGGGAGGTGCGGGAGGCGGTGGCCCGGTTGCCGGAGCGGTTGCGCAGCGCCTTGATCGAGATCTACTTCCAGTCACACTCCGTGTCTGAGGCGGCACGGAACTTGTCCATCCCCGAGGGCACGGTCAAGTCACGGACCTTCTACGCGCTCCGCGCTCTGCAGGATGACCTG
Source organism: Actinoplanes sp. NPDC051470 (assembly GCF_040682035.1). NCBI lineage: Bacteria > Bacillati > Actinomycetota > Actinomycetes > Micromonosporales > Micromonosporaceae > Actinoplanes > Actinoplanes sp. NPDC051470. The sequence goes on from NZ_JBFBAA010000035.1 coordinate 40,086, forward strand.
GTGAATCGCGGCTTCTTCGGATAACGATCGAAATTTCTCGCCGTACGATGAACCGTCGTGCCTTCCGCGCCGTTCCCAGTGCACATTCGGTGGAGAGGGAACCAACCGTGACAGTCAAAGTCACCGTCGGCGTGCGCGTGAGCCTGGCGCGGATCGCGGCCAGGTTCACGGCGGCGGTCACTGCCGCTGTGCTCGGCGTCGCGGTGGCCGGCGCGCCGGCACTGGCCGCCGACAACGAGTACGTCCAGTACTACGCGGTCACCTCCGCATCGGAGAACCTGGGCGCGATCGCGGAGCGGCTGCTGCACGACTCGGGGCGCTCGGCCGAGATCTTCAAGCTGAACGCGGGGCGCCGCCAGCCCGACGGCGGCAGTCTGACCGACCAGAACAAGTTGCGCGCCGGCTGGTACCTGGTCCTGCCGTGGGATGCGGACGGGCCCGGCGTGCAGTACGGATTCCTGCCGACGAAGGCGCCCGCTGCTTCCGGAACCGGCACGTCGGCCGACAAGGGCGGATCAGTTCCGGACGGGAAGAGCGCGAGTGGTCCGGCCGGGCAGGCGGCGAAACCGACCGGACCGCCCACCGCGCCGGGCGGGGGATCCGCGACGCGGAGTCCGGCCGGAGTCGTTCCCAAGACGCCGCCGCCGCCGTCCACGGGGAAGAAGTGCGTGGCGGCCACCGTGTCGAGCCGGCCCTCCAACTGGGCGATGACACGGCTCGCCGCGGACCAGGCCTGGAAACACAGCCGTGGCACCGGTCAGCTCGTCGCCGTCGTGGACTCGGGTGTGGACGGCCGCGCCGCCCAGCTCAGCGGCCGGGTGGCGATCGGCGCGAACATCGTGACCGGGGACGGCCGCGGCGACAGCGACTGCATGGGCACCGGCACGGCGATGGCCGGTCTCGTGGCCGCCGAGCCGCTGGGCGAGCTGACGTTCGCGGGCGTGGCGCCCGAGGCGGTGGTCATGCCGGTGCGCGTGGTGACCGACGGGAGAGCGGCGGATCCGGCCGGTCAAGCGGCCGCGATCGAGGTCGCGGTGTCGGCCGGCGCCACCGTGGTCGCGCTCGGTTCGCACGTGGATGTCACCCAGGCGCCCGTGGCACAGGCGATCAAGGCGGCCTTGGAACACAACATCGTCGTGGTGGCCGGAGCGCCGGTCCGCGGCGGGCGGCCCGCGCCGCTGGACGGGGCGGTCCTGGTCGGCGGTGTGGCCGAGAACGGCAAGCCCGCCGCGGCCTACGCGCCGAAGTCGGTCGACGTGGTGGCGCCCGGTATGAACGTCTCGAGCATCGGCATCAACGGGACCAAGACCTTTGTGGGCAGCGGAACGCAGTATGCGGTCGCGCTGACCGCGGGCACGGCGGCGCTGGTTCGCTCGTCGCACCCGGAATTGACCGGGAAGCAGGTCGCCCACCGGCTGACGGCCACCACGGAGAAGATGGCCGGGGCGCAGGCGGACGGCTGGTACGGCAGCGGCATGGTGAGCCCGGTCGCCGCGGTCACCCAGCAGCTGCCCGAGGAGACGACGGCGGCCGCTGGAGCGGCCGCCGGTGGACGGGCGAGCGGCGGTGGCGGCGCCCGGCTGGCATTCGTGCTCACCGTGCTGGTCGGCCTGCTCCTGAGCGCGCTGCTCGTCTTCCGGTTCCGCGGCACGATGCGGCGGGCGTCCGCCGGGGGCGTTGACGAGCTGGACAACGACTGGCCGGCCGGCCCGGTGCCGGGCGAGGCGAACGATTCCGTGTCCAGCGCCACCGGATCACGCTGACCCGAGATGCCGATGGTCCAGGTCGCCGGAGTTCTGCTCGCCCTGACGGCGGCACTGCCCCTTCTTGCCGCGGGCGCGCCGGTGTCCGCGGCGCCGTCCGAGCCCGTCGGCTGTTTGGGGCCGCCGCAGAGCGTCGAGACCGGAACCCCGTGGCCGCAGTCCCGGCTCGGCGTCGAGCGCGCCTGGCCGCTGACCCGCGGCGCGGGCGTGACGGTCGCGGTGGTCGACACCGGCATCGCGGCGAACAGCCCTCAGCTGTCCGGCCGGGTGCGGCACGGCTTCGATCTCACCGCCGACGGCGGCACCCGCGGCGACCGTGACTGTTTCGGCCACGGCACGTTCATCGCGGGGATCATCGCCGCCGCGCCGGCGGCCGGCACGGGGTTCTCCGGTGTCGCGCCGGAGGCGACACTGTTGCCGGTCCGGGTGGCGAACGCGCTGGATGACGGCACGGCCGGTCTGCTGGCGCGGGGCATCCGGACCGCGGTCGACGCGGGCGCCTCGGTCATCAACGTCTCCGCCAGCACCGCCGCCCCCGAGGCGAGCCTGGTCGCGGCCGTCGAATACGCCGAGGACCACGACGTCGTGGTGGTCGCCGCCGCCGCGAACGGCGCCAAAGAACAGGCGGCGGTCGCCTACCCGGCCGCATTGCCCACCGTCCTCGCGGTCGGCGCGATCAACTCGACCGGCGCTCTGGCGGACTTCTCCCAACAGGGCAAGCACCTGCGGCTGACGGCGCCCGGAGTGGACGTGGTCAGCATCGGACCGGGTGGCCCGGGCCACTGGATCGGCAGCGGCACCAGCTACGCGGTCCCGTTCGTGGCCGGGGTGGCCGCGCTGGTGCGTGCGTACCGGCCGGAGCTGACCGCGGCCGAGGTGCGCCACCGGCTGGAGGTGACGGCGGACCACCCGGCGGCGAGCATGCCGGACCGCGGCTTCGGTTTCGGCGTGGTCAATCCGGCCGGCGCGGTGTCGTCGGTGTTGCCGGAAGAGGGCGCCGGCGGCGGGATCCCGGTCCAGGACTCGGCGCGGCGGCCCGCGCTGCCGCCGCCGGACCCGATCGGACCGTACCTGGCCGCCTTGGGGGCCGGCCTCGCGGTCGTGCTCGTCGGCGTCGTTGCCCTGCTCACCCGGCTCATCCCGGCCGGGAACCGGCGGCGCTGGCGCCCGGCCGGCATGGCCGGCGCCCAGCGATCCCCTCGCCCGTAGCCGTCCGGCGGCAACTCTCCGGTCATTGGACCGGCTTCTCCGGCACCTCGACCTCGGGGGTCTGCACCAGACGAACCGATCGCCTCCGGTCGATGTACTGGCCCCGCGCGGCGGGCAGCGTCCGTGGTCGTACGTTGCCGAGGAACACACCCTCCTCGCGCGGGCAGGAGAACAGGACGCTGGGCGAACCCAGCTCCCAGGCCCGGCGCAGGACGGAGTTCATCATGGCCCGGGAGGCGCCGGCGGTGCTCCGTGCGACGACCAGGTGCAGGCCGATCTCGGAGCCGTGCGGCAGCAAGGGCAGCAGCGGTGCGAGGGGCGACTCGCGGCCGTTCTCGATCAGTTCGAAGTCGTCGATCAGGATGAACAGCCGTCCACCGGTCCACCAGTCGCGCTTGTGCAGCCGGCTCGGCGGGATCTCCGGCCCGGGCAATCGGCCGGTGAGCACCTGCCCGGCCTCGAGCAGCGTGGCGGTCAGGCGCTCGGCCGACATCGAGTAACCGATCTGATGCGCCTCCGGGATCGCGTCGTGCAGTTCCCGGCGGAAGTCGCCGAAGACGACCCGTGCCTCCTTGGGCGTGTGATGTGCGGCGACGCTCTGAGCGATGTGCCGCAGCAGGTTCGTCTTGCCGGTCTCGGTGTCGCCGAAGATCAGCAGATGCGGGTTCAGGTCGAAGTCGTGCCACAGCGGCTCCAGCCGGACGTCGTCCAGGCCGAGCGGGATGCGGATCTCCGCCTCCTTCGACGGCGCGGTGGCGGCCGGCAGTTCGGTGGCCGCGAGCCGGTCCGGCAGCAGCTTGACCTTCGGCGCCCGCGGCGCGGCGGGTACGTCCAGCGCCTCGACCAGCTCCCCGGTGGCCTCGCTCAGGTCCTCGGTGTCGGGGTAGCCGTCGATGCGGGGCAGCGCGGTGAGGAAGTGCTGCCGGTCGGCGGTGATGCCACGGCCCGGGGAGTTGGGTACGGTCGCTGCCACCCGGCTGTTGACCTCGGACTCGACCGGGTCGCCGAGCTTGAGCTCGAAGCGGGTACCGAGCACGTCGCGCAGCCACGGCCGGATCTCGGTCCAGCGGCCGGCCGAGACCAGCAGGTGCACGCCGAAGCTGAGGCCGCGCGAGGCCAGCTCGCCGAATCGGTCGTCCAGCTCCTGGAAGTCCTGGCGGATGGTGTACCAGCCGTCGACGACCAGGAACACGTCACCGTACGGATCGACGTCGTGGAAGTTGCCCGCCGCCCGGGCCCGCCGATAGTTGACCATCGAGTCGATGCCGTGCTGGCTGAAGATCACCTCTCGTCGCGCCATCAGGTTGGTCATCTCCAGCACGGTCCGGGTCACCTTGTCACGGTCGAGCCGGCCCGCGACGCCGCCGACGTGCGGCAGCCGGGACAGCGACGACATCGCGCCACCACCGAAGTCGAGGCAGTAGAACTGCACCTCGGAGGCGGTGTGGGTGAGCGCGAGCGCGCAGATGAGCGTACGCAGAAGCGTGCTCTTGCCGGCCTGCGGCCCGCCCACCACGCCCATGTTGCCGGCGCTGCCCGCCAGATTGGCGACCAGCAGCTCGCGCCGCTGCTGAGCGGGCAGGTCGACCAGGCCGATCGGCACGCTGAGCTGGCCGGTTCCGTAACCACCGACCGGCGCCAGGCCCACCTCCGGGTGCTCCACCAACGGCGGTAGCAGCTTCTCCAGCGTGGCGCTGACGGTCAGCGGCGGCAGCCACACCTGGTGCGCCGCCGGACCGTGTCCGCGCAGCGCCTCCAGCAGCACGTCGGCGAGGACCGGCGGCTTGTCGGCGCTCTCCGTGGCCTCGTCCTCCGCCGGTTCGGGCGGCGCCGCCGGCACCAGGTGCTCGGTGCCGAACGGGACGACGCCGCCGTGGTCGGAGTGCCGGCGGCGCTGGTGCGGCGGATGCCACGGCCCGGAGCAGTACGCGGCCTTGAAACGGATCAGCGTCTGGGTGTCCGGCCGCAGGTACCCGTTGCCCGGAGCGTTGGGGAGCTCGTAGGCGTCCGGCACGCCGATCACGCTGCGGCTCTCCATGGAGGAGAAGGTGCGCAGGCCGATCCGGTACGACAGGTGCGACTCGATGGTGTGGATCCGGCCCTCGTCGACCCGCTGGCTGGCCAGCAACAGGTGCACGCCGAGGCTCCGGCCGAGCCGGCCGATCATCGCGAACACGTCGATGAACTCCGGCTTGCTGCTCAGCATCTCGCTGAACTCGTCGACCACGATGAACAGCGCCGGCATCGGCTCCATCGAGGTGCCCTCGGCGCGGGCCCGCTCGTATTCGCGACGTGACGGGTAACCGCTGGCCCGCAGGTGCTCCTGCCGCCGGTTCAGCTCGCCGGTCAGCGCATCCTGCATGCGGTCGACCAGTTCGAGTTCCTCGGACAGGTTGGTGATCACCGCCGACGTGTGCGGCAGCCGCTCGAAGCCGAGGAACGCCGCGCCGCCCTTGAAGTCGACGAGCACCAGGTTGAGCTCCTCGGACGAATGCCGGGCCGCGAGAGCGAGCACCAGCGTACGCAGCAACTCGCTCTTGCCCGAGCCGGTGGCGCCGATCAGCATGCCGTGCGGCCCCATCCCGCCCTCGGCCGCCTCCTTGATGTCCAGGTCGATCGTCGTGCCGTCGCCGGTCATGCCGATCGGGACCCGCAACCGTTGTGAGGCGCTGCGACCGGCGCGGTAGGCGGCCGGGTCGAGCACCGTCAGGTCGCCGAGCTGGAGCAGTCCGGCCAGGTCGTAATCGGTGGCCAGCGGCTCCTCGGTGTCGCCGCCGGCGCCGACCCGGTACCGGGCGATCGACCGGGCCACCGCGGCGGCCGCGGCCACACTCATCCGGTCCGGCCGGCACAACGAGGTGCTGCCCGGCTTTTCGAGGTGATCGAAGGAGACGATGCTGACCTCGTCCTCGGCCGCATGCAGGAGCAACGTGTGTGGTTGGGCCTCCCAGCCGAGCGTGGATCCGATGTCCAGGGTGAGCACGTTGCGGTAGCCCTCGTTGGCCAGCCGGTGCTCGACCGGCAGCCGCGGGCCGTCCAGGATCACGACGACGTACGGCTCCAGCGCCGTGACCGGGGTGTCCGGCTCGTACCCCGGGCGGTCCAGCACACCGAGCACGGCGAGCGCCTCGTCGAGATCGGCCGGGTCCGCGATGAACCGCCGGCGGGTGCCGGTGACGTCCGGCACGGAGTCGTCCTGCACGTGCGGCAGCCACTTCGCCCAGTCCCAGTGCGAGCCGGAGACGGCCAGGATCACGTGCAGTTCCGCGGGCGCGTGCGCGACGACGAGCTGGGCGAGCATCGCGCGGACCGTGGACCGGATCGTGGGCCGGTCGCCCCGGTAGCCGATGCGGGCGAAGCCGCGCAGGTAGATCGCGATCGGTGAGTCCTGGAGCGTGGAGTAGGCGCGCAGGAACCGCCGCAGGGCATGTGCGGCCAGCGGTTCCAGGTCTTCGACCGGTTTGCTGCTCGGCGCGATCAGACGGGTGGTGGAACGCCGTGCGCCGAGACCGATCCGTACCTCGCCGAAGTCCTCGTGCGAGGTGCGGCGCTCCCACAGGCGGCGGCTGAGCGCCATCGACCACAGCGCTCCGGGGTCGGGGTGCAGCCAGCGGGCGGCGCGCCGCTCCTCGGTCAGCGCCGCCCGGACCTTGCGCCGGACCTGGCCGAGGTAGCGCAGGTAGTCCCGGCGTTCGCCGTTGAGCCGGTGCTTGTGCTGGCCGGAGTTGCGCATCAGTGGCACGACCATCATGGCGATCGCGGAGAGGACCATCAGGCAGACGCCGACATAGGCGAGCGCGCCCGCGTTGGGCCGCAGGAACATCAGGACCATGGCCAGCGAGGCGATGGCCATCGGCGCGAGCATCAGCACCGTGCTGAGCCCGCGCTCGGCCGGCTCGGGGATGATCGGCGGCTCCTGGAGCGCGATCTCCTCACCGGGCGCGCTGGGACCGGCCCGGCGGGCCTTGCGCGAGTACGGAACCGTGCCCACGTTCGTCTCCTTCGGTGAGGGCTTTCCCTCCGAAAGGGGCGGTGGCCGGGCCGCGCGTGGGCGTTACCCGGCGCATCCCGCCTACCGTGCTGACGATGTTCGGCTTGATGCCGTGGTGGGCAGAGACCAACATATCAGTACGAATAGGATGAGTCGAGGTGATGATCGTGCCCGACGAGACCAGGGTCGACGTCCGGCGCCTGCAGGACATCGCCGCCTCGCTCGGCGTGCTCTTCGACGATCACGCTCAGCACTTCGAGGGGTTGTACGGCTACACGCCCGAACTCGGCGACTTCGAGGCGGCGCGGTGGCTGGGCGACGTCGTCACCGGCCGCCGGGACACGGTGCTCGCGCACGTGGCCTACCTGCGCCGGACGCTCGCCGAGATCCACGCGGCGCTCGGTCAGATCGCCGATGAGTTCGACGAGACCGACGCCGCGAACGCCGCCGCCGTCGCGTACGTCGAGGATCCTTCCCCCCGGTGAGGGGTTTCCCCTGGATCCGGCGGCTCGCAGGCTCGGGCCCGGACCGCGGTCCCACGCGCTCCCTAGCGTCGGAGTCTCAGGGTGCTCTCCGGTGCGACAGGAGGATTGACCGTGCCTCTAAGGCAAGCGGCCGTGCAGACCACGGTCAACGGTCAGCGGCTGAGGGATGTCGGCGCGCTGATCAGCTTCATCACCGACGAACACAAGGCCGCCATCGCCGACCTCGGCAAGGTCGCCCCGAACGCGGGGGCGTTCGACGCGGCACAGTGGGTTCGCGATCTGTTCATCGACCGCCGGGACGCCGTGGCGACGCACCTCAAGTACCTCGAGACCGCGTTCAAGGAGATCAACGAGGGCCTGATCGCGATCGCCAAGGAGTTCGAGGGCGTCGATATGACCAACTCTGATGCCGTGGCCAGGGCCACCGCCGCGTCCAAGAACATCATCACCGAGATGGGCAAGGCCGAGTACCAGCCGGTGATGTCGAAGAGCAAGCCGTCGTACGAGACCGGTGACGACTCACCGACGAATGACGAGGACTCGTTCGACTTCGCGAACCCGAAGGACCCGAAGATCCTCGACTTCGACCCCGCGCACGTCCCGGGGATGGGTCAGTTCATGACCCCCGGCGGTCTGGGCAAGAACAACGACAGCGTGGTCAACCTGAACGAGCAGCCGGACCTGAAGAGCAACCAGAGCATGAGCCTGCAGGCCGCGCCGCCCCCGCCGGCTACCGGTACGCCGCCTCCACCCGTGACGGCTGCGCCTCCGCCGGCTACCGGTACGCCGCCTCCACCCGTGACGGCTGCGCCTCCGCCGGCTACCGGTGAGCACTTCTCCAAGACAGAGCCGGTGGAAGGCGGCACGATCACCCACAACTCGAACAATGACGACGACTACCAGGGCCGCACCTACCGGTACTACGAGATCGACGGCCACCACCAAACCGACGCGAAAGGCCGCGAGGTCTGGTGGCTGAATGGGAAGCCGTATATCAAGCAGTCCAGCAAGCCCGTGTACGTGGCGCTCTGAGACGCGGAAGGTACCGTGGACCGCCTCACGCGACAGCGTCTCGCCGCGCCCGTCCGGCTCCGGTTCGTGCTGGGCGACAAGGCCGTGGACGTGGCGCTGCCCGGCGAAGCGCCGCTTGTCGACCTGCTACCGGCCGTCCTGACGCAACTCGACCGGGAGGCCGGTGACCACGGCGCCGAGCACGACGGCTGGGTGGTGCAGCGCCCCGGCGAGAAGCCGCTGGACGAGGAACGCTCCGCCGTCGAGCTGAACCTGCTCGACGGCGAGGCGCTGCACTTCCGGCCGCGCGCCGAGCAGCTGCCGCCGATCGACTTCGACGACCTCGTCGACGGGGTCGGCGAGCAGGCCCGCAACAGCCGGTGGCGGTGGGGCGCCGACCGTACGCGATCGATGTTCCTGGCCTTCGGCGGTATCACCCTGGCCGCCGGCCTGGTGATGCTGGGATTCGGCGGTCCGGCCGTGTGGCGGGCCACCGTAGCGGCCGTGCTGGCCGTGGCGCTGCTGTCCGCCGCCGGTCTGGTCAGCCGGTCGGTGCCCGACCCACAGACCGGCACCCTGCTCGCCGGTGCGGCCGCCGGATACGCCGCGGTGGCCGGTTGGCTCGGCGCGCAGGCCCTGGCCCCGCACTCGCCGACGGAGGTCCGGGTCGCGCTCGCCGCGCTCGCCGCGCTGGTTGCCCTCAGCGCCGGCCTGTCCGCCGTCGCCGACTCCGGCCTGCTCTTCGCCGGCGCCCTGGCCTTCGTCGTGAGCGTCGCGGTGCCGGCGCTGATCGCCGCTGTCGGCCCGGTCCGGCCGCAGGAGGCCGCCGCCTGCGGGCTGACGCTGTCGATGATCGTGAACCTGACGCTGCCCCCGCTGGCCTTCCGGCTCGGCGGGCTCGCGCTGCCGCTGCTGCCGGGCAACCCGGAGCAGCTCTCCGAGGACATCGACCCGGCGCCGCACCGGATGGTCGTCGAGCGCGGATCGGCCGGCCTGGCCTACCTGGCGGCGCTCACCGTCGGCGCGGGCACGGCGCAGATCCTGATGGCAGCGGTGCTGCTCCGGCCGGGCGGCGGCTGGCCGATCATCATGGCGCTGGTGGTCGCCACGCTGCTGAGCATGCGGTCCCGGCATCTGACCCTGATCGTGTCCCGCTGGGCGACGATGGGCCCGGCGATCGCGCTGGTCGTCTTCGCCCTGTTCCGGTTCGCCTTCGATCAGACCGATGTGGTGCGGGCCGCCGTCCTGGTCCCGGCGGTGGTGGCGGTGGCGGGCGCGGTGCTGACCGCGGCCGTGACCCTGCCCGGGCGACGATTGCGGCCGTACTGGGCCCGGACCGTGGAGATCATGGAGATCCTCGTCGCGGTCTCGCTTCTTCCGGTGCTCGCGGCCGTGCTCGGCATCTACTCGATGATGCGGGCCTGGGCCAGCTGAGATGGAGTCACGCAAGGATCAGGTACACGCGTACTTCTACATTGTCAGCCGGCTCAACGCGGCGGTCATGCGGGGGCGGCCGGACCCGCACGAGCCGCCGAACTACCGGCCGGTGCTCGGGTTCGTCATCGGCATGCTGCTGGCCGTGGTGATCGCCGGCGGCTTCGGCATCTACGGCATCTTCCGGCCGGGCGGCGACAAGTCCTGGCGGCAGAGCGGCGTGGTCATCGCCGTCCGCGAGACCGGCGGCCGCTACCTGCTGCTCGACGGTCAGCTCCGGCCGGTGCTCAACTACGCGTCCGCCCGGCTGGTGCTGGGCAGCGGCACCGATGCCCGGATCGTGCAGGTCTCCCGCAACTCGATCAAGGGCCTGCCGGTGGGAACGCCGATCGGCATCGCCGGCGCCCCGGACTCGGTGCCCGCGGCGAATCGCCTCTACACCGGCCCGTGGACCGTGTGCGCGCAACCACCCACGCCGGCCGGCGAGCCGGCCACGACCCTGATCCTCGGCGATGCCGCGGCGCCGGCGCCGCTCGGCACCAAGCAGGCGTTCCTGGTGCAGACCGCCGACCGGCAGGCCTATCTGGTCTGGCAGGGACGCCGGTTCCGCGTGGCCGGTCCGGCCGCGGTGGCATTGGGCTACGCGGCGGTCGACCCGGTGATGGTGACCCCGGCCTGGCTGAACCCGATTCCTTCCGGGCGTGACCTGGCCTTCCCGCCCGTTCCGGCCCGGGGCCGCCCGGGGCCGGTGATCGGTGGGCGGCCCAGCGTGATCGGCCAGATCTTCGAGGTGCGCAACGCGGTCAACGGCACGACAGAGCAGTTCCTGGCTCGCTCGGACGGCTTCGTCCGGCTCAGCCGCACCGTCGCAGCGCTGGCGCTGGCCGATCCGGGGATCCGGCTGGCCTATCCGGGCGGTGCGGTGAGTCCCATCCCGGTCCGGCCCGACGAGCTGGCGCTGGCGACGGTCGCGAAGAGCACCGAGTTCGTCGACGGCTATCCGCCGGACCCGCCGGCGCCGCTCAACGGCGGTGGCGGGATGCCGTGTGTGGGCTATCGCACGGCCGGCAAGACGGTGATCGTGACGCTTTCGCAGATCAAGGCGGACGCGGCGGCCGGGGCCCTGCTGGTGCCGCGCGCGGTCACCTCGGCCGGCACCGTGGACCGGGTGCTGATCGCCGCCGGGACCGGCGTACTGGCCCGCAACCCCTACGCGCCGGGCACGGCGGGCGGAGCGCTGTTCCTCGTCTCCGAGTACGGCGCGAAGTTCCCTCTGCCGCCGGCCGGTGTGGAGGCGCTCGGCTATGCCGGCAGCCCACCCATCGACGTGCCCGCCGAATTGCTCGAACTGCTGCCCACCGGCACGGTTCTGGACCCGGCCGCGGCGTTGCGGAGTCAGATCGTGGGCGGCTGACGGGGGATATCCCCGAGAACGCGGGCCGAGCCCCGCGCGACCGGTTCCGCCGCGGCTCCGGCTGCTCTCATGGTCTTGTCACCACAGCAGTGTCCGAAGAGGAGATGAGATGACCTCGAGTACCGGCCTTGACCCCGGCGTCGCGGCGGGGGTGGCCACTCAGCACCGTAATACGTCCGCCGAAATCGGCCTACAGGGATTTCAGAGATTCCAGCAGGCGTTCGAGGTAATGGACCAGGACTGCAAGGGCAAGATGATGGATGCGCTGCTGCGAGCAAAGGAAGCCTGGCACCAGGAGCTGCACGCCATCATGGATGACCTGAACACGATGGCCGACAACGTGGACGGCACCATCGTGGACCTCGACTCGACGGACTCCGACGGCGGGGCCGGCGTCGCCGCGGCCGGTGTCGACATTCTTCGGGGTCTGGGCTAGGCAAGCGAAATCAAGGAGGAGGGGCCATGCCGCAGGACCAGATAATCAATTACAACTACGCCACAATTGAGCAGGGCACCGACCAGATGATGCAGATCAACCGGTACATCGGTCAGCACATCGACGAGATGGCCACCAGCATCGGTCATGCGCTCGATGCCTGGCAGGGGACCGCAGCCGACCAGTACCACATGCTGGCCTCTCGCATTCACGGGAACCTCGAGGACATGAACGCCATCGTGAATGATCTCTCGGTCAAGCTGCGCGACGGTGCGGAGGAAATGCGCCAGCAGGACGTCCGCTCCGGAAACACCCGGTTCCCCGGCTGACGAAACAACTGACGCCGGGGAGCAGCACTGCTGCCCGGCGCCGTTTCCTTGTCGTACTCGAGTGTTGGAGTGAGCGGTGGCCGCGGGCGAAGTCGGGACGTTTGACGAGAAGAGCCCGCCGACACGGGAGACGTTCGGCGATTACCACGTGTGGACCGAGCTGATGCCGTATGTCAACGACATCGTCGATACGGGGCAGGATCCGGCCAAGGAATGGTTCCACGGTGGCGACGCGTTCACCGCGTCTCTGGCCGCGCTGTCACGGATGGTGGAGGACCTGGAGCAGCATGCCAAGGACCTCACGGCCGGCGACAGCCCGATCTTCGCCGGTGAGGCGGCCAACGCGTTCCAGGAACACGTGAAGCAGCTCGCCGACAAGAGTCGCAAGGGTGTCGGCGATGTGATCCTGGCCAACAATTTCGGCGCGCACACCTATGCGATCGGCACCCACATCAACAACTTCAGGGCGGAGTTCTGGGCGATCGTCGACGCCGGCCACCGGCTCAGCGACAAGCTCCGGACGTATGCCAGCGAACGGATCGACGCCATCTACAGCGGCATCACCGACGCTGCCGCCCAGCGTGAGGCCGACCGTGCCGAGGCGATGACCGCCGCCTACCACGCCGGCGAGGCCTGGATCATGTCCAACCTCCGGTCCCGGTTGGTGCAGCTGTCCGCCACGTACCGGGCCGAAGGAGGGGCTTTCAAGCCGCTCACGGTCGCGGTGCAGCAGAGCGTCCCCAAGGCGGCGCCGCCGACCACGCCGCCGACCACGTCGACCGGCACGCCACCGCCGGCCACGTCGACGGGCACGCCACCGCCGGCCACGTCGACCGGCACGCCACCGCCCACCACGTCAACCGGCACGCCGCCACCCGACACGTCAACCGGGGCGCCGCCACCCACCGCGACACCCGACGGGATGCCCGAGCCCCAGCAGAAGGATATGGACCACAAGCCGGGCACCGACACGCTCGAGAACCGGGAGGAGAATCCGGCCAGCGTCGCGAACGTTCCCGGGCCAGGTCCGGGTGACGGTGCCGGCGGCTCGGCGGACGATGCCCTCGAGGACGCCAAGAACGCCGCGGGCGACGCCATCGACGACCTCAAGAACGGGGATCCCGAGCACGACGCCGCGCTGGATGACGCCAAGGAAGCCGCCAGCAACGCGCTCGACGACCTCAAGGGCGCCGGCGACCCCGGAGGCGCGGGTACGGGTGACGGCCCCGGCGCGGGCAGCGGGATCGGCCCTGGCGCGGGCGGCGGGATCGGCCCTGGCGCGGGCGGCGGATCCGGTCTCGGCCCCGGGACCGGAACGGGGCCGGACGGTTCGGCCGACGCCGGTCAGAAGCAGGCCCTCGAGGACGCCAAGAACGCCGCGGGCGACGCCATCGACGACCTCAAGAACGGCGAGCCGGTGCACGACGAGGCCCTCGACGACGCGAAGCAGGCGGCCCAGGACGCGATCGACGACCTCGGCCCCGCGGCCACCGGCGACTCGACCGGCGCCCCCGGACCGGATGACGCGGGCGCGGCCCGTGAGCAGGCCCTCGAGGATGCCAAGGGCGCGGCGGACGACGCCATCGGCGACCTGATGGACGGCGGCGGTGCGGGCGTGCCGACGACGTCCAACACACCTGGCGGCACCGGCCGGCCCGGCGGCGGGGGCGGCGCCGGGGACTCGGCTGCTGATCAAGCTCGCCAGCAGGCCCTCCAGGACGCGCAGAACGCCGCCGATGACGCGATCGACGACCTGACCGGTGGCGGCGAGGACTTGCCGACCACGTCCTCGACGGACCCGGCCGCCGACGAGGCCCGCGACGAGGCGCTGGAGGACGCGAAGGAGGCGGCGAACGACGCGATCGACGACCTCGGGGAGTCCGGGGCGGGTGACGTCTCACCGGACGAGGCCCGGCAGAACGCGCTCGACCAGGCCCAGGACGCGGTCGATGACGCCATCGAGGATCTCTCCGGCACCGGCGATTCCGCCACGGACGACGCCCTCGATGACGCGCGGGATGCCGTTGACGATGCCCTCGGCGGCGGTGCGGACGACGACGACGGCAACTCCGCGGACGACGACGACGGCAACTCCGCGGACGAGAAGGCGGCCCGCGACGACGCGCTGTCCGACGCCCAGGACGCCGCGGACCAGGCCATCGACGATCTCCTCCGCGACGATCCGATGAGCGACGCCCTCGACGCGGACGGCGACGGCAAGCCCGACGGCGACATGAACGACGACGGAAAGATCGACGCCAACGAGGCCGAGGCGCTCCGGGACGACGCGCTGGCGGACGCGAAGGACGCGACCGACAAGTCGATCGACGACCTGATCCAGGAGGTGCGGGACGACGCCGGGGCCGACGGCCTCACCGACGACGAGCGGCAGGCCCGAATCGATGCCCTGGAGGACGCGAAGGGGTCGGCCGACGACGCCATCGACGAACTCATCCAGGAGGGCGGCGACCACTCGACACAGCTGTCCGACTTCCTGACCGGCAAGAACGACAACCCGGCCCCCGGCGGTGGTGGCGGCAGCGGCGACGGCGGTGGCGGCCCTGGTGGTGGCAGCCCTGGTGGCGGCGGCAGCGGCGGCGGCGGCGACAACCCGGACCAGCCCGCACCGCTCGAACTCGCCCCGGTGACCGCGAACCCCACCGGGACCGACCAGTCCGTGCTCCAGCCGACGGGCGGGGGCGCCGGTCAGCAGCCCGGTGGTTCCGGCATGCCGATGTCGCCACCGATGGGTGGCGGCATGGGCGGCGAGGGCAATCGTGACCGTGAGCGCAACACCTGGCTCGTCGGTGAGGACGGCATGTGGGGCGAGGACGGCCAGGGCGCCGTCTCCAGCAATGCCGTGGGCCGGGACTGAGCATGGCCGGATCCCAGCCGTACACCCTGGACGAGGTCAGCGCCGCGCTCGAGGCCGCCTCGCCGGCCGACGTGGAACGCGGGGCCGGCGCGTTCGATGAGGCGCGGCGCGGTCTGCGCACCCTGGCCGGACACCTGGACCGCACGCTCGGCGATCTGGACCAGGCGTGGCGGGGCGCGGCGGCGGTCAGCGCGCGGCTGGATGAGCCGCTGCGTCGTACCCGTGAGGTGCTGCACATGTTGGACGAGGGCGAGTACGGGCGGCTGCTGCGGGTCACCGCGAACGGCTTGGTGGCCGGCCAGGCCCGCGTCCGGGACCTGACGGCGCAGCGGATCACGGGCGCCACCGACGTCCCGTTCGATCAGCAGGCTCAGCGGATCCTGCACGACGTGGCGGACGGATACCGGGCGGCCGGCGAGGCGGCCGGCGGCCAGTCACCACCCCCGGCCGTTCCGGTGGAGGAGCCTGGCCTCGGCCGGGCGCTGCTCGAAGCCGCCCACGACGGGTCCGCGCCCCTGCGGCTCGCGGCCGGCGCCGATCCCGCGCAACTGTTCCGACCGGCCGGGCCGCCGCCCGGCGCCGGCCAGCCCGGTGATTCGGCTCCGCCCGGTGGTGGCGGTGGTGGTGGCGGCGCCGCCGGCAACGGCATGGGAATGATGCCGTTCATGCCGATGGGCGGGATGGGCGGCGGCATGGGTGGCGGCATGGGCGGCGGACAACTGGACGGAACCGGGCAGAAGCGCGGCGGACTCCAGGGTGACCAGGCCGTCTGGCTCGACGGGCAGGACGACGGCTGGAACGTGATCGGGCGTCAGGAACGGGTCGAGGCCGTCGAGGCCGCCCGGGAGGACTTCCGCAAGAACTTCGAGCAAGAGATCAAGAAGGCGACGAGAGGGGATCGCGATGTCTGACCACGAGGAACTGCCGGGCGGGAGCGGCGGGCTGGAGGCGATGTTCGCCGTGCTGGCCGACGAGCAGCGCAAGATCACCGAATTCCAGCGGAAGATGTCGGAGGCGAGCACCGTCGTCGAGTCGTCGAACAAGATGGTCACCGCGACCTTCGACGGCCGTGGCGAGCTGACCCGGCTCACCTTCAACAACGGCAAATACCGCACGATGGCGCCGAAAGAGCTCGCCACGATGCTGATGGACACCCTGAAGCGCGGGCGTGCCGCGGCGTTCGGCAAGATCGACGAGATGGCCGGCCGGGATGTTCTGCCCGGCATCGCCTTCGGCGAGCTGGCCGCGGGCAAGGTCGACATCGACGAGGTGGTCGGCACGTTGATGACCTCGGTGGTCGACCTGCCCGGGATCGCCAGGGCGGCGAAGGAGGCGACCCGCGCCGATGGCTGACGAGACCACGATCGAGCCGGATGGGGCGCGCCGGTTGCTCAACGTCGTCGAGTCCGTCGGCGGCGACCTGCAGGCCGCGCTCGACCGGGTGCGAACCGTCCGGTCGACACTGCCCGAGCCGTGGGGCACCGACGAGTACGGCAGGCGGTTCGCCAAGCCACGCGAGCCCAAGGCGGAGAACATCCTGGGGAATGTGCTCCAGTCCGTCACGTACCTGAGGGAGCTGGCCGCTGAGGGCAAAGGCGCGATCGACGAGTTCGTGAACACCGACCACGACAACTCCAGCACCCTGGCGCCGGGGTCGTGAGTCAGCGGACGATCACGGTCGATCCGTCGGCGGGCTCCGGCTACCGGACGCTGGCGGCGGCCGTGGCGGCGGCGCCGGAGGGGTCGGTGATCACCGTGCGTCCCGGCAACTACAGCGAGAACCTGGTGCTCACGAAGATCGTCACGATCACCGCGCAGAACGGGCCGGGCACGGTGAAACTCGCTCCGGTGTCCGGCGTGCCCGTGGTTCTCATGGCCGAATCCGCCGCGCTCGCCGGTCTGTCGATCATCGCCGCCGATGGTGACAGTCCGGCTCTCGCTCTGGGCGCCGGTCAGCTCAGCGTCACGGAATGCGAGCTGGCCGCGTCGGCCTGGGCGACCGTCTTCGTCCGCGACCAGGGCTCGCTGACCATGCGGGGCAGCCGGGTGACCAATCAGGTCGGCGCGGGCGTCGTGGTCACCTCACGGGTCGGCAGCATGGTCGACGACTGCCGGATCGAGCGGCTGGGCACCTCGGGCGTGGTCGTCGCCGAGCAGGGCGAGTTGCGGGTTCGGTCGTGCAGCGTGCGTGAGGCGCGCGGCAACGGCATCTGCATCAACGGCCATGGCAAGATCAACATCGAGGACACCGAGATCACGGGTACGAACAAGCCGGCGTTCGCGGCCGAGCAGCAGTCCGAGGCCACGGTGCGCCGGTTGACCGTCCGGCGGGCCAACGGCGTCGGCATCTACCTCGCCACCTCCGGGGCCTCCACCCTGGAGGACTGCACGGTGGACGGGAGCGGGGCCGACGGCGTGTTCACCGGTGAGCGGTGCGCGCCGACGTTGCGCCGCCTCCGGGTGACCGGCGCGCAGCGCAGCGGCTTCCGGTTCCTCGGGCGATCGGCCGGCCGGATGGACGCGTGCATCGCCACGAAGATCGCCGGCGTCGGCATCCAGATCGGCGAGCGCAGCAATCCGGAACTGATCAACATGGTGGTCAGCGATTGCACCGGCGCCGGTGTGCGACTGGACGGCGGCGCCGACCCGCTGCTGCACCGGTTGCAGGTGAGCGGCTGTGACGGCGCGGCCATCGAGGTCAAGGACGCGGCCCGCGGCCGCTTCGAGAACGTCACGATCGAGCGGTGCGGCGGCGTCGGGATGCGGATCGGCGGCGGTGCCCATCCGTCGGTCAGCGGCCTCAGCCTGCGGGGCAGTTCCGGCGCCGGGGTGACCGTCGAGGAGGCGACCGCCTCGCTCAGCGACTGCGACATCGGGGACGCCGGGGCGGCGGGGGTTTCGGCCGGGCCGGGCGCGGAGGTCTCGCTGACCGCGTGCCGGGTGCACGACGGAGCGGCCGACGGGCTTGTCCTCGCCGAGGGCGCGACCGGGACGGTGACGGACTCGGAGTTCACCGCGAACGCCGGCGACGGCATCAGCGTGCGTACCGCCCGTTCCGTACGCGTGGCCGGTTGTTCGGTGCGGGACAACGAGGGCGCCGGACTGCGCCAGACCGAGCCGGTCGGACCGCTGGTCGTCGACGGGCTCACCAGCTCCCGCAACCGGCTGCCGGACGCGTACGGGACGGCCACCGCCGACGCCGCCGCGCCGGATGCCGTCCCGACGCCGGCCGAGGAGCGCAAGCCGGCGAGCCGCGGATCCGACCCGTTACGCGAGCTTCAGTCCCTGGTCGGTCTGGACGGCGTGAAGCAGGAGGTCACGTCACTGATCAACCTGAACAAGATGTCCAAGCGGCGCCAGGAGGCCGGCCTGTCCGCTCCGCCGATGGCCAGGCACCTGGTCTTCGCCGGCGCGCCCGGCACCGGCAAGACCACCATCGCCCGGCTGTACGGCAAGATCCTCGCCGAGCTGGGCGTGCTGAAGAAGGGACACCTCATCGAGGTGGCCCGGGCGGACCTGGTCGCCCAGATCATCGGCGGCACCGCGATCAAGACCACCGACGCGTTCAACTCGGCCCTGGGCGGCGTGCTCTTCATCGACGAGGCGTACACGCTGAGCAACAGCAGTGGCGGGAACGGCCCGGACTTCGGCCGCGAGGCCATCGACACGCTGGTCAAGCTGATGGAGGATCACCGCGAGGACGTGGTGGTCATCGCGGCCGGCTACTCCGCGGACATGGAGCGCTTCCTGCAGGCCAACCCGGGCCTCGTGTCCCGCTTCAGCCGGACCATCGAGTTCAGCAACTACAGCCCGTCCGAGCTGGTGACGATCGTGGAGAACCAGTGCGATCGGCACGACTACCAGCTGGACGCGGCCGCGGCGGCGGCGTTGCTGACCTACTTCGACCGGATCCCGAAGGACGGCACCTTCGGCAACGGCCGCGAGGCGCGCAAGGTGTTCGAGCGGATGGCCGACATGCAGGCGTCCCGGTTGGCCTCGGCGCCGGGCGTGAGCACCGCCGAACTCGCCCTGCTCACCGCCGAGGACCTGCCGGTGGCGGTCGGCAGGGCGACGTAGAGGACATGGGGAATCACCGGTGCGCCGACAAGGCCGTGCACAACCTGCTCGGTCTTCACATTCTCGGCCGGCTCGCCCCGGCCGACCAGGCACGAACCCGGCGCCATCTGGACGAGTGCACAGCCTGCTCCGCGGACGTCGTCGAGCTGGCCGGGATCACGTCCTACCTGAACCTGCTGTCGCCCGATGACATCGCTGAGATCCTGGCCGCGGACGCCGCGCTCCGGAACGGATGAATCGCGGCGGCCGGCCGCACAGGCCTGAGCCGCACGGGCTCAGGACAGCGGGCCGGCCACCGCGGCCGCCGGTGACGGGAACCGGCGGCCGCGTCACGGGCGTGTCAGGTCATGGCAGCGGAACCAGGGTCAAATTCATCCGTTCCGCGTACGCGTTGAGCCACTTCTCCACGGGTGGGCTCGACGGTGCCACCCAGGGCTCGTCGCCGCTCTTCGGCACGACCAGCGGGCCGACGGCCAGGCTGTGCATGAAGTCGCCGGTCTCGATCGCCCGGGCGGTGTTGAACGGGAACAGCCAGCACCACTCGTGCTCGATCGGGCTGTCCGGATCGAGCAGGGCCAGCGGGTGCCCGCCCTCCTCGATCTGCCGGAGTGTCGCGGTGGCCTGGGCGCGTGCCGCGTCGACGTCCATGACGGTCCTCTCCCTGTGTGTGTTGGCGTGCATGTCAGGCGGCCGGTAGGGAAGCCGCCGGCCGATCCAGGAACAGCCCGGTGAGCGGGTCGTAGTAACGCGAGCGGTCGTACTGCAGGCCGGTCTCCGCGTCGTGGTAACGGCCTCCGGCCCACAGCGCGGCGGTGTCCGGGTCGGTCGCGCCGGGCCGCACGGCACGCAAGGCGCCGTCCACGATCTGGGCGACCGGGCCGGCCAGCTTCGGGTGGTACTCCCACGTCGAGGTGATGGCCTCGCCGCCGCGCTTGCGCCGGTTCTGTTCGACGAGCCGGTCGCCGGACCAGACGAACTCGATCTCGTCCAGTACCGTGCCTTTCGCGCCGTGCCGTTGTTTGGCCAACCGCCGGCCGAACGCGTCGTACCGATAGCTCCAGCGATCACCGCCCGGTGTTGTGACGCCGATCAGCCGATCGCGGTGATCCCAGGTCAACGTCCATTCGCCGGCCCCGTCGGTCCGGGTGACCGGCCGGCCAAGGGCGTCGAGCGTGTAGCGTGCCCCTCCACTGTCCGGCCCGTTCGCTTGGTCGGTCGCACCGTGCACGGACGTCAACCAGTCGACGTCGATGCTCTGACCCGCCGCCGCCAGCACCACGGGCCGGCCGGAATCGTCGTAGGTCCATTCTGTCCTGGCCCCGGATGGGCAGGTGCGGGCGCTGAGCAGGCCGAACCGGTCGCCGTAGGAGGTGGTGACGGTCCGGCCGTTCACCGTCTCCGCGATGACGCGGCCGAGCGCGTCCCGCTCGAGCCGGATCTCCGAGTCGGCATCGGTGGCCGCCACGACGCGACCGGCACCGTCGTACTCCAGCCGGGTCGCGGCGTCGCCCGTGCGTCGTTCGACGATCTGACCCAGCAGGTCGTAGCTGTAGACGGTGACCGCACCGGCCGCGTCGGTGTGCCGCACGACCTGACCAGCGGCGTCATAGCCGTAACGCTGGGTGCGGCCACCGAAATCGGTCTCCTCGACCAACCGGCCGTTCGGGTCGTACGTGTACCGCCACGTCTCGCCCTCCGGGTTGGTGATCGAGGTGAGGCGCAGCTCGGTGTCGTAGCCGTACACGGTGCGGTTGCCCTCGTCGTCGATCATGGCCGTAACCAGGTCGAACGCGCCGTACTCGCGCACGGTCCGGCGCCCGTCGGCGTCGACGGACTCGACCAGGTTGCCCTCCCCGTCGTAGTGGTACTCCTCGAAGCCGCCGTCCGGGTTCTCCCGCCAGGCCAGCTCGCCCCCGATCGTCCAGCCGAGATCGGTGAAGCCCTCGTTGTTCTCGATGACGACGACGCGGCCGAGGCTGTCGTACTCGTAGCGGGTGTGGCCGTCACCCGACCTCATCGAGATGACCTGCCGCGCCGCATTGCGAACCGTGGCCGCCGGGCCGGCCTGGAGGACGGTCCACGGACCGTTCGCGGCGAGCCGCTCGGACCGCACCACCTCACCGGTGGCATCCGTCTCGGCCCGCAGCAGACCGTCGGCGTCGAACTCCCGGGTGCGGGTGGCCCCGGCTTCGGCGGCGGTGACCTGGAGACCCTCAAGAGCGAGGCCGGTGAGATGCGGTTGTCCGCGGTGACACCGGCGCCGCCGTCGACGGCGGTGTCCGTGCTCGTGTCGGTGCGGCCGTCGGCGCGGCCGTCGGCGCGGCCGTCGGCGCCGTCGCCGGCGCCGTCGTCGGTGCCGTCCAGGAAGGACGAGAGGTTCGGGCCGGCCTCGCCGTCGGTCGGCGCGTCGGCGTTGTCGGCGTCGGCGGTCGGGGGCGAGGTGTCGGGTAGGTCGCCGGGCCCGCTGGTGTCGATGAAGACGACGAGGCCGTTCGGTCCGAAGGGTGGGATGACTCTTTGGTCGCGTGCTTGGGGGTCGGTGAAGGCGATCTTGCCGTCGGGGTTCTTGGTGACGGGTGATCATGTGGAAGGGGTCGCCGGCCTGGTTGTTGCCGGTGCGGTAGGCGACGATGCCGGTGCTGCCGGGGGTGAGGGCGCCGATCTGGTTGAGTGGTCCGCGCCAGCCTTCGAAGGCGAGGACTTCTCGGCCGGGGTAGGAGCGTTCGACGTCGCCGAGGGTCCGTGGTGTGGAGGTGGGTGGGATGTCGAGGAGTCGGCCGGAGCGTTGGTTCTCGTCCAGTGATTCGGCGTAGCGGGTGCTGTCCGGGTTGGTCGTGTCGTGTCGCGCGGCACCGAACATGGCAGCCAGATCGGGACCGCTGCGGACCATGTCCAACATCGGAATGTTGACGATCGCGGTATAGGTCTGCATGCTCGACCCGGCGCCGTAATAGTCCTGCGGAGGGTCGTTCAACCCCAGTTGCTGATCCAGGGGCACACCCTGGCGCTCGAGGATCTGCTGGGTCAGCCAGGCCAGACTCTGGTTCCCGCTGAAGCTGTGATTCATGTACGGGAAGATGACCGGATTGAGCCGCTCGTTCATCAACAGCAGCTGCATCACCAGGTTGATGTTGAGTCGCGCGTTGGCGTCCGTGAAGAAGTGTCCGATGTGCAGCTTGCGGACGGTTTCCGCGATCAGCCAGATCCGATCGGCGTCCGTCGTCGTGTGCCGGATGTCGCGATAGTAGTCGTCGAAGATCGTGTTGATGAGTGCCGGCGCTTCGGTGGCCGTGTAGTTGCTTTCGTACTGATAATCCGTTTGATCGCCATACGTGATGGGGTTCTGCGGATCGGCGGACTCGACGTCGGACCTTGCCACCAGGGGCCGCCCGGCGACCGAGGTGTTCGGCACGCTCGACGAAGGCGTCGCATACATGGGAGCGGCGGTGGAGTAGACGTCGTTGCCCTCGGGATCGGGCTCGCCCGTCCACTCGTGCGGAATCGGGGTGTAGCGAACAACCGCCTCGTGCATCGCGGCGTAGACGTTCGCGTTGAGACGTCTCACCGGCCGCGACGTGAACAGATACTCGTCGTACGCCTCGACCATGCTTGGGTCTGCTGCACCGATAGGTGACAGTTTCAGTCACGCGGCCTGACTGGCCGGTGGGGTCATGATGGTCTCGTACTCGATAGGGGTCAATCGGGACAGGGATCGTTGGCGTCGGCGGCGGTGGTAGGTCCGTTCGATCCAGGTCACGATCGCCGTTCGTAGCTGCTGACGGGTATCCCAGGTGCTGCGGTCGAGGACGTTGTTCTGCAGCAGGCCGAAGAACGATTCCATGGCGGCGTTGTCGCCGGCCGCGCCGACTCGGCCCATCGATCCGATGATGTGGCGCTGGTTGAGGGCGCGGACGAACTTCCGGCTGCGGAATTGCGATCCGCGGTCGGTGTGCAGCACACAGCCGGCCACGTCACCACGGCGGGCGACCCGAGCCGCAACGCGGGCGGACCATCGAGACGCGGCGCAGCAGCGGTGTTTCCAGCGAGTCCGTCGACCTGCTCGGCGTGCTGGACGCGTCGCGTGCGCTCAGCTCCGAGACCGACCTCCGGGGGCTCCGGGCGCGTGTCAGTGACGTGCTCAGCGCGATGACCGGAGCGACCTCCGTACAGGTCGTCTCACGCGACGACGATTCCCGGAGCTGGTACGTGGCCGACCCCGTCGGGGAACCGAGCGCCACCGAGCCGGTCGCAGGACAGGCAACCTCCTCTTCCGGAAAGGCGGCCGAAGAGGGCACCGCACGGCCTCTGTTGCCGATGTCATTGGTGCGCTACGCCGAACGTACTCGCGAGCCTTTGCTGGTCGAGGATGCGACACGAGATGGTCGTTTTTCGCGTGACCCCTACCTGCAGGACGCCGCCTGTTGCTCCGCGATGGTGGTGCCCATATTGGCGCAGGGCGAGCCACGGGCCATGTTGCTCCTGGAGAACCGGCTCACCCGCAGCGCCTTCACCACCGCGCGTCTGGACGCGGTGCGCCTGATCGCTGGGCAACTCTCGGTATCGATTGAGAACGCCCTGCTCTACGCCCGCCTGGAACGCAAGGTAGCCGAGAGGACCGAGGAACTCGCCCGGGCCAATGAGCGCCTCGAACGGATGTCCCACACCGACGCCCTGACCGGCCTGCCCAACCGTCGCCGCCTGGACGACATTCTGGAAGCCGAATGGCAGCGCGCGCTGCGGGACAAGTCACCGCTGGCTGTCGCCATGATCGACATCGACCAGTTCAAACTGTACAACGACCACTATGGCCATCCCGCCGGCGATCGTTGCCTGCACCAGGTCGCCTCCACTCTGGCCGGCAGCGTCCGGTGTACCGATCACGTTGCCCGCTATGGTGGCGAAGAATTCTGCATCGTCATGCCGGGCGCCACCCTCTGCGGCGCGGTCGCGGCTGCGGAAAGGACACGGATCGCGGTGGAAGAGCTCGCTGAACCACACACGGTTTCGACCCATGGCACCGTCACTATCAGCATCGGAATCGCGTTGGCGAGACCGGACGGTTACCAGACACCGGGCGATCTTGTCCGCCGCGCCGATCAATTCCTTTATCAAGCCAAAGAGAACGGGCGCAATCGGACCGTCAGCGAAAACGGGCCGGGTTAGGCCGCGCGGACCTCGCTCGCATCCACGAGCTTGTCGACGACGTCCTCGGCGTGGGCATGGGCGTCGTACGCAGGGAAAGTTGGTCCCATGCCCGAGCAATGGAGACGCCGTGGAGGCTTTGTGGAGACGCCCGGCCGAGACTAACGGCACTTGACCGTACGCATGTCGCAGGAGGGCCCGATGTACCACGACGAAGAGACTCCGGTTTCGGACGCCGACTTGGTGCCGGCGCCCGATCGCGGCAGCCGGCGTGCGGGGATGCTGGCCACGCTGCGCAGCCCAGGGGCCGCTGGGAGGGTGCAGCGGGGCTTCGACGACAGGCGGCCCGGCTGGCTGGATGACCCCGCATTCGTACCGGCCGACGTTACCCCGCGTGGGCTCGCCGGGTCCCACGGTGCGGTCCTGGACGTCAACCGGCCCGAGCTCGGCGCGAACTTCGACTCGCCGGAGTTCGGCGCCCGTGGCGACCACGCCGACTGGGACGACGAGATCGACGAGCCGTTCGACCACCGGAGGGGGATGGGTCGCGGTACTCGACCGCGTGGCCGCGGCCGTCGTTCTCTGTCCAGCCGGGTCCTGTCCGGGGCGATGACGTGGTCCGGGCGTTCTTAGCCCCCTGACCCGTAGCACCAGCGATCTCCATGTTGGCGGCCTCGCCGCCCGGGGAGCAGGTCACGCGGCCGTCCGTCTAGGGAAGTGCGGCGATCTGCCGGGTCGTGCACGTGAGGGTTCGGGCTGGGTTCAGAGCCGTGCCCGGGCACGGAGACGCAGGTTCTCCGGAAAGACGCCGAAGGCCATGCGCTCTCGGACGGGGCCGCCCGAGTGGTCCTCTTCGAGATCGAATCCGCGGGCCAGCACCGAGGTCGCGATTGTCGCTTCGATCAGGGCCAGGTTGCGGCCCGGGCAGAACCGAGGTCCGTTGCCGAACGGTGCGAACGGCAGCGCCTCGGGCGGCAGCTTCCCGTCAAGCCAGCGCTGCGGGCGGAAGGCCTCCGGGTCGGGGAAACGCTCGGTGTCGCGGAGGGCGCCGTAGCTGAGCAGCGCGAAGATGGTCAGTCCCGCCGGGAGGAATAGCTTGGTGCCGTCGCGAGTGGTCAGGGTCAGATCCCGCGTCGGCTCGAAGACCTGGTACGGCGCGACCGGGCGGAGCCGAAGTGCCTCGTTGACCGTCGCCTCGGCGTACTTGAGCCGGCCGATCGTTGCCGGGTCGGTGGGCAGTTGCTGATCGCCGAGCACTTCGTCAGCCTCGGCGCGGACCTTTGCCGCGATGTCCGGATTCGCCGCCAGGTAATGGAGGGCCCATGCGGCTGCCGCCGAGGTGGTGTCTTCGCCGGCGAAGAGCATGGTCAGCACGTTACCGAAGACCTCCTTCTCGGTGATCTGCGGTTCGTCGTCCAGCGGCTGGACCAGCGCCTCCAGGAAGTTCGCCGGTTCCGCACCGGTCGCCATGCGATCCCGGGCCTTGGCGTAGCTTTGCAGCACCACCGCCTCAATCTCCCGGACCGTCTCGTCCAGCCGGCGGTCCTGCGGCAGCTTCACGTACCGCCAGTACGGTACGGGCGCGCCAAGCCGTCGGCCGAATGCCGGGAACAGGGTCGGAATCCGGCTGTGCAGGCCGTCGCCGGTGCTCTCCAGCGAGTTCAGATCGTGGCCCATGGCCAGCGCGGCCGTGACGTCGAGGGTGTAGCGCATCATCAGGTCCAGCACGTCAATCGGCCCTGCGGTGGTCGCGGCGCTCTCCCACTGCCGAACCAGCCGCCCGGTCACCTTGGTGATCGTGGTGAAGTACTGACGCAGGTACGCGGCGTTGAGGCTGCGCGTCGCCACCTTGCGCAGCCGCCGCCACCGTTCACCTTCCGCGGTGAACACTCCGTGCGGAGCTATCTCATCGATCACGGTCGCCATCACGGCGCTGCGCCGGAAGTCATCGGGCCGGCGGCGCAGCACCACATCGATGATCGCCGGATCGGCGGTGGCCACCGCGTCCAAGTCGGGCAGACGAAACCGGTAGGTGAGGCCGTACGTGTCCGCCCACGACTCCAGCACCCGATGCGAAACGTTCCCGCGGACGAATTCCGGTAAGTTGCCGACCAAGGGCAGGGGGCGGGGTCCACTCAGGGCGCTCACAGTCACGGGCATTTCGTAAGCTTCCCGAACACGGGACAGAAAATGCGCGTTCATCGGCCTGATCAGTTGCTGATCTGCCCGTATGGACCTACCGCCCGTGTCACATCTGGCTCGATGCAACCACCCTGCCGCCCAGAGTCGTCAACGGGACATGACCTTTATCGATCCCGTGCCGACAATTGTGGTTACTCCGTGAGTCGGCGCGGTGCAGTGATCGCCGGCGTCGCCCTCGCCGTAGTGTCCGGTCTGACCGTCCCGGCCACCGCGGCGAATGCGACGGCCGAGACCGTCCCGGCGACGACCATCGGGCCTGCGGCGGTGCCGCCGGTGCAGCCCGCGAACCCCGTCGACCCGGGGATCCCTGGCCGTTTCGGCACCTTCGAGGGCGAGTACGACCTGCCCGAAGTTTCCATACCGGAGTTGGCGAAGCCGGTCGAGATGCGGGCGTTGGTGATCGCGCCGAAGGGTGTGCGCACGAAGCGACCGATGGTCGTGTTCCTGCATGGCCGGCAGGACGCCTGCTACACGCCCGGCGAGGACGAGTACGTGGCTGGCTGGCCGTGCCCGCACGGTTCCTTGCCGGTTCCCAGCCATCGTGGTTTCCGGTCCATGCAGCAGTTGCTCGCCTCGCAGGGATATCTGACCGTGTCGATCGCGGCGAACGGTGTCAACGCCCAGGACGGGCTCGACGACTTCGGGGCGCAGGCCCGGTCCTCGCTGATCCGGTTGCACCTCGGTAAGTGGGCCGACTGGGCCGGCGCGGGCGCCAACCAGACCCCGGCCGTTGTCCGCCAGGCGCCGCCGGCCGACCTGTCCCGGGTGATGGTGATCGGTCACTCGCGCGGCGGCGAGGGCGCGAACCGGGCGGTGATGGACAGCCTCGCACCGCCGCCACCGAGCGTCGACGGATATCGGGGCAAGGTTCGCTGGACGATCCGCGGCCTGGTCGGCATCGGGCCCACCAACGGCGGGCAGAACCCGGTCCCCGACGTGCCCTCCATGATCATGCTGGGTGGCTGCGGCGGCGACGCCACCCTGACAGGGCAGATCTACGTGGACGCCACCCGCGGGGTGAGCAGCGGCCGGGCCCTGCACAGCGCCCTGTACGTGATCGGCGCGAACCACAACTTCTACAACAGTGAGTGGACTCCGGGGCAGTCGGCTGCGCCGTCCGACGACGACTGGTGGGACGCCGACGATCCGGTCTGCGGACCGGGGCGGCCGACGCGGTTGACCGCGGGACAGCAGCAACAGGTCGGTGCCACCTACGTCGCGGCCGCGGCAAGGGTGTTTCTCGAGGATGACGACGCGGTACTGCCGCTGATCGACGGCTCGGGTGTCTCCGTGCCGTCGGCCGGCCCGGCCCGCGTGCTGAGCCATGCCATCGGAGCGGCCCGGACACCGGTGATCATCCCTGACCCGGCGGTGCTGCGAGTGGATGGGGCGCGGCTGTGCGAGCAGGTCAACGACAACGACGAGAGCAAGGCCTGCCTGCCGTGCCGGGCGGAGGACGGTTTCGGGTCGCCGCACTTCACCGGGTTCAACTACATGAACGTCGAGCCCGGCCGGTGGGCGGTCCGGATAGACCCCGGCAAGCTGGCCGTGCTGACTCCGGAACACGCCGCCGAGGTTGGCGGTGAGCTGGCGATGCGGTTGATCGTGCCGCCGAACACCACGGGCAACAGGTTCGGGATCGCGGTCATCGACCGCTCCGGACGCCGTGCGGACCTGGGCGAGGTGCACGTCGACGGCCTGCCCGGTACCACGAACACGTTCAGCCACTGGGCGCGTGAGGTCCGCGTACCCCTGCGGGATGTGTCGTCGATCGCCAAGTTGGAGATCCATCCACGCGGATCAGCCACCGGCTGGTTGCTCGACGCGTGGGGCCGTCGGCCGGGCACGCCGGACCCGCAGACCCGGGGGCTGCCGCGGATCGACGTGGGCTCCGCCCGGGTGAAGGAGGGCGACTCCGGAACCACCACGATTGACCTGCCGCTCACGGTGACCGGCTCTGGTGCGGGTCAGGTGCGGGTGTTCATCAACAACATGTCCTCCACGGTGCTGACGGTCAAGCCGGGCGACCGGCGGCTGACCGTTCCGTTCAGCGTGCCCGCCAACACCCGGTTCGGGGATGACACCCTCGTGTTGCTCCATGCCAAGGCGGTCCGCGGACTCGTCGTCGGCAACTACTTCGCCACGTCGGTGATCGAGAACGACGACCCGGCCCCGACGGTCGTGGTGGACCCGGCCTCCGAAGTCACCGAGGGCGCGACCATGCGCTGGCAGATCAAGCTTTCCGAGCCGGCCGACGCGTACGCCTGCCTGGAGGGGACAGTAGTCGCGCCGGACGGCGCGCCCGAGCTGTCGACGACCGACGTGGACCCGCACTGGCTGACCGACCAGGACATCACCCCGGAGCCGTCGCGTCCGCTTTCGAAGGCCGGCGCGTACGCGTCCACCTGCGTGGAACCGGGCCAGCTCACCGGTGATCTGGACATTCCCACGGTCACCGACGATGTCACCGAGGCTCCCGAGGACATCCGAGTCGAAGCGAAGATCCACCTCGGCTCCCGTACGTTCACGCAAACCCTGACCGGCCACGTCACCGACCCGCACCCCAGCGCTGGAACCGACTGATCCGCGACAGCTGGACCGGTGCGAGATCTGGTCCGGATCGACGTGGGCCGGAAGTCCGGGGGCTTTGGGGAAGTGGCCGAGGGTAAGTTCGTGCATCGCCTGCGGCGGATCGATCGCCGAACGAAGGGGGCCGGCCGGTACGCCGTCAGGCAGATCCGCTGACCGTTCCTCAGACATTTGGACGGGTCTGTCCAGCGGTCATGCCCATCCCGGAGGCAGCCGTGGGTTGCTCACGGCACGTCGCTCAGGCGGCTTCAGCGCCACGACCACGTCGTCACAGCAACTTGACGCTTCGTGCCACCCCATTTCATAGTTACGATCATTCGCAATGTTGATCACGTCTGCTCGGGAGCCCAGCAGGCGGGCGTCAGCGTGACCGATGCCGCCAGCCCACGCCATCACAAGGCGCTGCGCGCGCTCGGGGCCGAGACGATCGACTACCGCGACCGGACCGGGCCGGCCGTATCCGGGGCTGGCCCCCGACGGGGTGGGCGCCGTGTTCGACCAGCTCGTTTCGACCAGCTCGTTTCGACAAAGGAGATTCATGGTCAAGATGATCGTGGCCGCGCCGCCGATTCCCGGCGAGTTCGGGCCGTTGCTGCGGCTCGCCCGCGCTTTGGCGGCCCGCGGACACCGGATAACGTTCCTCACGGGCAGTGTGTATCGAGAGCAGGTGGAAAGCGCCGGCCTCCATTTTGCGCCGCTCGGGGGAGCGGCGGATTACGACTTTCAGCAGTTCGTCGCCGAGCGGGCGACAGCGGGTCTCGCGCCGGGCCCGGAGCAGCTCAACTTCGACTGGATCCACAACTTCGTCAATCCGATGCCGGAACAACATGCTGCCCTGCAGAGGCTGCTCGAGCAGGATCCCGACCAGTATCTGATCAGCAACGTGTTCTTTTTGGGCGCGGTGCCGGTCAAGTACGGCGTGCCCGGCCGGCTCCCGGTTCGCTGGGTCGGGGTCAGCGTCGTCGGGCTGGCCGTCAGCAGCGACGACTCCTCGTTCTTCGGTCCTGTGCCGGTGGAAGCCGGCCATGACCCGAAGGCGGCCAACCGCGCGGCCAACGCCCAGTTCAACGAGGCGTTCGCGCCGACCCGCGAACGCCTGAACGCGGTCCTGCGTGAGATGGGGGCCGCCGCGGAGGTGGAAGGGTTCGTCGACTTCGTCTACACCGTTCCGGACGCGACGGCCGTACTTACCGTGCCGGGGTTCGAGTTCCACCGCAGTGACCTTCCCCGTACGATCGAATTGGTCGGTGCTTTCCCGGCGGAGCCCGCCCGGCGTTGGGATCACCCGTACTGGTGGCCCGTGCTCGACGGATCCAGGCCGGTCGTGGTTGTCACCCAAGGCACGTTGGCCAATGACGACCTGTCGCAGCTGGTAGGACAGGCGTTGATCGGGCTGGCTGACCTCGACGTGACCGTCGTAGCGGCACTCGGCGGAGCCGATCCGGAGGCATTGGCACTCGACGTGCCGGCGAATGCCCGGGTGGCCACCTACGTACCCTTCGGCGAGCTCCTGCCGAAAGCAGACCTGTTGATCACCAACGGTGGCGCGAGTGGCATCCACGAGGCACTGTCGAGCGGCCTGCCGGTGATCATCGCGGGGGAGACCGAGGACAAGCCCGCCAACGCGGCTCGCCTGGCTTATCACGGGCTCGGTATTGACCTGGGCACCGCGACGCCGACCCCGCAGGCCATTGCCGAGGCTACCGCCTCGCTGCTTGCCGATGCCCAGGTCAAGCAGAACGTGGACCAACTGGCGAAGGTTTACGCGGAGCATGACCCGGTCGCCGAGATCGAGCGCCTGGTGCTCAGTTGACAGGTCCGGGTGGTGGCCGACTCATCTTGGCCGGCTTCTCACGGTGCCGTACTTACGATCACTCCGCGAATGACCGTCACTATGTATCGGTGCGACACGCAGCGTGAAGGCGTAGGAATCTTGACGCGCTAGTGAAGGCCGACGCGGAGGTGTAGGTGCTCAGCCCCGTGCAATAGCAGGTCACAGCCTTGATCAAGGACATGGGGCCGGGCCGAGGTGAGGCATGCGAGTCGGTCGAGGGCTCCCGTCCGACCGCGTCGCGGACCGCCTCGTACTGCCCGAACGGACCCCCGGCCGAGGGCGACCGGGCAGACCGCACCGCCGGGCGCCGCAGAGAACGATCGCTGAACCACCTTGCCGACCTCATCCGCATCGTCGCCGTCACCGTCGATCTCACTGGCGTCCCGGTCCCGGCCGTCAGGCGCTGCTTATGCTGCCTCACCTGCGCAACGGCGACACGTTCACCCGCCTGGCCGCCGGCTTCGAGATCGGCGTGGCCACCGCGCCCATGCCCGCATCCGCGCCCGCGGCGAACGCGCTGTCGCGACCTTGACGACGTGGAAGCTCCTGACGTCACCGTGGTGACCAGTTGAGCCAGTGATCATGGTGTGTGACAGTTTGCGGGTGAGCGGAGATTTCTCGACGCAAGCGGATGAAGCCCGGCGTATCGCCGAAGATGTCCTCTGGCCAGACGCTGCTGAGGTCGACGCCGCAGATCAAGTGCCGGAGAGTCATTTCTCTGCTCTTGATGCGGCCGGCCTGACCGGGCTGGTCGGCCTTCCGGATCTTCCGCCTGGGTCGGCGGTCATCATCACGCAAGCCCTTGCTACCGGATGCCTGGCCACCGCGTTCATGTGGCTTCAACATCAGGGCGCCCTTCTCGGCGTGGCGCGCAGCGCGACCCCGATCCGGACCCGATGGATCGGTCCCTTGTCGAGCGGTGCGGTACGAGCCGGTCTAGCCACCACGGGTCTGCAAGCTCCGGCTCCGCTCACCGCCGAACGCCATGGCGCTGGCTGGGTGCTGACGGGACGAGCCCCGTGGGTGACCGGCTGGGGTTCCGTCGCAGTGCTCCGCATCGCCGCTCTCGACGGCGAGGTGGTGCGTGACTTCTTGATCGATGCCCTTCCGGCAGCAACGCTTGCCGCACGTCCGATGGATCTCATCGCCGCGCAAGCGAGCCGCACCGCGGAGCTGACCCTCGACCGGCACGTCGTGCCCGCCGATCGTGAGCTGTCCGAAACGTCGCTGGAGGACTGGCGCATGTCATCCGAGCGAAGGGTCAACGGCACCGGAGCGCTTGCCCTCGGGGTGGCGCGACGCGCCGCCGGTCTCGCCCGGTCGGACGCGCTCCTGGCCGAGATCGACGCAGCGGCGGGCATCCTGATATCTGCTTCCGAGGACGACCTTCCCGCGGTAAGGGCGGAGTGTGCGCATCTTGCCATCCGCGCCGCGGACTCTCTCGCGCTCGCCGCCGGCAGCCGTTCCGTCCTCCGTGGCAACGACGTCGAACGTCTCGGGCGGGAAGCGCGGTTCTGTCTGGTCGCCGGCGCGTCGCCGCGGACACGACGAGCACTACTCGCCACGTTCAGCGGTGGCGGGGTCGATCCGCACTGACTCGTCAGAACCATGCGAATGTCCGGCGCGGCACACCAGGCGAGCGTGCCGACGCACAGGTTGAGCCCGTGATCGGGGCTGCGGTGCAGGTCCACCAAAGCCGTACCTGCTCCCGTCGGCTGACCCTCAGCCTGGCGCAAGTCGTGAACCGTTGAGCCTCGTGCCGCGTTCTTCAAGCGAACCATCACCACGACACGGTGCGAGAGCCGGAATCCGGCGTCCACCTGGGAAGGAGCGCGCTTTGCCTTTTGTGGAGTCGAACGGCATCAGCCTCTGTTACGAGGCTATCGGCGACGCCGCCGATCCGGTCATGCTTCTGATCATGGGAGTAGGCGAGCAGCTCATCGCCTGGCCCGACGGGTTCTGCGAGATCCTCGCCGGCCACGGTTTCCGGGTCATCAGGTTCGACAACCGTGACGTCGGGTGGTCGGACTGGTTCGATGAGGCCGGCGACGTCGATCTGGCCGGCCTGGCCGCGGGTGACCTGTCGACCGTGCGTTACGGGCTGTCCGACATGGTCGCTGACACTGTCGGCCTGCTCGCCGCTCTGGACGTGTCCCGTGCGCATGTGGTCGGGGTGTCCATGGGTGGCGGTATTGCGCAGCAGATGGCCATCGAAAACCCCGAGCTCGTGGCCAGCCTTGCGTCGATCATGGCGACCACGAGCGATGGCAAGGCCGGAGGGAGCTCCATCGATAACGCGGCCGCGCTGTTGCCCCAGCCGGGCGCCGATCGTGAGGTGGCGATTGCCGCGGATGTCGCCCTCTTCCGGCTCATCGGGTCGCCGGGGTTCGAGACCAGCGATGCGGAATTGATCCGGCGCGCAACGGCCAAGGTTGGTCGCGCTTACCACCCGGCCGGCACCTTACGCCAGATCGCGGCCAACGCGACGGCCCCCGACCGAACCGAGCGCCTCCGTACCCTCGAGACGCCCACCGTGGTCATCCACGGCGACAGTGATCCTTTGGTCGAACTGAGCGGTGGGCGCGCCACGGCCGAGGCCATTCCCGGCGCCGAGCTTCTGGTGGTTCAGGGCATGGGACACGACCTGCCGGCGGGAGCGTGGAAGTTGATCGTGGACGCCATCGTCGCGAACGCCGCTAAAGCGTGAGCCCCACGGGCACAACACATCGGCTTGATGTTGGACACCCGCGAAATGCCAAGGCCGGAGGTGTCAGGGCGTAGTTGGATTCCGACGGAGAGAGATCCCAGGCGGCTGCCTCATGGCTCGACCGGAACCCGGCCAGGTTTGCGGGGCCGGCCGGCGACTCGTCACGCCTGGCGGCTCGGCCGACCGAGGGCCCGATGTGACAGGCCTTCGGCAGACGCAAGCGCATGAACCGTTTCAAAGCCGCTTATCCGGTCAGCTCGAGCGACCCCGGTAAACACATTCCGCGTGGCTCGGTGCGCGTGACGACGAGGTGGCAGTGTCGGCGCTGCTTGATCGGGCGATCAGGTGCGGGTGGAGGCGAGCAACTGGACCGCGCTGTCGACCTCCAGGTCGATCAGCCGCTGTATCTCGATGGAACGGTTGTCGACCATGCCGGTGAGCTCCAGGCTGACGATCCCGTGCACCCGCGTCCAGATGACGATGGCGGCGCGGGCGATCCGGGGGGCGGTGCCCGGCCGGTCCATCGCGCGGGCCCACACGCGCAACTGCCCGTCGAGCGTACGGTCACCGCTGGTGCTGACCGCTGCGGCGTCGGCCACCTCGGTCAGCAGGTCGACGAGTTGCGTCATGGCCATGTTGAGTGGGCTGTCGGCGACGACCTCCGCGGGGATCTCCCCGGGCGGCTCGCCGAACAGCATCCCGTAGCGGCGGCGGTATTGCAGCGCCCAGGCACGGTAAGCGACGACCAACTGGCGTACGCGTGACCGCGGGGTCCGCCGCCGGCTGTTCATACCCTCGGCCATCGCCGCCACGAGTTGCTCGTACGAACGGGTAATCAGGTGCGCCACCAAGGCGTCGCGCGAGGGAAAGTAACGGTAAACCGCGGGCGCGGACATCGCCATGCTGCGCGCGAGTGCCGCGATGGACAACGCGTTTGCGCCGTCCTCGTCGATGATGGCGAAAGACGCATCCTCGATTTCCTGCAAGGTCGATACCCGCAGTCGCTCACGCCTGCTCATCGTCCGCGGTTCATCAGTCACGCCGGCATTCTAACCAACGATTTACTGACATGAGTGCCGGGTCCTATTTGCGCGAGTGACGCAACTGGCGAGGTCACGGCCTTGTCACCCCACCACGGCGTCACCGTGGCGGCGGGCGTCGGCCGGCACGGAAGGCCGGACGTAGGACGACGCCGACCTTCGTTCGAGCCGTATCCAGAATGTTCAATCGGTGTGGGCGGCACTTCCGGAGAACCTTGTCGTAGCCACGTATACGGCTTTGACAGCACCTGAATACGCCGTTTTTGAATTGTTTCAAATGGTGGATGCGGTGGCTCTCCGGGCATTCCAGATGTGTTCGGTGGTGGAGCGGCTCCGTGCGGCCGGGGCCACGGGTGGCGTGGACGGCAGCCGAGAAGTATGCGATGAGGCAGACTCGTCCGCGACGTGTTGACACCCGGCATTGCCCCGCAACTTAGTTTCGTTCGATCGCATAACGACGGTCCCTCGAGAGCCGAGGAGTTGGTGACGACCTTCGACGGCGCGGTCTACCAGCATCGTCACGCCATCGAGTGCGGTATCACGTCGATGTCATAGGGCATCGCCGGCCCATGTGCCGGCGAAACGGGGAGGCCGGCCGGGCACACCCCAAGTTGGCATCGCGGGCGATGTGCACTCGCGGCAGGACAGCACCGGCGGAAGGTGTCGCTTCTACCGGGATCTCCGCAGCACGGCATGGAGGTCGGGCCGGCCGGCGGCACCCGCGCCCTCGAGCTGAGTCATCTCCGGTCGTTGCCTGTGCCTTGGCGCGATCCGCGACCGCGCATCGGCGGCCGTGACCAGCTGAGGAAGCTGTCCCGTTGGTGGTTCACCACTCCGACTTCTCGACGAGTGCCCACTCGTGGTCGTCCCCGTCGACGCAGCCCACCAGGGTGAGGCCGGCGCCGGCGGCGCCGTCACCGATACCGAAGACGTCGAGGCACATCGCCGAGGTCGCGTTGACCAGCCGGTAATACTGGCGCCCGTGCGAGGTGAGGCGGGGCACGAGCCGGAAGAGCTGGTTGTCCTGCCCGAAGCAGCCGTTCTCGACGACCGCCGTGCCTGGGGCGACCGTGCCCGTACCGGGCACGTCAAGGCACAAGCCGTCGTCGACGTTATTTATCCAGTAGAGCTGGTTGCCGTTCGCGTCGGCGCCGTGCCGCACGAACGTCCACTCCTGGTTGTCGTCGTCGGTCTTTCTGCACGGGGACTGGCCCACCGGCTGCTCCGCGCTGCCGCCACCGGTGCCGGGCAGGTCCACGCACATGCCGGTCTTGTAGTTGTGGACGAAGTACGGGCCGTAGCCGGCCACGCCGTTACTGCCGGCCGACTTGACCGGTGGCTGGTTCCTGCGTCCGGGAGGGCTGGCGCCGGTGGCCTTCGGCGAGGACTTGCCGCCCCGCGGCGCGGTGGCGGCGGGCGGCCGCTCGGTGCGGGGCGCCGGAGCGCGGTCGTGGGCCGGCGTCGGGGACGCCTGAGGCGGGGCCGGACTGCTGGCCTGATGGAACGGGCCGACGTTCTGCGTGGCGGCGGAGTCGGTGAGGTTCGCGTAGGAGTTCCGGCTGGCGAGGAACGCGCCACCGCCGGCCAGCGCCAACGACATCACCAGGGCGGCGGCTCCCATGAGCGCGGTCGGCCGTCGCCGTCTGCTTCCAGACTGCGGATCCCGGGCGGGAACGCGGGTGTCCGGTACGGTGCCGCCTCGTTCGGGTTGAGGGCCGAGAACGGGGTTGGAACCGCCCGCGAGCAGCCGGTCGAGGAGTTCCCGGGCCGTTGGTCGCTGCGCCGGGTCGGTCAGCAGGGCTTGCTCGACGAGCGTACGCAGCGGACCGTCCTCGATGCCGTCCAGCATGGGCGGCTGGGTGAGTATCCGCGCCATGGTGGCCATGGGTGAGTCGGCCTCGAAGGGTGCCCGTCCGGTGCGAGCGAACGCGATGACACAGCCCCAGGCGAAGATGTCCGAGGCCGAGGTGAGGGGGACGCCCGGCGCGCCGAAGCGTTCCGGTGCCATGTAGTTGACCGAGCCGAAGATCTGACCGGTACGGGTGAGCTGAACCGCCGACGCTTCCATGGCTCGCGCGATCCCGAAGTCGATTACCTTGGGGCTGCCGGGTGCGAGCAGAACGTTACTCGGTTTGAGGTCGCGGTGGATGACTCCCGCGTCGTGGATCGCCGCCAGCGCCGTGGCTACGCCGATGGCCACGGCGTGCAGGTTCGCCGAGGTCAGCGGCCCCTTGCTCTGGACTTCCTGGGTGAGGGAAGGTCCGTCGACATATTCGACGACGAGATAGGGCAGGGGCGCTTCCGGGTCGGCGTCCAGGACCGCCGCCGTGCAGAACGGTGGCACCTGCCGGGCCCGTTCGACCTCGCCGCGGAATCGGCTGCGGAAGTCCGCGTCACGGGCCAGCTCGGCGTGCACCAGCTTCACCGCGACCAGCAGGCCGGAGCCGGTGCGGGCCAGGAAGACGACGCCCATGCCGCCGGCGCCCAACCGGCCGACCACTTCGTACGGACCGATGTGCCGAGGGTCGTCCGGTTGCAGCGGTTCGTGCTGTGCGCTGACGTGCTCGATCACAATTCACTCCGTGGCCGGGTGCCGTCCTGGGCGAGGACCGCGAGGGGAGACACTACAACCCCACCGCACGAAGTGCCCTGAACTGAAGCGCCGAGACAAGAAATGCTGCCCCAGCGGTCCCCGCACGGGCTCGTGAGGCAGCTCGGTGGGCCAGCGCCACGGTGGTCACCGGCCGACGAGGGACATGTGCTGCTCGTTGTAGCGGTTGCCCTGCACTCCGATGCGGTCGGCGAGCGCGTTGAGGTCGGCGAGGTCGTCGGCGGACATCGGCACCTGCGTCGCGGCGGCGTTCTCCCGGACCCGTTCCAGGCCGCCGGGTGCCGGGGATGGGCACAATCGCCGGAGACTGGGCGAGCAACCAGGCGAGGGCGAGCTCTGGGACATGCCCATGGCGCCCAGACCGATGGCCGAGACCTGTAGGCCCTGGCCGAGGGTTCGCGTGTGGATGGTGTCTCCTTCGATGTGTACGGGCGGAGCGAGCAGGTGCATCTCGGCGAGGAACCGTTCGTCGCCGGGCCGGAGCCGAGTCGTCCGGCACGTCGGGTGGCGCGGATGCCGCCGAGTCGATCCTCTCGGAAGTTCGCGGAGGTCAGCGGTTGGTGAGTCGCTCGGCGGCGGCGGGGTCGGTCTGGTGGGTGGCGGCCCAGGAGGCGAGCAGGCGCAAAGCGTCTTCGGTACGGGAGGCGGGCTCGGCGGCGTACAGCGTCATGGTGAGGTCGGGGTCGGCGCGCAGATCCATGCTCTCGTAGGCGAGCTCGAGGTCGCCGACGGCGTGGTGGTGGTGGAAGGTCTTGACGCCGGTGCCGTGGGTACGCACGTTGTGGGCGCCCCACCGGCGGCGGAAGTCGTCGCTGCGGGTGGACAGCTCACCGACGAGGTCGTGCAGACCCTTGTCGTGGGGGTCTTTGCCGGCCGCGGTGCGCAGGTTCGCGACGGTCATGTCGGCGGCCACCTCGTAGTTGGGGAAGAAGCGGCGCGCGGCGCTGTCGAGGAACGTGAACCGGCCGAAGTTCGGCGGCCGGGTCGGGTCGGCGTAGACGTCGCTGTACATGGCCCGGCCGAGGTGGTTGGCGGCGAGCAGGTCCTGGCGGTTGTTGACGATGATGGCCGGGGCGGTGGTGATGGCGTCCAGCGACCATTGCAGGCTGGGCCGGATCTGCCACTGCCGTGGCCGGCGGGTCGGGCGCAGGACCGCGTTGCTGCCGTCGGCCTCGTGCGCCAGGCGCATCAGGTGGGCGCGTTCGGCGTCGTCGAGCCGCAGCGTACGGGCGATCGCGTCGAGGACGCCGGGGGAGACCCCGGCCAGGGTGCCGCGTTCGAGCTTGGCGTAGTACTCCACGCTCATCCCGGCCAGGGCGGCGACCTCGCTGCGGCGCAGCCCGGGCACACGGCGCTGCCCGGAGGAGGGCAGACCGGCCTGCTCGGGGCTGATCTTGGCGCGGCGCGTGATGAGGAACTCGCGGACCTCGGCTCGATTGTCCATACCATCGACGGTACGACGAGCCCGGCCGCGGTGGGATGCCCTGCCAGTACACCCATCGTCGGTGACTTCCTCCCCGGGCCGGGCTGGGATGTGCTGACCGAGTGCTTTCGATGACGTCCGTACCCGCTCCGCCCGTCGCCCGTCGCGAGGTCGCGCTGACCTCCGGGCTGATCGCCACCGTGATCTTCCTGACCGCGATCGCGCCGCCGGCCACCGACATGTACGTGCCGGCGTTCCCACGGGTCGCCGGTGACCTGTCGGCGTCGGCGACGCAGGTGCAGCTGACCCTGACCACCTTCTTCGTCGGCATGGCCCTGGGACAGTTGATCGGCGGTCCGGTGTCGGATCAACGCGGCCGGCGCCGGCCGCTGCTGGCCGCGCTGGTGCTGATGACGGTCGCCTCGATCGTGTGTGCCCTCACCCCGTCGATCGGGATCATGATGGTGGCCCGGCTGGTGCAGGGTTTCACCGGCGGCTGGGCGATGGTGATCGGGCGGGCGATCATCGTGGATCTGGCCACCGGCGCCCGCCTCGTGCGGGTGCTGAACGTCATCGCCGGGGTCGGCGGGGTCGCCCCGATCGCCGGACCGCTGCTCGGCGCGGTCATCCTGCAGCTGTCGCACTGGCGGGTGTCGTTCTGGACCGTCGCCGCCTTGAGCATGGCGATGCTGGTCGCGGTGCTGGTGGCCGTCCCGGAGTCCCTGCACCCGGACAAGCGGCACAGCGGCGGACTGCGGGCCTTCGCCGTCGCCGGGCGCCAGGTCCTGGCCAACCGCCGCTACGTCGGCTATCTACTGGTCACCGGGTCGGCCATGGCGGCGTTGTTCGCCTACGTCGCCACGTCGGCGTTCGTACTGCAGTCGATGAACGGCATGTCACCGATCGCCTATTCGGCCGACGTCGCGGCCAACGCCGCCGGCATGACCGTGGCTGCGCTGGTCGCCGCCCGGCTGGCCGGCCGGGTCGCCGCCCGCAAGGTCATTCTGGCCGGGCAGGTGGCCGCGCTCGCGGCCGGCGTCGCGATGCTCGCCGGCGCGGTGTGGTCCGGCACGCCGTTGCTGCTCGCCGTCGGCTGTTTCTTCGTGCTGATGACCGCCCAGGGCCTGATGATCGCCAACGGCGGCGCCCTGGCGTCGGCCGAGGTCCCGGAGCACCCCGGTACGGGCTCGGCGGTCCTGGGGTTCGTCCAGTGGGTCGCCGCCGGGACCATCGCCCCGATCGCCGGGCTCGGCGGTGAGCAGACCGCGGTGCCGATGGCGTTGATCATGGTCGGTGGTGCCGTCCTGTCCATGGTGGGGCTGCTCGTGCTGGCCCGCGGCGAGGCAGAGCCGGAAGTCGCTCCCCGCTGATGAGCAGCAATGCGAAAACGAGGGCAAGAGCTGCCTTTTGTGGAGAACCTGGTGGACGCCGTCGTCCCGCGTGGGAGAGCTGGCCGGTCCTAAACCTGGTTGCCGTGCCCTGCCGGTACGCCTATCAGCAGAAACTTCTCCGCTCGACACCGGCGCGGTTGGCTGGAGGTGCAGAAAAACGATCAGCGAGGAGATTCATCATGCGTGGTGTTGTCATGCACGGGCCGGGCGATGTCCGGGTCGAGGACCGTCCGGACCCGCGGATCGAGCAGCCCACCGACGCGATCATCAAGGTGTCGGCGGCCTGCGTGTGCGGTTCGGACCTGTGGCCGTACCGAGGGATCGAGAAGCTCGACGGCGCGACGCCGATGGGCCACGAGTACGTCGGCATCGTCGAGGCCGTCGGCAGCGGGGTTCGCACTCTCGAGCCGGGGCAGTTCGTCGTCGGCTCGTTCTGGGCCTCCGACAATACGTGCGAGATCTGCCGGGCCGGTTACCAGTCCGGCTGTGTCCACCGGGTCCTGATGGGCACCGTCGGCACCCAGGCGCAGTACGCGCGGATTCCTCTTGCGGACGGCACCCTGGTCGCCACCCCGGAAGTGCCGCCGGCTGACCTGGTCCCCAGCTATCTGGCTGCCTCGGACGTGCTCGGCACCGGCTGGTTCGCCGCGGTCGCCGCCGAGGCCGCACCGGGCAAGACCGTCGCGGTCGTCGGTGACGGCGCTGTCGGCCTGCTCGCGGTGCTCGCCGCCAAGCAGCTCGGCGCCGAGCGGATCATCGCGATGAGCCGGCACGAGTCGCGGCAGAAGCTGGCCCGTGAGTTCGGTGCTACTGACATCGTCACCGAACGCGGCGACGAGGGCATCGCGAAGATCAAGGAGCTGACCGGCGGGCTGGGCGCCCAGTCGGTGGTCGAGGCTGTCGGCACGCAGGAGTCGATGATGCAGGCCCTCCACTCGGCCCGGCCCGGTGGGCGCGTCGGCTTCGTCGGCGTGACCCACGACGTGGCCCTGCCCGGTCTGGAGCTGTTCGGCGCGTTGGTGCACCTGCACGGCGGTCCGGCCCCGGTACGCCGGTTCCTGCCGGACCTGATGGAACTGATCGGGGCCCGCACCATCGACCCGGGCCGGGTCTTCGACCTCGACCTGCCCCTCGACCGGGCCGCCGAGGGCTATCAGGCCATGGACGAGCGCCGCGCCGTCAAGACCCTGCTGCGCCCGTAACCGATGCGGACCGACGCCCGACCGGGCGGGAGCGGGCCGAATGGTTCCGGGCCCACACCGAACCGCGGTGACGCCTGCCGCATCCCGCGTGTCCGCCGCCTGATCAGCTCCCGCCGCGGGCGGGCGGTGCGGCGGTCGTGCGCCGGGTGACCAGGGCGGGGGAGAGTTTCACCTGGGCGGTGGGCTTCGTGTGGTCGGCGATCCGGTCGAGCAGCATCCGGGCGGCGTTGACGCCCATCTGATGTCCGGCCTGGTCGACGGTGGTCAGCGAGATGGGTCCGAAGGCGGCGAACATGGTGTTGTCGTATCCGGCCAGGGAGATGTCGTCCGGGGCCGAGAGCCCGGCTTCGGTCAGGGCGTCGAAGACTCCCATGGCGACGATGTCGGCTCCGGCGAAGATGGCCGTGGGCCGGATGTCGCGGGCCAGTAGCTGCCGGGCGCCGAGGTAGCCGCCCTCCTGGGTGTAGGTGGTGGACACCACGTCGATCCCGTCGGCGAGGCCGTGGGCGTTCATGGCGTGGCGGTAGCCGTCGGCGCGCTGGGCGTTGGGCATCTCGACGAGGCGTACCGGATCCTTCTCGAGGTGTTCGATGTGGGCGATGTGCCGGTGGCCCAGTTCGGCGAGGTGGGCGACCACCAGGCCGGCGCCGGCGAAGTCGTCGTCGGTGACGGTGTCGTAGTCGCCGGAGTGGCCGTGCCGGCCGACCACGACGGTCGGCGTGGTCCGGGCGACGGCCTGCAGACGCCGGCGGGACGAGATCGGCGCGATGAGGATGAGGCCGTCCATGCTCCGGTCGATCATGGCGTCGGTCAGACGTTCCTCGCCGGCCTCGTCGTTGCAGCACTGGGCCATCAGCAGCTGGTAGTCACTGCCGTTGAGGTGTTCGGTCACGCCGTCGAGGACGTCGGCGAAGAAGGGGTTGCGGATCTCGGGCAGCAGCACGCCGATCGTGTACGTCTGACCTCGCATGCCCCGGGCGGCGGCCGACGGTCGGTAGCCCAGCTCCTCGATCGCCGACCGGACCTTCAGCTGCATCTGCGGGCTGGCTCCGTAGGCGTTGCGGAGCACCTTGGACACCGCGGTGGTGGACACGCCGGCATGCCGAGCCACGTCGACGATGGTCACGCGTCGCGCGGGGTTCGCCTGTCTCGGCACTCAAGCTCCTCGAATAGGAAACGTTGCCCGCCGTACGGAAGGCATGGCGTGGAGGGATCTTCCGCTCTCGCCACCAGGTAGGTCAAGCCTTTCGCCTCGCACGACAGCTCGGCAGGGCGAGGAGCCCCTTGACGGGTTTGATACTGGCTCGTAGTGTCGGCGAAACATTTGGAGAACGTTACCCACGCCACTCCCCGTCGCCGCGCTCTCGCGGCGGCTCCACCACCGCCTCGTCGTGCACACCCGATCCGAGGCGGCTCGATGAAACGATTCAAGCAAGTGGGGTCCTGTGTCAGTTGATCTCAAGACTCGACCGCCCGGCCGGACTGTGGTTGCGCTCGGGGCCACCCGCCGACGGGCCACCGCGCCGTGGTGGTTCACCTTGCCGGCCCTGCTGTTGTTCACCTTCGTGGTGCTGGTTCCCAGTGCCCGGGGCATCTACTACGCCTTCACCGATTGGGACGGCCTCGACCCGGACCTCGCCGTCGTCGGCCTGCGCAATTTCACCGATCTCGCCGGTGACGCCGACGCGCGGCAGGCGATCTGGCACACCCTGCTCATCGCGGTGGCCATCACGGTGATCCAGAACGGGATCGGCCTGCTGCTGGCACTGGGCGTCAACAGCCTGATCAAGACCCGCAACTTCCTGCGGGTGCTGCTGTTCGCCCCGGCCGTGGTCACGCCCATCGTGACGGCGTACCTGTGGCGCAATCTGCTCAGCCCGGACGGCGCCGTCAACAGCCTGCTCGGCGCGGTCGGTCTCGGCTCGTGGCGCCAGGACTGGCTGGGCGACCCGGATCTGGCCCTGTGGATGGTCGTGCTGGTCGTGGTGTGGCAGTTCGCCGGCTACTCGATGGTGATCTTCCTGGCCGGGCTGCAGTCCATCCCGAAGGAGATCTACGAGGCCGCCGCCATCGACGGCACCGGCGCGGTGCGGCGCTTCTGGTCGATCGTGCGGCCGTTGCTGGCGCCGGCCATCACGATCAACCTGATGCTGTCGATCATCGGCGGGATCAAGCTTTTCGACCAGGTGTACGCGCTGACCGGCGGCGGCCCCGGACACGCCACCGACACCATCTCCACCCTGATCTACAAGGACGCCTTCACCCTCGGCGAGTTCGGCTACAGCGTCGCCCTGGCCGTGGTGCTGACGATCATCGTGGCGGTCGTGTCCGCCGGCCAGTACACCGTCCTCAACCGCAACGAGAGGGCGGCGTCATGAACCGCTACACCCGGCGCACCTTCGCGCTCGAAGCCGTCATGATCGCCGTCGGTGCCGCTTTCGCCTTCCCGGTGTACGTACTGGTCAACCTGGCCATCCGGCCCACCTCGGACACCTCGTCGCCGATCCGGCCCACCGGCGATCCCACGTTCGCCAACTTCACCGGGGCGTGGCGCGAGGCCGGCCTGGGCGGCGCGCTGATCAACAGCGTGCTGGTCACCGCGGTCAGCGTCGTCATCGTCCTGGCCGTCTCGGCGCTGGCCGCCTACCCGCTCGCGCGCAGCATCGCCCGCTGGTCCCGCGGCACCTTCCTGCTGATCATGCTGGGACTGATCCTGCCATTCCAGCTCTCCTCCCTGCCGCTCTATCAGACCGTCCGTGACCTGGGCCTGCTCGGCTCGGTGTGGTCGCTGGTGCTGTTCTACGCCGGACTGCAGGTCCCCTTCACCACGTTCCTGTACGTCGGCTTCCTGCGCGCCCTGCCCCGGGACTTCGAGGACGCGGCGTCGATCGACGGTGCCGGCCCGCTGGCCAGCTTCCGCTACGTCGTGTTCCCGATGCTCAAGCCGATCACGGTCACCGCCCTGGTGCTCAACGCGGTCGCCGTCTGGAACGACTTCTTCACCCCGCTGCTCTACCTCAGCGGCAGCAACCAGCAGACCCTGCCCGTGGCGGTGGCCGGGTTCGTCGGGCAGTACGTCTCCGACTGGAACCTCATCTTCGCCGCGCTGCTGATCAGCATCGTGCCGGTCCTGGCGGTCTACCTCGCGCTGCAGCGCAGCATCATCAACGGCTTCGCCGGAGGGCTCAAGGGATGACGCCGTACGCGCTGACGACCGAACAACGCACCGAGCCGCTCGGAATCGACGACACCCGCCCCGGCTCTCGCGGAAGCTCAGCAGCCACCGGGCGACCCCGCGGCTGACGTCCGGCCGCTTCACCTTCACCTCAACCTCCTATCTCCAACGCGGGAGCAATCATGAAGACACGTAGATTCGCCGCTGTCGTTTCCGCCCTGACGGCGGTGACACTGGTCGCGGCCTGCAGCAG
Organism: Actinoplanes sp. NPDC051470; assembly: GCF_040682035.1. Lineage (NCBI taxonomy): Bacteria > Bacillati > Actinomycetota > Actinomycetes > Micromonosporales > Micromonosporaceae > Actinoplanes > Actinoplanes sp. NPDC051470. The sequence goes on from NZ_JBFBAA010000035.1 coordinate 84,679, forward strand.
CGGCACCAACGCCAACTCCTCCTCCGGCGGCGGCGACAACAAGACCCTCACGCTCGCCTCCGTCGACCAGGGGTCCATCGAGGACGTCGTCAAGGCGTTCGAGGCCGCCAACCCCGGCGTCAAGGTCACCCTCACCACCGCCGGCGCCGACCAGTACCAGCAGCAGATCCGCACCCAGCTGTCCTCCGGCACCGCCCCGGACGTGATGACCGTCTGGCCCGGCAACGGCAACCCCGGCGCCACCTATGTCCTGGCCAAGCCCGGCTACCTGCTCGACCTGTCCGACCAGCCCTGGGCCGCGAAACTGCCGGACGCCTTCAAGACCGTTGCCCAGTACGACGGCAAGACCTACAACGCGCTGTTCGGGCTCAACGGCATCGGCGCGGTCTACAACGACGCGGCCCTGAAGAAGTCCGGCCTGACCGCCCCGACCACCTGGACCCAGCTGCTGAAGTTCTGCGGCGACGCGGCCGGCCAGGGCACCCCGGCGTTCGCCCTGGGCATCCAGGACAACTGGGTCACCCAGTTGGTGCTGTACGCGCTGGCCGCCGACGTCGTCTTCGGCCCCGACAAGGACTTCAACACCAAGCTGGCGGCCGGCCAGGCCACCTTCGCCGGTTCGCAGTGGACCACGGCCATGGCCAAGTACCAGCAGATGGCCACGGCCGGCTGCTTCCAGAAGAACCCGCTGGGCACCAGCTACGAGGCCAGCCAGACCCTGGCCGCCACCGGTAAGACGCTCGGCATCATCCAGGGCAACTGGATCGTCGGGCTGCTCAAGGGCAAGAACCCGAGCGGCACCTTCACCATGAAGGCCCTGCCCGGCACCGACGACCCGGCCACGTTCCTCATGCCGGCCGCGGCGGGCGCCGGCTACGGCGTGAACGCCAAGGCCAAGAACAAGGACCTGGCGCTCAAGTTCATCACGTATGTGATGTCGCCGGCCGGCATGAAGGTGTTCAACGAGAAGCAGGGCAGTCTGCCGACCCTGCCCGACGCCGGCACCACCGTCGACCCCGGCCTGGCCGAGCTGAGCACGTTCGTCAAGGACAACCGGACCGTGCCGTTCATGGACCAGCTCTGGCCCAACGCCAAGGTCCAGCAGACCATGCTCAGCGGCCTGCAGGAGGTCTTCAGCAACCAGGCCAAGCCCGACGAGGTCCTCAAGGACATGGACGCCGAATACAAGAAGGGCTCGTAGGCGGCGACGACTTCGCCCGGCACCCCAAACCCAGCGCCCACGCCTTCGCTGGCTCCGCCGGCTCGACACCCTTGCTCCCGTCCGCTGAAAGGAAAACACGTGCGCCGAACACTCGCTGTCGCCGCGATCGTGGCCCTCGGCCTCGCCGCGTCCCCGGCCGCCGCCACCGCGACACCGGTCCGCTCCTGGCCGTCCTACGTCCTCGGCCCCCACGCCGACCAGGTCACCCCGAAACGCGCCGAAGCCCGCGGCACGGTGTCCCACGCCGGGTCACTGGTGCACCCGCACGGCAGGCCGACGACCCTGACCACGATCGCCGGCCGGACACCGGCCTCGGTCGTGCTCGACTTCGGCCAGGACATCGCCGGCACTCCGTACCTGGACATCTCCCAGGTCAGCGGAACCGCCACGCTGAACCTGGTCACCGGCGAAGCCCGGGAGTTCCTGCGCCGCCCCGCCGCGACGACCCTCGCCGCTCCCGCCGCCACCGGCGCCCAGCAGGTCACCGTCGCGTCCGCCACCGGGCTGGAGGTCGGCAACACCATCACCCTCGGCGCGCAGACCCGCACCATCGTCGGGTTCGACGCCGCCACGCGCATCGTCGACCTCGACCGGCCCCTGGAGCAGGACGTCGCCGCCGCCACCGCGGTCACCACCGCGCCGGGCGCGCCCGCCTCCGACGAGTCCCGCGGCCTGGCCGGGGTCGGCGGGCCCGACAACCTGCAGGTCACCGCGCCCGGCCGGGTCGCCGCCGGGTTCCACGGCGGGTTCCGGTTCATCCTGCTCACCCTCACCACCCCGGGCACCGTGCAGGTGTCCGGGCTCGGTGTCGACTTCCAGGCGTACCGGGCCACCGCCCGTGACTACCGTGGCTGGTTCCTGTCCAGCGACGAGCAGCTCAACCGGATGTGGTACGCCGGCGCGTACACGCTGCAGCTCAACATGAAACCGGCCGGGCTCAACGGCCTGCCCGACGCGCGCATCTACGACGGCGCCAAGCGCGACCGCAGCATCTGGACCGGCGACCTGCTCGTCCAGGGACCCACCATCATCAACACCCTCGGCGACGTCGGCGCCGACTACCTGCGATCCTCGCTGGACGCGTTGTTCGCCACCCAGCGCGCCGACGGTGCCCTGCCCGGCTCGCCGGACTTCGCCAAGCGGACCTCACCGGCCGGGTCCCCACTGTTCTACTCCAACAACTACTCCGGGTACGGCGCCCGCGCGGCCATCGACTACTTCCGCTACACCGGCGACCGGGAGTACATCCTCGGCCTGCTGCCGAATCTGCGCCGTGAACTGGCCTACAACGCCACGTTCCTGACCGCCGACAACCTGGTGGCCTCCAACGACCGCGACTACTGGCAGGCCACCCAGACCGGCGCGGTCACCAAGTACAGCATCGACTACTACATCCTGCTGCGCGAGATGGCCTGGCTCGAACGCACCGTCGGCTCGGCCACCGACGCGGCCGGCTACGACGCCACGGCCGACGCCATCAAGACCGCCGTCAACGCCAAGCTCTGGAATCCCACCCTCGGCGCGTACGGGCAGAGCACCGACCACCCCGACGTGCTCGTCGAGGACGCCAACGCCCTGGCCCTGCAGTACGGCTTCGTCCCGGCCGGCCGGCGGGCCGGTGTGCTGCGGGCATTGAAGACCCTGTGGACGCCGTACGGTGCGATCCTCGGCCCCGGTCTGCAGGATCCGACCGGGCACACCATCGAGCCGTTCGGCAACGGCATGGAGACCGCCGGCCGGTTCGCCGTCGACGACGTCGACGGGGCTCTGGCCCTGATGCGCCGCACCTGGGGACCGATGGTCGATCCGGGTAACCCGCTCTACACCGGTGGGCTGTGGGAGTTCAAGAACAGCAGTGGCGGGGTCAACCGGCCCACGGCCAGCCTGGCCCACGGCTGGGCCGCGTCGCCCACCGTCCAGCTCACCCAGCAGATCCTCGGCGTGCAGCCGGTCGGCGCGGGCTACACAACGTGGACCATCCAGCCGCGTCCCGGCCGGGTGGCCTGGGCCCAGGGCGTCGTGCCCACCCGGCACGGCGACATCAGCGCCCGCTGGACCTCGGGCAACCACCGCTTCAACCTGCACGTCTCCACACCGGGGAACACCAGCGGCACCGTGGCCGTGCCCGCCGGCAAGCGCAGCATCGTGCTGGTCGACGGCCGCCCTGTACGCCCGCGGATCACTGAGGGCTACGCCCAGCTGAGTCTGCGCGGTGGCCGCCACACGATCACGGTCCAGCGCTGACCGAGCCGAGGGGCGGCCTCGCCGCCCCTCGGCCTTCTGTCCCCGCTTCGCGAAGGAGATCTGAGCGTGAACACCCCGATGACCCGCAGGACCCTGATCGGCGGTTCGCTCGCTGCGGCCGCCGGCCTGAGCCTGCCGCTGCCGGCCCAGGCCCACGGCGGCCGGCGGACCGACGAGGCGGCCACCCGGTACGGCAAGGTCCGCGGCCGCCGCGAGGACGGCATCGTCAAGTTCCTCGGCGTGCCCTACGCCACGCCCCCGCTCGGCCGACTGCGCTTCAAGGCCCCGAAGCTGCCGCAGCGGTGGTCCGGCGTCCGCGACACCGTGGGCTTCCCGAACCCGGCGTTCCAGGCGGCCGGCGCCGAGATGGGACCGACCGGCAACGGCCGGATGCCGGCGCCCTCGGAGGACTGCCTGTACCTCAACATCTGGACCCCCGCCGCCGACCATCGGCGCCGGCCGGTGATGTTCTACAACCACGGCGGCGGCTACATGATCGGCTCCGGGTCCGCCACCGGTCAGGACGGCACCCACCTGGCCCAGCTCTACGACGTGGTCGTAGTCGAGTCCAACCATCGCCTGGGCCTGCTCGGCTACCTGTTCCTGGGCGATCTCGCCCGCGGCGACTACGCCGCCAACCAGGGCATGCTGGACATCCTCGCCGCCCTGCGCTGGACCAGCGACAACATCGACAACTTCGGCGGCGACCCGGACAACATCATGGTCTGGGGCGAAAGCGGTGGCGGCGCCAAGACCGCCGCCGTCTACACCATGCCGTCGGCGGCCCGCCTGTTCCACAAGGCTTCCATCGAAAGCGCCGCGCCGCTGCGTTTCCCCACCCGCGACGGCGCCACCGCCCGCGCCGAACGCACACTCTCGCTGCTCGGACTGACCACGGCGGACATCCCCGGGCTGCACGAAATCCCGGCCGCACGCCTGCTCGAGATTCAGCAATCCGAGGCCGCCAACGGCGTCGCACCCTGGGGTGACCCGCCGTCGCTGCCGGGCTTCGGCGCCTTCGTCGACGGCCACATCATCCCGCGCCACCCCTTCGCCGACGGCGCCGCGCCCTGGTCGGCCGGCAAGCCACTGATGGTCGGCACCTGCCGCGACGAAACGGTGTTCTTCAGCCTCTTCGGCCCACCCGACATCTTCCGCATCGACGACGCCGGCCTGCGCAGCGCCCTGAGCGGCACTTATCACGGCGCTGAGCTCGACCGGATCATCGCGACGTTCCGCCGGTCACGGCCCGGCGCCACTCCGGCTCAGCTCTATTTCGCGATCACCACCTCGCCGATCTGGCGCGACGCGATCAAGATCGCCGAGGCCAAGGCGGCGCAGCACGCCGCGCCCGTGTTCATGTACCAGCTCGCCTACCCCGACCCGACGGTGGTGCCCGGCACGAACTTCCCGCTCGGCTCACCGCACGCCTCCGACATCCCACTCAAGTTCGCCAACACCCCCACTGACGCCCGGCCGGGCCAGCGGGCGACCGCGCGGCACATGAGCGCGCTATGGGCAGGCTTCGCCCGTCATGGCCGTCCGACCGCGCCGGGCGTGCCGCGCTGGCCCGCCTATACCCCGGAAGACCGAGCCACGATGTGGATCGACGCCGACAGCAGGATCGTCAAGGACCCCGACCGGATCGAGAGGCTCTTCTGGAACAACCGGGCCTGAACCGAAGCCTCAGCAGCTCCCCCCAGCCGTCACCGCTGCCCGGCGCATCACCGACGTGCTCGTGGAGTCCGCGACCGACGCCGTGATCGGGATACAGAAGGACGACGGTTCCAACGCCCTCATCTACGGCAATCTGGAGTAGGTGGTGGCCGCCGGTTCCGGCTTCACCATTCGCCCGGTGGCGAAGAAGTCGTAGAGCCACGCGACAGGCGCCGGCATCGTGCGCGGCTTTTCCGCCGTGGCCGTGGTCCCGGCCGAACTCCAGGGGCGTTCACGTCGGCGAATCATCAATGAGTGAACGGCCGAGATGGTTCTCCAGTGGGGCGCCGGCGACCAGGGCCAGCCGCATTTTGGTCTCGTCCTCGCTGTCGGTGGCGGCGGTGAGGATGACGATCTTGAGTTCGGCGTCACCGTCGGAGAGCACGTCGCAGTCGACGGCGATCGCGCCGACCGTCGGGTGGTAGATGATCTTCTGGTCCTCACGGTGGGCGGCGACCACGCCGGCCGACCAGAGCTCGGCGAAGCGGCGGCTGCCGCGCTGGAGATCGCCGATGAGGTCGCTGAGGAGACGGTCGTCCGGGAACCGGCCGGTTGCGCGGCGCAGATCGGACACGACGGCGGCCTCGGTCGTGTCGCGGGACGACGTGATCACCGGCCATTGCGAAAGGCGTGGGGCGGCGCCGTCGACCGGGAAGGTGTCGCGGGCGAAGTTGCGCAGTGCCGGTGGGACCGTGGACGGGTCGCCGAGCAACGTCGCCCAGCCGCGGTTCCACTGGATCAGCTGCCAGTGGGCCGCGAACACGGCGATGGCGGCGGTGTCGCCGAGCCGCCTGAGCAGGCGCTGCAGTCCCGGCGGGAGGTGATCGCTGATCGCGGCCGGCGCGACGATCCCGGCCAGCCGGTAGAGGTGGTCGCGCTCAGCCGCGGACAGTTGCAGCGCCCGCGCCAGGGCGGCGACGACCTGCGCCGACGGGGTGCGGAACCGGCCCTGTTCGAGGCGTACGACGTAATCGACCGAGATGCCGGCCAGGTCAGCGAGCTCCTCACGGCGCAGCCCGGCCGCCCGCCGTGCGCGGCCGCCGGGCAGGCCCAGCTCGGCCGGAGAGAGGCGGTCCCGCCAGGCGCGGATGGTGGTGCCGAGATCCGATGCCATGATGCCGATTATGACCAAGGGCCGGTTGCCGAGGGTGGTAACAGCCTTCCCTGGCTGGGCCGCCGCGGCCGCCGAACCATGGACGAATGACGATCACCTTCATCACCGGGGCCAACAAGGGCCTCGGCTACGAAACCGCCCGCCGCCTCATCGAGCAGGGGCACACCGTCGTGCTGGGAGCCCGCGACTCGGACCGGGGCGCTGAGGCCGCCGACAAGCTGGGCGCCCGATTCGTGCAGATCGACGTGACCGACGACGAGTCGGTCGCCGCGGCCGTCACGGACGTCGAACAGCACGAGGGCCTCGTCGATGTGCTGATCAACAATGCCGGCGTTCAGGGCAGGTTCGGCACGACCGACGTCGCCGACCTGCGCGAGGTCCTCGAGGTGAACGTGATCGGCGTCGTTCGCACGACCGAGGCGTTCCTGCCGCTGCTGAAGCGCTCGACCGACCCGGTCATCGTCAATGTGAGCAGCGACATGGGCTCGCTCGCCGCCACCCACGACCCGGCGCGGCCCGAGTCGAAGGTCATTTTCCCGGCCTACACCGCGTCGAAGGCGGCACTGACCATGCTGACCACTCAGTACGCCAAGGCCATGCCGGAGATCCGGATCAACGCGGCCGACCCAGGCTACACCGCCACGGATTTCAACAACCACTCCGGCCCCCAGAGCGTCACCGAAGGCACCGACGCTGTTGTCGCACTGGCCACCGAGGGGCCTGGCGCCGGTTCCGGACGGTACGTCAACCGGAACGGCTCAGTCCCGTTCTAGCCACTTCGACTTGGTGCGTGCTATCCGGACGTAATGGCCACGGCTCGTCGCAGGTAGGCGTTGTCGTGGAGTTCGGTGAGCATGAACTCTGCAAGGTCGGCGCGAGAGATCCTGGCGGCGAAGGAGAGCCGGAGGTCGGTTCCGGTGCGGTACTGGCCGGTGCGGGGTCCGTTGGTAAGCATGGGGGCGCGTACCACGGTCCAGTCGGTGTCGCTGTTGTTGACGAGAGCCTCCATCTTTTCCTTGTCCTGGAGAACGGCCCGTTCGAGCAGCCACGATGTGGCGACGTAGGCGGTGCGGTGGCGGCTGTCCGCAACGCCGTAGTTGCTCAGGATGATGAGCCGGCGGGGGCCGTTGTGGGCTGAGGCGGACAGCACTGTGCGGATGCCTTCCGTGCAGGCGTCGGGGCCGCGCCGTCGTTTGCCCAGGGTGCTGACGATCGCGTCGGCGCCCTGCAGCGTCCGGGCTACTGCCGCGGGGTCGCGTACGTCGCCGCCGACGACGCGAACCTGAGCGTGGGGGCGGACCCGGGCCGGGTCGCGGGCGAGCGCGTTGATGTGGTGACCGCTTTGAAGGGCCTGCTCGACCACGACACGGCCGGCGCGGCCGGTGGCACCGAAGATGGCCAGACGCAAGGGAACTCCTCGATCACCTAAACGGCACGCGTGTGCCGTTTAGGTGTTACTGTGCCCGCGTAGCACCGAGAGGTCAACCCTGGAGGCACGTCATGCTGATCGTCGCCGGAACCGGCTACGTCGATCCCGCCCATCGCGACGCCCTGTTGGAGGGCCTCGCGCCGGCCCTGCGCCGGACGCGAACCGCACCCGGATGCCTGGACTACGTGGTGGCGGCCGACCCCATCGAGTCCGGCCGGGTCAACATCTTCGAGCGGTGGGAGTCCGAAGCGGACCTCAACGCCCACCTGTCCGGCAACGCGCAGACCGCGCCGTCCACGGCGCACGTCCGCAGCGTGGAGGTCGTGCGATACGACATCAGCGGCTCCAGCCCTCTCCCAAGCTGACTGGACCGGCGGCTCGAAAGCGGACGAAGCCGCCGGCCCGGCAGGACTTACGATCACAGCGATGCCACCGTCAGACCGAACTCCGGACACCACCCGCGCCGACGCCTCAACGGCGCCGCCCCGGCCCCAACGCGCCGACGGCCGGCGCAACCAGGCCCGCGTCCTGGAAGAAGCCTTCGCGGCCTTCGCCGCTCACGGTGCCGCGGTTCCGATTCGCGAGATCGCACGCCGCGCCGGCGTCAGTACCGGCACCGTCACCCGGCACTTCCCGACGAAGGAGGCGCTCTTCCGGGCGGTCGCACTCCACCGGATCGAACATCTCGTCCGCAGCGCCGAGGACATCGCCGCCCAGGAACCGCCGACAACAGCGTTCTTCACCTTCTTCGCGTTCCTGGTACGCCAGAGCGCAGCCGATCACGCCGTCGGTGACGCCCTCACCGGCGCCGGCTTCGACCTCCGGGCCGCCGCGTCGACCGCCATCCGCGACTTCGGCACGGCCATGACCGGTCTGCTCACCCAGGCGCAGCAGGCCGGAACGGTCCGCGATGATGTCGACACCGCCGATATCAAAGCCCTCATCGCCGGCTGCATCACCCGTGACGACGACGGCGCCGCCCAACAACGCATGATCGAGATCGTCTGCGACGGTCTCCACCCCCGCCCGACCTAGTCGCGGCCATCGTGGCTAACCGGGCTCGCCCATCAATGTCGGCACCCGGCGGTTAGAAAATCTATGTCTGAGCCACTAGACATCCTCGCCGCCGTCGGCTAACTTATTTCTGGTCGAGAACGCGGCAACATCAAAGACGTAGACGAGAACCGCCCGACTGAGGCGAAGGAGCCGGCCCGACAACGCCCCGGCTCAGGCACATCGCGGTTGGATGTGCCCGGTGGGTGCAGGTGACAGTGAAGTTCGGCAGTTCCCGGGGTTGATTGTTCATGTCTCGGGGTGTTTCAGGTGGCGGGGCCGATGTAAGTTCCTGGGCTCCGCGCAGGTAAGAAGAGGGCTCGTCGTACGTGTCCGGGGCCATGAAGTCGCGTGGGTTCCGACACCGGCGGACAGCACGAAGGATGAGAAGTCAGAGGAAAGGGAGGGTCTCACACCATTGGATCGCCCGTTGCCAGCCGCATTTCCGGGCTGGGCGCGGACACCGTAGTTCTCCATCGAACGAGAGGTGGTCTCCGGTCACGCTTACGCGATCCTCGCACCCGAACCCCGAATACCGGGCTGGTGTGGATATGACAATCCGACGTTTCAGTCGGTAGATGGTGTTTAAAGTCCCGTAACCCTTGGGCCCCGGCGCTTCACAGCGCCGGGGCCCTCGTGTTGGGGAGGTGCATGGCACACCCAGCGAGGTGCTCGATGACGGGAACCATCTCGCCCGCACGAGGGACGGGCCGCTGAGACGCCGAGCGGTCAGGCGTCGCAGTTGTCGCCGGCCAGCCGGTCCGAGCGCTGCCGGATGTCGTCCGGCGTGAGGGGTCCAACGGCCCTGACCAACGCGGACCCGCGGGCGCAGACTTTCGGCACGAACACCTGCCGGAGGTACGCGATGAGGACACAGAACCGTGCCGGTGCGGTCGCTCTGCGGGCGTGGAACAGCGTTCCGGCGGGGCGGCTACCACCGCCGTCGGCAGCTGTTGACCGTACGGCCGGCTGATGGTCAGCACTCTGAGCCTGCCGGCCGCCGCCCAGACGGCGTCAGCCGCCGTCCGTGATCTCAGCTTCGCGGCCATGGGGGCGGTGCTGCTGATACGCGGAGGCCGCCACCCCAAGGGTTCAGCCGCAACGTAGCTCTGATGCGAAAGTTCCCGGCTGACCCGGATCCGACCACCTGAAGCCACCCCAAGTGTCCTTCCACCGCGTACCGGAAAAGGGTCTTGATCTGGCCCGGCACTGTTCCGAGATGCTGGACCGGCACCACGACTACATCCGGGAGAACTTCGAGGACATGCCGGAGGTCCGTGACTGGACGTGGACGTCATGATGCGCTGCGGAGCCGGCGTGACCAGGTCGAAGACCTACTCAAGCGAGAGGGTGACGCAACTTGTCGGGTCCGATGGTTTCGTATCCGTGGAAGTGGGCGTTGAGGACCAGTCCGGCCTTGGTGATCAGGGCGTCCTCGGAGAAGGGTTTGTCAAGGAGTGCGACGCCGCGGTCGAGTTTGCCCTGGGAGGCCAGGACGGGTTGGGCGTAGCCCGACATGTAGAGCACTTCGATGTCCGGCTGGAACTCGCGGATGCGTTCGGCGACTTCCTTGCCGAGCATTTTGGGCATGACCACGTCGGTGACGAGCAGGTGGATGTCGCCGTCGTGCCCGGCGGCAAGGGCGAGGGCGTCGGGGCCGTTCGCGGCGGTGATGACCTTGTAGCCGTTGCGGGTGAGGATCCGTTCGGTGACCTGCCGCAGTGCTTCCTGGTCCTCGACGACGAGGATGGTCTCTCCGGCCGGGGTGCGCCGGTAGGAGTCGGGTTCCTCGAGCGTGGCGGCCTGGTCGGTGATCGGCAGGGTGATGGTAAAAGTGGTCCCGGCGCCGGCTTCGGACTGGATGCCGATGGCGCCCTCGGCCTGGGTGACGATTCCGTACACGGTGGCCAGGCCCAGCCCGGTGCCGCCGTTGTGGCTCTTGGTGGTGAAGAACGGCTCGAAGACGTGGTTGAGCACGTCGGCGGGTATGCCGGTGCCGGTGTCGCTGACCCGCAGCTGCACGTGGTGGCCGGGTCGCGCTGGTGACCCGGCGGCGACCGAGTCGTCGTCGACGACGATATTGGTGGTGTCGATACGCAGGGTGCCGCCGTGGGGCATGGCGTCGCGGGCGTTGATCGCGAGGTTGAGCAGGATCTGTTCGATCTGCCCGGGGTCGGCCAGGATCGGCCACAGGTCCGGGGCCAGGGTGGTGGTCAGCTCCACGTCCTCGCCGAGGGTCCGGCGTAGCAGTTCTTCCACCCGGCTGACGTTGTCGTTGAGGTGTAGCACCTGCGGCCGGATCACGTCCTGGCGGGCGAAGGCGAGGAGTTGGTGGGTCAGTTCGGCGGCGCGTTCGGCGGCCTGTTGGATCTGCCCGACGTCGTGCTGGGTTTGCTGGCGCTGCTCCCATGCGGGTGCCGAGGTGAGCTCTTCGGCGACGAAGGCGGCGTAGTTGAGGATCACCGCGAGCAGGTTGTTGAAGTCGTGGGCGACCCCGCCGGCCAATCGTCCGAGTACCTCCAGACGCTGGGTCTGCTGCATCTGGGCGTCGAGGGTGGCCTGGTCGGTGCCGGCCTGCGGCCCGCGATCGACGGTTTCCGCGGGTGGGTACGCCTCCGCGGGCGGTGTGTCCTGTTCGCGGCACACCAGCACCGCGCCCGCTTGGTCGCCGGCGGTGTCGATGACGGCGGACGCGGTCAGCGATACCGCGATCACGCGGTCGTCTTTGCCGAGCCACGCCGTGTCGTACTGCTCGGTCTGCCCGCCCCGTAACACGCGGCGCAAGATTTCCGCATCACCGGTTCGCCGGTCCGGCGCGACGAGGTCGTCGAGGTGACGGCCGATGATCTGTTCGGCCGGGCGGCCGTACAGTGCTGCCGCCGCCGGGTTGCAACTGTTGACGACATCTGGCGGCGTCACGCCGATGACCGCGTCGTGCGTACACGCCACGATCGCCGCCAGTTCCGTGCGCCCGACGTGGTGCGCCGCCTCAGCAACCTCGACCATGTCGCCCTCCAGAGCCGATATCCAGGACATTGGTTGGGGTGACGGCGTCACCCCAACAACGATCCGGTCGGAGAGCGGCAGGGTCTGGGCATCTGCTCCGGTTATTGATCTTCAGAATACCGCTCCGGCGAACCCTTCTCACGACGTTCGCCAAGCCCGGTCACGCGTGTGGCCACATCCTCATCCGGACGCTCATCCGCGCGCACCACGGATCGTCGTGGACGTGCGCCGAACGCAGAGGCTGTGGGGTGCGGGCAGCGGGCCGGGCTCCGGGGCGACCGTCTGGACGTCCGCTATCCCTGGGTGGTGATGGTTTCGGCGGCGTCACGGCGGGGGACGGGCGGCAGGGGGACCCGTGATACGGGATATCCGAGCCGGACGACGAGGTAGGGCTCGCCGAGATCTGACAGCAGGCCGCGGAGCAGCCGGCGGGGCCAGGTCACTTCGACGGCTTCGCTGAGCAGTGCGGTGGCGAGCCCTTCCGCGGTGGCCAGCAACAGCAGCGTGGACATGGCCTCACCGCCGCGCAGGAGATCGGTGGGCTGATCGCCATTGCCGTACACGATGACGTACGCGGCGCCCTTGTCCACACCGTCGCCGGCGCTCAGGCCGGCGGTGGCGCCAACGGGGGTGAAGTCGCGGACAGCGACTCGTCGTGGCGTGGGCTCCACCGCGGTCGTGGGTGGCACGCCGTCGCCGCGCCACTGAGGACGGTTGGTCCAGCGGTTGAGCTCCGCCCGGTACGTGGGATCGTCGTGTTCGATGCCGGCCGCCCGCTCGGTGGCGATGGCCAGCATCGCCACCTGGTCCTGGGGCACCTCGTGCAGGTAAGCCCCCTCGAATTCGACGAGGCGGCGCAACCGGGTGATCATCGCCTCGGACACCTGTCGGTCGCCGAAGGCACGCCGGTCGGTGCGGCGGCGGGGGATCGCGGCGGCCATCCGCTGCGTCTCGGGATTGGGCGGTACGGCGGCCCCGAGCTGGATGCGAGCCAGCAGTTCAGGGTGAGCCGGGTCGGGCATCCGGTCGACGGTGACGGCGTAGCCGGCTGCCGCCAGCGCGGTACGGGCGTGGTGCAGCGCCGCGCCGCAGCTGATCAGCAGCAACCGTCCGTCGGGGTCGGTGGCGTCGAGCTGCCGCTCCGGGTCCGAGGACAGCTCCAAGATGTCGCCGGTGACACGCCAGTGCCACGGTTGGGTGTTGAACACCGACGGTGCGTGCAGCGATGCGCGCGCGGCGGCTTCGAGGACGGCAGTCGTCTCGGAGCTGGTCAGGCGCTGGGGTGAGGCGGTCACAGGAAACCTCCGGTTTGTCTACTGCTCAGGGTGCGGGGACAGGCCGGCTGTGTTCAGGGCCGAAAGACCCGACTTGGCCACCCGCCGGGTCGCGGGCAGTTGTGACTCCTGCACGTGGTTCAGGAGATGACGGTCTGTGCCGGGTCGCGGCGGGGGGTGGGGCTGCCGGGCTGCCCGTAGCCGATGCGGAGGGCCATCTGCGGTGTGCCGAATCGGCTGCCCAGTGATCGGCTCAGCTGCTCGCGGGCGCCCGTCACTTCGATGGGTTGGGAGATCATCGAAGCGGCGAGGCCGGCATCGGTGACGGTGAGCAGCACCCGCTGCAGGGCCAGGCCGGCGTTGATCTGGTCAGCGGCGGTGTCACCGGTCGAGCCGAGGATCGCGATCAGCGGTTCCGGTTCGAAGTCTCGTCCCGGGGCGCGCGGGCGGTCGCCGTAGGCGCGCTGGGGGAGTAGATCCTGGGGTTCGCCGACCCGGGCGGCCGCGGCGACGGGCACCCCGTCGCCGGAGGCTTCGGTACGGATCCACTCGGACAGTCGCTCCTGGTAGGCGGGGTCGCGGCGCAGCACCCGGTCGGCGCTCCGCGCGATCTCGGCGAAGCCGGTGAGCGCGGTCATCCCGACGAGCAGCTCCAGCCAGGCGCCCTCGGCCCGGGCGGCGTCGACGAGCCGGGCCCGGACGTCGGCCGGGACCGGATCGGGCCAGAACGGTTCCCGGCTGCTGCGCCGTCGGCCGATCGCGGCGAAAAGGTCACTTTCGGGGTACGTCGCGGGCCGCGGCGGTCCCGGTCGCAGGCCGGCCATGACCGTGGGGTCAGCCGGATCGGGCCGTAGCCGTACCTCGGCGGGGCTGCCGTGGGCGAGCAGGGCGAGGCGGGCGTTGAACACCGCGGCGCCGCAGGCGATCCGTACCGCCCAGCCGATCCGGTCGGCCAGGGCCAGGTGATCGCGGGGGTCAGCCATCACCTCGATCGCGCCGTCGTGCAGCCGGAATCGCCAGGGTTGGCTGTTGTGCAGTGACGGCGCCCGGATGCCGGCTGCGGCGGCGATGTGCAGCTCCGCCGGGCCGTAGGACCGTGGTGTCATGGAGGCCACCCCTGTTCACCGCTGCCCTCGTCGGCGACACGGATCATGATTGCGGGAGATCGCGGGTCGTGACGACAACGGCGCGAGTTCTGTCTGTTGACCAGGGTGCCGCTCAGCAGGCGATTGCGTCAGGGCCGAAGGACCCGGGCCGTAGGGTCAGCCGTTCAGGGGAACTCGCCAGTCGACGACGGTGCCGCCGCCCTCGTTGCGGCTCACTTCGAAGGTCCCGCCGAGGTCGCCGGCCCGGTCCAGCAGGTTGACCAGCCCGCCGCGGGCGAGCGTGGCATCAGCGCCGACTCCGTCGTCCTGCACGATGACAGCGATCTGCCCGCCGGCTGCCCGCACCGACACCCGCACGGTGCTCGCGTTGGCGTGCCGGGCCACATTGGACAGGGCTTCGCGTACCACCGCCAGGATCTCCGGGACGATGTCGTCCGGTACGGCGCTGTCCACCGGCCCGGAGGTGTCCAGGACGGGCCGGAACCCGAGCACGCCGGCCGCCGCGTCGACGGTGTCGCGCAACTCGGTGCGCAGGGAGACCCCGATGGGGGTGCGGAGCTCGAAGATCGAGCGGCGGATGTCGCGGATGGTCGCGTCGAGGGCGTCGACCGCGTGGTTGATCCGCTTGGCGACCTCCGGCCGGGTGGTGTGCGGCACGGTGCTCTGCAGCTCCATGCCGGTGGCGAACAGCCGCTGGATGACCACGTCGTGCAGGTCCCGGGCGATCCTCTCCCGGTCCTCCAGCACCACGAGTTGCTCGCGTTCCTCCTGGGCCCGGGCGCGTTCCAGGGCGAGGGCGGCCTGGTCGGCGAAGCTCGACAGCAGCGCCACATCGTCGTTGCGGGCGTCGTGCCCGGCCCCGTGGCCGACGATCAGCACACCGTGCAGGACGTCCGAGCGGCCCAGCGGGGCGACCATGGCCGGCCCGCCGGGCACCGGGACAGGCCACGGTGCCGCCTTGGAGAGGTCGTCGAGCAGCATGCGGTGCGGCGTCGACACCGCGTCGAGGAAGGTCGTGTCGGCCGCGGTCAGGACGGCGCCGAGCAGTCCCGCTGTCACGGTGTCGGGGCCGTCGACCGCCTCGACGGTGAACTGGCCGGCCACGTCGTCGTAGAGCAACACCAGCACCAGGTCGGCATCCGCGACCTCACGGGCGCGGCGGGCGATCAGGCGCAGCGCCTCGGTGCGGCGTACTTTGCCGAGCAGCACCGAGGTGATCTCGGCGGCCGCGGCGAGCCAGCGTTCCCGGCGGGTCGCCAGGGCGAACAGCCGGGCATTGTCGATGGCGACACCCGCGGCCGCGGCGAGCGCGGCGACGATCTCCTCGTCATCGTCGGTGAATTCCGCGGCGCCCTGCTTCTCGGACAGGTACAGGTTGCCGTAGACCTGGTCCCGGATGCGGATCGGAGCGCCGAGGAAGCTGTGCATCGGTGGGTGGTTGGGCGGGAAACCGTACGATCGCGGGTGCTGGGTGATGTCCGGCATGCGGACCGGGTGGGGGTCGGTGATCAGCAGACCGAGGACCCCGCGGCCGCGCGGCAGGTCACCGATCGCCGCGTGCAGCTCGGGGTCGATGCCATGGGTGATGAAATCGGACAGCTGACGGTCGGACCCGACGATCCCCAGAGCCGCGTACCGGGCGCCGGCGAGCTCACACGCCGCGGCGACGATCCGCTGCAGCACGGTCCGCAGGTCGAGGTCGCCGCCGATGCCGACCACGGCGTCCAGCAGTGCACGGAGTCGTTCGCGGCTGGCCACGACCTCACCGACGCGGTCCAGCATCTCGCGCAGGAGTTCATCGAGGCGGACCCGCGACAGCGGGCTCAGACCGAGCGACGGCGCATCGCGGTGCTGCTCGCCCAGCTCACCGGCCATGCACTCATGCTATCGGTCGTAGCCGCCGGTGCCCGTTTCTGATTGACAGGACCTTCGGCCCTACGTCGACGTCCGGACCGGCGGTAAGAATGAGCAATGATCCGTGTCTTCCTGCTCGACGACCACGAGGTCGTCCGCCGCGGCCTGACCGACCTGCTGCACGCCGCCGGAGACATTGAGGTCATCGGCGAGTCCGGCTCGGCGCAGGAGGCCACCCGGCGGATCCCCGCGCTGCGGCCGGACGTCGCTGTGCTCGACGCGCGGCTGCCCGACGGCAACGGCATCGACGTGTGCCGCGACGTCCGCGCGGTCGACTCCACGATCAAGGGCCTGATCCTGACCTCGTACGAGGACGACGAGGCCCTGTTCGCCGCGATCATGGCCGGCGCCTCCGGGTACGTCCTCAAGCAGATCCGCGGCAACGACCTCGTCGACGCCGTCCGCCGGGTGGCGGCCGGGCAGTCCCTGCTCGATCCGGCCGTGACCCAGCGGGTCCTCGAACGCATCCGCAACGGCGTCGAGCAGCCCCGCGAGCTGGCCTCCCTCACCGATCAGGAACGCAGGATCCTCGAGTACGTCGCCGAGGGCCTGACCAACCGTGAGATCGCCGCGAAGATGTTCCTGGCGGAGAAGACAGTGAAGAACTACGTCTCCAGCCTGCTGGCCAAACTCGGCCTGGAACGGCGTACCCAGGCCGCGGTCCTGGCCACCCGGTTGATCGCCGAGCACCCCCGCTCCGCAGGCACGGCGGGACTTTAGTCCCGTCGAGTCGGGTCGGGCAGCCCGGGCGTCGGAGGGGTTACGGGGACGAGAGTCCTGGGTGTCAACCGCTAGAAGGAGCCCTCATGAGCGTTCAGAAGATCAACCCCCCTGCATCGCACGCCTTGGAGCATGTCGAGGCGCCGGGTGCGATGCTGACGACCGGCGCCGCGAAGGCTCTGGCGGTTCTGCGGATCTCTCTCGGTTTCGTATTCCTGTGGGCGTTCCTCGACAAGACGTTCGGGCTCGGCTTCTCGACCCCGTCGGAGCGGGCCTGGATCAACGGTGGCTCGCCGACCAAGGGTTTCCTGTCCTCGGTCGACGTCGGTCCGTTCCAGTCGATGTTCCACACGATGGCCGGCACCTGGTACGCCAACGGCCTGTTCATGCTCTCCATGCTCGCCATCGGGGTCGCCCTGATCGCCGGGATCGGCCTGCGGATCGCCGCCGGCGCCGGAGTGCTCGTCATGGCCCTGATGTGGCTCGCCGAGTTCCCGCTCGACCGCACCACCGCCGACGGCAAGCCCTCCGGATCGTCCAACCCGATCACCGACTACCACTTCGTGTACGGCGTCGGCCTGGTCGTGCTCGCCCTGACCTACGCCGGGCACACCTGGGGCCTCGGTCGCCGGTGGGCGCAGCTGCCCATCGTCCAGAAGAACCGCTGGCTGATCTGACCAACGCACCATGGCCGGCTTCTTCCCGCGGGAAGGAGCCGGCGAACGGCTGAGTGTCTGCTGTCCCTGGCGGCCCTCGGATTCCGGTCGTCTTCCCGGCCCCGCTGATGAGCACCATCGGCGAACTCGGCTCATTCCTCGCCCGGGAGAACGCCGCCGCGCCCGCTCAGCCGTAGGTCACGACGCGGACGCCGCCGCCGTCGCGTTTGGCCGCGTACATCGCGGCGTCGGCGGAGCGCAGCAGATCGCTGATCACCTGATCGATGCTGCCGTCGGCCGCCGTCGCCGGCGCGGACAGCATCAGGATCCCGATCGACGCCCCGATCGTGACCGCACCCCCGTCGACGGCGATCGGCTCGGCGATCGACCGCTCGATCCGGGCGGCGAGCGACGACGTGGTTTCGTCCTCCAGTCCGGGACAGAGCACCACGAACTCGTCCCCGCCGAGGCGAGCCACCGTGTCCGACTCGCGCACCGAGGTGCTGAGCCGGGCGGCGACGGTCTGCAGGACCAGGTCGCCGCTGTGATGGCCACGCTGGTCGTTGATCGCCTTGAAGCCGTCGAGGTCGATGAAGAACAGCGCGGAAGGGGTACGCAGGGCACCCCGGAGGTCGTCCATCAGGCGGGCCCGATTGGCAATGCCCGTCAGCTGGTCGTGCGTCACCTCGTGGCGCAGGGCACGCTCGGTCCGTTCCAGCGCGGTCACGGAGCGGCGCAGGCGCGCGAGGATGAGAGCGATCATGACCAGCAGCGCCAGCGCGGCCGGTACGGCGTCCCAGCCGTCACGTGGCATGACGAAGACACTCAGGCTCACCCCGGACAGGGCCGCCCCGAGCAGAATCATCCGCCAGCCCGTCATGCTCACGGCGAGCGTCGTACGGGGCACGGCGGGGGACACGGCGTCCCGGCTCGGGTGCAGTGCCGCGGCGGTCAGCACCGCGTTGACCACGAGGTAGCCGGGGTGGTGCCAGAAGGCGTCCAGCCCGGCCGCCACCATCGGCAGCACGGCGTATACCACGTCGAGGACCAAGGTCAGGCCGAAACCGAGCAGGGCAAGGCGCTCCGCGGCGGACAGCGCCCCCGGAGCGAGCACCAGGGTGAGCCCGAGCGCCAGAATGACCACGTCGCCCAGCGGGAAGGAGAACGCGGCGATCAGCGCCCATCGGTTCCCGGGCGGCGTCACCGCCAGCGCGGGCCTGATCAGGGCGTACCAGGCGAGGACCGTCGCCGCGGCGGTCACCACCGCCACATCCTGGAGGACGGCGCGACGGACAGCCCTCGGCAGCCCGCGCCGCTCGATGAAGCGCATGGTGGCAACGGTGACCGGGAGGTAGAAGAACAGCCAGAAGAACTGCGCCACGTCGGCCGCCACCGGCACGACGTCCAGCAGCACACCGGTCTGGAAAATGGCCGCTCCGGCCACCGCGCAGCCGACCGCGGCGATCCAGGGCGTCCAGATGCGGCGCCGGCCGGGCCCGAGTGAGCGGGCGGCGGCAACAAGCCCGGCGGCGAGCACAGCCAGGCCCGCGAGCATCGCCACCGGCGCCGCCCGGCCGGACGGCGTCGCGGCGACCCCGCCTGCGATCACGCAGACGGCGATCACGGTCCGCCATGCCACCGGCCCGGGCTGCCTCACGTCCCCTTTATCGACAGCATCATCGCGGCACCTGAGCCCCTCGCCGAACTACCCGGAGTCGTTCCTCACCGCCGGCGGGCGCCCGTCGCGCGACCTGAGGCGCCGGCCGGCGCCACTTCGCGGCGGCGTTCCGTACGGAAATGGGTGTCTCGCCTGTCGCCTTTCGCAAGTTGCGGCGAGAAGCGCGCAATAAATCGCGCCTCCACCCACCTCCACCTGGGCAAGTTGCGCATCGTCAGATCAACTTCGAACGACCTGCGGAGATCATTGTGAGCAGCAGGACCATCATCATCACCGGGGCGTCGAGCGGGTTCGGCGCCATGAGCGCGCGCGCCCTGGTCGACGCCGGCCATCGGGTGTTCGGCGGCATGCGCGACATCGAGGGACGCAACAAGCAGGCCGCGGCCGACTTCGAGGGGTACGCGCCGAACGCCGTCAGCCTCGAGATGGACGTGTCCGACCAGCATTCGGTGGATGCCGCCGTCGAGCGCGTGCTGCGCGAGGCGGGTCGCATCGACGTCGTCGTGCACAACGCCGGCCACATGACCCTCGGCCCGGTCGAGGCGTTCACGGTCGAGCAGAGCGCCGCCGTCTACGACACCAACGTGCTGTCCACCCAGCGGGTCAACCGGGCGGTCCTGCCGCACCTGCGCGGCCAGGGCGACGGCCTGCTGGTCTGGGTCGGCTCGTCCAGCGCCCGCGGCGGCACCCCGCCCTACCTGGGACCTTACTTCGCCGCGAAGGCCGCCGAGGACGCCCTCGCGGTCAGCATCGCGGCGGAGGTCGCCCGCTTCGGGATCGACACCACGATCGTGGTTCCCGGTTCGTTCACCACGGGTACCAACCACTACGCCCACGCCGGCCACCCGGAGGACACCGCGGTCGTGGAGTCCTACCAGGAGAGGTACGCCGGCGTGATGGACGACCTGCTCGGCAAGCAGGCGCGGCTCTCACCCGACGACGCCGACCCGCAGGAGGTGGCAAGGGAGATCGTGCGGGTCGTCGACCTGCCGCGGGGCCGGCGGCCGTTCCGGGTCTACATCGACCCGGCCCAGGACGGCGCCGAGGAGGTTTTCCGCATGGGCGACCGCGTGCGGCGCGAGTTCTATCGGACCGTGGGCTACGAGGACCTGCTCGGGCCCGGCGCCTGAATTCCTGACCCTGTCTGTTCCCGATCATGAAAGGCACCCACATGACCAAGCTCGCCCTGATCACCGGCGGCAACCGCGGCCTCGGCCGGGCCACCGCGGTCAAGCTCCTCGACGCCGGCTTCCAGGTCATCTACACCTACCGCGACAACCCGGGTGAGAAGATCGACGCGGTGGCGCTGCCGCTGACCGTCGGCGACCTGGAGTCGTACGACGGCTTCGTGACCGAGTTGCGTACCGTGCTGCGCGAGCAGTTCGGCCGCGAGGACTTCGACATCCTGATCAACAACGCCGGGGTCGGGCTGGGCTCGACGATCGCGGACGCCACGGTCGAAGACTTCGACCGGATGATGAACGTACACCTGCGCGGCATGGTGTTCCTGACCCAGAAGCTGCTGCCGCTGGTCGCCGACGGCGGCAAGATCGTCAACCTCTCCACCGGCCTGGCCCGGTTCACCGGCGAGGGGCTCTACGCGATCTACGGCGCCCTGAAGAGCGCGGTCGAAACGTTCACCCGGTACCTCGCCCGCGAGGTCGGCCCGCGCGGGATCACCGCGAACACGATCGCGCCCGGCGCCACCGCGACCGAGTTCGGCGGCGGCGGTCTGCAGGACGAGAACGTTCAGAAGCACCTGGCCGCGGCCAACGTGATGGGCCGGATGGGGCAGCCCGAGGACATCGCCGGCGCGATCGTCGCGCTGGTCGGCGAGGGCACCCAGTGGATCACCGCGCAGCGCATCGAGGTCTCCGGCGGCATGCTCATCTGAACCACCCGCCGCCGAAGCCGCGGCCGGGTGCCCCACCCGGCTGCGGCTTACCCGCCGCCAGGATCGCTCGGTGCCTCAGGTGGCCCGGTGGAGGTCGCCCCGGGTGACGCGGAGTTCGACGACGCCCGGGTCGCCCTCGACGGTCTTGCTGATCTGGTCCCCGCCACCGTAGGTGTCGTTGAACAGGAAGCCGGTGCCGTCGATCCGGATGTAACCGGCGCCCATCAGCTCCTCGGCCAGGCCGGCGACCACGTCCGGCCGCACGTCGGTGCCGGGCATCTGCACGGCGGTGACGGTCCCGGCCTCGTCGCCGTCCCGGTCGACGACGGTCATTCCCACGTTCACCGTCGCGATGGGCAACGGCTCGGTCGGCGTCTCAGGATGCATGTCCTGGCGAATGCCCCGGGCGCCGCTCACGAAACCCGCCGTTGTCGGCATGTCGCACGCGGTCGGCCTGATGCCCGTCTCGCCGGACCACCTCGACGCGCCAGCGGCCGTCCGGCGTGGCGAGGGCACCGGTCAGGTCCGGCGGGGTGTCCGCTGGAGGCGGGGCCGCGCGTCGCGCCGCGCCGGGGGAGCGGTCCGGACGGAGCCCCCGGCCACGATGCGTGCCGCAGCCGGCCGTCGGGTGTCCTTAACCGGACTACCGCCGAGTGAGCCAAGTGCCGTCACTCCGCGTGACCCTGTCGCGCCGGGTCAGCATCCGGATTTGCCGAGATGAAAACGTGTAGACCATTGCCTGACGCGGTAAATCCAGTTGGTCAAGCCTCGCGTGGGAATGCTTTTTGAGCTGGCGGGCGGTCTTGTCCATTGCTGTTCTGTCGTACCCCGCTGGCAGTATCGGAGAGATCGGACGTTGGTTCATAGCGAGGGAGTGTGGGTGGATATCCGGAATAAGGTCGCCCTGGTGACCGGCGCGTCGGTCGGGACTGGTCGGGCCATCGCGCGGCGCCTCGCCACAGAGGGTGCCGCGGTCGTGCTGGCGGACATCGACTGTGTGGGTGGGGAGCAGACCAGGCGGATGATCAGGGACGCCGGCGGTGATGCCCGGTTCATCGCGGCCGACATGTGCTCAGAGACAGGCATAGCGAGGATGATCGATTTTGCGGTCACCGAAGCAGGCGGCCTGGACATCCTGGTCAACAACGCCGGCGGTGGCGGGCACGTCCCGCCCCACTTCCCCGACGCCACCCCGGCACAATGGGGAGCGCTGCTCGACCTAAACCTGCGTGGCCCGATGCTGGCTACCCAGCTGGCGATCACGGCGATGCAGGGTCGACACGGAGGTGTAATCGTCAATGTGGCCTCCACCGCCGGTCTGGGACACCGTTCGTACCAGTCCCCCGAGTACGGCGCGGCGAAGGCCGGGCTCATCCGGTTCACCTCGTCACTCACCGGCCTGCGCGAACGAACAAACGTTCGGGTCGTCTGCATCGCGCCCGACTGGGTGGGCACCGAGCGAGCGCTGCGCGAGCTGGCCGCCATGACAGGCGCGCAGCGGGCCACCGTCCCGGATCCGATTCCAATGGCTCAGTTCACCGACGCCGTGGTTGAACTGGTCCGCGACGACCGTCTCGACGGCCGGGTTCTTGTCCTACTGCCTGGTCAATCCGCCCAGCTTCTCGACCAGATCTAGCATCGCCGCCAAGGCTGGGGTTGACCGGCCCCGGTACAGGACACACGGCCACAGCGTCGGGCAAGGGCACGTCCTGATCTGCCGTTGCGACACGAGGTCGCACTTTGCGAGTGGACTCGCAGTTAGGAGGGTCGACATGGTGTCGGCTGTGTAGTTCCGGGCGCGTGCTCGATG
>NZ_JBFBAA010000036.1:0-26116 GCF_040682035.1 Actinoplanes sp. NPDC051470
CGACGGGGTCTTTTCGTTGGTATGTCCCTCTCGCTGAGCGTGTTCGCTGACAGCCCATCACCAGTTATGTACCGAACCTTTGCCTACCCGCTTAGGGAAGAGGTTCACATGGGGTCATCGACTCCCGTCGTCCTGGTGCACGGCTTCTGGCACGGAACCTGGTGCTGGAGCCTCGTCACACAGGAACTGGCCGTTCGCGGCGTTCCCTCCGTGGCCGTGGACCTCGACGGGCACGGACTCAAGAACCACTCCCCCGCCGCGCGCTGGCAACGCCCGTTCGACCCGTCGGCGTACGCGGACGAGGTCTCCGCGGTGGTTGCCGTCAACGCGTCGTCCGCCGCCGCGACGCTGGTGGCCCAGCTGCGGCAGATCGGTCGCGGTCAGCCTTGCGTGGTCGTGGCTCACAGCATGGGTGGCACGGTGGCGACCCTGGCCGCCGAGTTGGCTCCCGAGCTCATCAGCGAACTCGTCTACCTCGCGGCCTTCGCTCCCTCCGGCCGGCCGGCGCTGGCATACGTCTTCTCCGAGGAGAACGCCGGGGAGCTGGTCTCACCGAATCTGATCGGTGACCCGGCGGCGATCGGAGCGCTGCGCCTGGACACCGGCGATGCCGGGCGGCGGGCGGCGCTGCGCGAGGCGTTCTATCAGGACGTGGACGAGGGGACGGCCGAAGCGGCTCTCACGCTGCTCGGCACGGACGGTCCGATCGGCATCGCGGCCGAGCCGATCATGGTCACCGCCGATCGGTTCGGGTCGATTCCGCACACGTACGTCGTGTGCCGGCAGGACAACGCGTTGCGCCCCGCCCTTCAGCGACGCCTCATCACCGAGATCGATGCCCTGTCCGCCCGGCCGACCCGGGTGATCGAGCTGGACTCGTCGCATTCACCGTTCTTCTCCCAGCCGGCCGTCCTCGCGGACAGCATCGTCGACGTCCGTCGCACCGCTGAGAGGCACAGCGGTCACTACACCGAGCCGACATCGGTGTAGTGGCCGCGGGATAGCGTTCCGGAACCTCTGGACGCCCGGGTTCTCGCTCGAGCACTCGTTGTCCCCGGCGGAGGTGGAAGTCCTGGGCGCGGACAAAGCCGGACCGGCAGTCGACCCGTGGGGAGTCTTTACCTTCCCTTATGGACAGAACCGTCCCGTCGCACGCGAGCGGGGATATTTTGGAAAAATGCGGATCCCGGCCACCTGTGTGTTCCTGATGACGTCCTCCGCCGGCCGGACGGCCCGCTCACTGCCGTCGAAAGGCCGGTGACCGTCGGCCCGGCGACTGGCTCGTCGATGAGAAAGCACAACGGTGTCTCCCGAGGCGTTGCCCTGGTCCTCGGCGCCGCCCTGCTCTGGGGAACCATCGGACCGGCTCAGATCCTGATCGGCCACGCGCTGCGTCCCGGCGCGGTGGCCGGCTGGCGGCACGTGCTCGGCGGCCTGCTTCTCTGCGTTTGCCCATGCCCGTCGGCGGCTTCGTGCGGCCCGAACAGGTCGGCCGGCCCCACCCCGCCGCCCGAGGAAGGGTCCGGATGCCGATCGCGGCCCGCGCGAACCCGAAGGCGAGTCGCGAGCGTTCCGCCATCAGGTAGTCGCCGTCGGAGTCGACCGCGAGCGCATCCAGCCCGAACTCGCCGCGCGCAGCCCGATCTGCGCGATCATGCCTTTCGAGGTCGATCACGCGTCTACCGCTGGGCCACGCCCTCGCGGGTCGACGCTTCGATCAGCTGCCCGAGCAGGCGGACCTGATCGGCGGTCGTGGTGAAGGCCTCGTTGGTGAGGAACACCTGGGTCACGCCGCTGCCCTCCAGCTCGGCGAGGTCGCCGGCCACCTGGGCCGCTGAGCCGCCGAGGAACGGCCGGTCGCCGGCGAGATCGGTCGCGGTGAGGGGCATGTTGACCCGCACCACCACCGACACCGAGTCCAGGTCACGGCCGGCCTCGACCACCGCGGTGAGGAACACTTTGACCAGCCCGAGCAGGGCGTCCTTGGTGAAGAGCATCGGGTTCAGGCCGTCAGCGATGCGGGCGGCGCGGCGGGCGCCGGCCGCGGTCACCGATCCGAGCAGCACCGGCAGGTGACGCTGAACCGGCTTCGGATTGATCTCCGACCGCTCGATGCGCACGAAGTCGCCGTCGAAGCTGACCGGGTCGGCGGCCCAGCAGGCGCGCAGAGCCGCCACGGTCTCGTCCAGGCCGTCACCGACCCGCTCCATGGGCACGCCGGTGCTCTCGAACTCCTGCGGCACCCACCCCTGCCCCAATCCGGCGATCACCCGGCCGGAGCTGAACTGGTCCAGCGTCGCGAGGCGCTTGGCCAGAAGGATGGGCGGTTGCAGCAACGCGTTCACCACGCTGGTGCCGAGCTTGATCGTCTCGGTGACGGCGGCGATGTGGCTCAAGGTCTCGATCGGGTCGAGAGCGTACTTGTACGGGCCCGGGACCGGGGACGGCGGCGCACCATGGAAGGACACGTCCGCCAGTGGCCTCATCAGCCTCTCCCCCGCCCAGACGGCGGCATAACCGAGATCCTCCGCGGCCCGCGCGATCGTGACGAGCTCGGCCGGTTCGACCTGTCCGCCCACGTTGGGTAGTCCGACACCCAGTTCCATGTTCTGCCTTCCGCTTGAACGTCTTCCGCAGACAGCGTCGTTCGCGAAGTTGTGGTCTCACGAACGTTTGGCCGAACAGGCAGCAAGGTCGACGCGGATCGCCAAGCGGTGCGCGACTCCGGTGCGGAGATCGGGCAGGTGCCCCCGCTGCCGTCGGCCAGCGATTCGGCGCACACGTCGCCGTCCTCGCCCTGCCAGGTGAGCAACGCCGGTTTCGCCGCCACCGTCATGGTGACCTTGCGCCGGCTCTTCTCGGTCGTCCATTCCTCCTGGCATCGCGTATCGGTGCGCTTCACCTGGTATGTCTTGCAGTAGGCCGCGCCGCCCATGAAGATGATCGGTTCCACGACCGCCGACCTCGCGGCCGGCTCGTAGGCGAACAGCTTCACCGCCGAGACGGTGCTCCCCCGCGTCAGGTCGGCGAAGCTGGGCTCCGGCCGCACCGGCCGGCCGGTGGCCACGGCCAGGGAGCCGCTCGG
This sequence comes from Actinoplanes sp. NPDC051470, assembly GCF_040682035.1. Classification (NCBI taxonomy): domain Bacteria; kingdom Bacillati; phylum Actinomycetota; class Actinomycetes; order Micromonosporales; family Micromonosporaceae; genus Actinoplanes; species Actinoplanes sp. NPDC051470. The sequence continues at coordinate 3,086 of NZ_JBFBAA010000036.1, forward strand.
CGCCGGGCTCGGCGCGGTCGTGCCGGCGTTGCCGGTCGCGCAACCGCCGGTCAACAGCACGGCCGCCAGCACGACGAGAGTCCTCTTCACAGTTCTGTTCCTCCGTGTCGGCATCAGTTGTTCCAGATCCTCGGGTTTCCGGCGGGCAGCTCCGTGCCGGCCGCGTCGTAGGCGACGAGGTCCGTGACGTCCTCCGGCGATTCGCCGATCGGCTCGAACCAGAAGATGGCCACGGTGGTGTCCACGCTCCAGGTCGCGATCCGCGCGGTCACCACGCCACCGCCGGACCGGCCGGTGATCCTGGTCGCCGCGCCCACGTAGTAGCCGAAGGCGGGCTGGATCAGGCCGTTCTCGTAGGTCATCGGTGCCTGCATGGGATGGAAGCCGGCTGCCCGGTCCGAGCCCTCATCCTCGTGGAGCTCGAACGGATCGGTCGTCCTCCCGCCGGTGCTGTGCCGCGCGATGGTGAGCCCGAACGTCGTCCCCGGCGCGCTCGGATCGCGGACCCGGTTCGCGTAGAGCACCCAGGTGTGGTCGCGGCCCGCGGTGATCCGGGTGTCGATGGCGTCCCCGAGGGCGCCGGAGACCCGGGGCGGTACGGGCCGGGCCGTCGCCGAGACCGATGCGGCCGGGACGGGCGCCCGTCCCAACCGGCCGGGCAGGTGCCCGATGCCGAGGACGGCCGCCGCGACCACCATCGCGGCGGCGCCGCCGGCCGCGATCCGGCGGCGGCGCCGGACCCACCGGCACGACCGTTCCGTCACGGTGTTCTGGTTCGACCCGGCGGACCGTACCGAGGGCCCGATGAGCGCCCTCACCGCCGTCGACGCCGCCGGCCGCAAGCTGACCGCGGCTCCGCTCTGGCACCCCCGCTCACCACGACGGCTGCCGCCATCACGACCGAGGCGATCAGCCAGCTCCTGCGGGTGCGGTTCATGTCATAACTCCTTGATCGAAGCCGGTATGTGCTTACGCCGATCAAGACGAGACACGCTCCTGCCAGGTCTCGCCGCAAAACTGCGACGAGACTCTCCGGGACTTTTCCGTACGCTCATCCGTCCCCGCGGCCGGAACCGCTGAACAGGCAGTGGATGGTGCCCGCCCGGTCAACCCGGCCGGCGAGTCGTGCAACGGGGCGACCCCTCGAGCCTGATACGCGCACCATTTCCTTCCCCTAAGGACGATCCGGCCGGCCGCGGGCCGGCTGCCGCCTATCGTCGGGCTGGGTACCTGTGTCTACCGGCCGCGAGAATGGAGCCCCCATGACGTCCGACTCGGTGTACGCCGACCCCGATGGCATCGAAGCGCTCTCGTCCCCGTACGCCGCGAGCGCCGCGCAGTTCGCGGCGCTCTCGCCGGCCTTCGCCGACATCTCCGCGACGCTGCTCTGGGGACTGGCCGACGACGAGACGGCCGCCCAGATCAAGCCCATCGTCGCCGGAGCGATGACGGCCGTCTACGCCAACGTCGACACACGCCGGCAGAAGCTCGAGGCTTACGGCAACCAATTCACGACGACCAGCAAGAACTTCCGCGAAGCCGGTGCCGAGGTCGACCATCACGCGCACGGGTACGCCAAGGCCGTGCGAGAGCTCCCGGTTTCCGGCGGAAGCACGGCGAGCCCGGTGGGCGGCACCACCGGTGCCGTGGCTCACCCGGAAAGCACCACTGGTTCCAGCCCCGGCGTTCCCCTCGAGAGGCGACGAGCCACGGATGTCGTGCCGAACGCCGATGGATTCACCCCGGTCCACGTGGAGCCGCGGCACCAGACGGAGCCGAACGAAGGACGGTTCGCTCCTACCCCGCCCCTGGGCGCGCCGGGGGAAAGAGTCGCGGCGTCGGTGGAGAACGAATCCCAGGACGGCGGTCAGCCCTACGTCCTGCTTCCGGCTCCCGACCCACTGACGCTCGCGGAGCGGGACGAGCTCAACACACCACTGATTGCGTACACCAAGCAGCCGAATCAGCCCTGAGCCGGACCGCGGCGTCCGTCCTGACGGGCGGACGCCGCGTCCCGCTGTCACACGAAAGCGAGCCCGGACTTCCCCGCGCTCGCCTGCGCATAGCCCACATCGGCCATCGTCAATGTTTTCACCGCCGCCGTCCGCGACAGGCCGGCGGCGAAGACATGGGCGGCGCGGACGCTGCGGTCGGGCAGCCCCGCCGCTCCCTTGACCACCGCTTCCCGGACGTCGGCGGAGAGCTCGTGCCCGTGCCTCAGCAGGTAACGCACGGCGATCTCCCCCACTTCGGCGACGCTGTACGCCGGCACGGTCCACCGTTGCCCGAAGCACTCCAGCAATCGCCCCGGCACGGAATCCACCGTCTCCGGCTCGGTGATCAGGATGGTGACCGGCGCGCTGACCCCGTGCACGGCATGGGACAGCTCATCGACCATCTCGCTCACGAAGGCGTCGGTCGCGGACACGTCCCAGCGGATGGCCAGAACACCGCTCTCGGCGTCGCCCAGGGCATTCGCGACGAGGCTGTGCGCCTGGCCCGGCCAGCGCGCGGCCAAGGCCCCGGAGGCCGAGACGGTCACCAGATGACCGGTCGGCAGGCAGCCGAGCTCGGACAACGCCCGTGCATAGAGACTCGCGAGTTCCCGGCGCCCGCTGCCGGCCGGTCCGACCAGGACGACGTTGGCGTCGCCAGGGGCCGCCGGGCGGCCCTTCACCGCCAGCGCGGTCACCTTCGCCGCGATCCCCCGCCGGGCCTCCTCGGCGCCGACCAGCTCGCCGATCCGCCGCCACGCGACGCTCGCCTGCAAGGCCTGCCGCGGGTCACCGGTGGCGTCGAGCTGAGGGGCGGGCGCGACCGGCGCACCGGCGAGCTCCGCGAGTTCCGGTGCGAGGTCGGCCGCCGTCAGCCGGTTGAGCTCGTTGTCCTTGGCCGGTGGGGAAACCACCAGCCGGGACGCCTGATGGTTGATCATGGCTTCGAACAGCTTGCGGGCCACCCGGCCGTTGCCGAAGGTCGATCCCTTGGGCGTCCGCTCGAAGAATTCGGTGACCGCCTCGATCGCGTCGTCGGTGAGCTCGTAGTAGTGCTTCCGGCAGAGGTTGGTGGTGATGGTGACCAGCTCGTCGACGCTGTAGTTGGGGAACTCGATGGTGCGGGTGAACCGGGAGCCGAGGCCCGGGTTGGAGTCGAGGAACCGCTCCATGAGCTCGGAGTAGCCCGCCACGATCACCACGATCTCGTCGCGGTGGTCCTCCATCATCTTCATCAGCGCGTCGATGGCCTCCTGGCCGAAGTCCGGCCCGGACCCGCCCGAGCCGGCCGACAGGGTGTACGCCTCGTCGATGAACAGAACCCCGCCCATCGCCTTGGTGACGAGCTCGGTGGTCTTGATCGCGGTGGAACCGATGTACTGGCCGACCAGGTCGGCGCGCGACGCCTCGACCATGTGCCCTTGGGACAGCACGCCGAGCTCCTTGAGCACGGCGCCGTAGAGCCGGGCGACCGTGGTCTTGCCGGTGCCGGGTGGACCGGCGAAGACGAGATGCCGGCTCATCGGCGGCATCGGCAGACCGAGCTGCTGCCGCCGCTGCGCCATCGTGATGAGGTTGATCAGGCCTTTGACCTCGGCCTTGACACCGGCCAGGCCCACCAGGACGTCCAGGTCGGCGAGAGGTCCGGAGGTCGCGATCCTGGTTTCTCCCATCGTGCTCGGTTGTTCGTCCCACGCAGTTGACGGCGCGGCCGACGGGTCGCGCTCGGCCGGGACCGCTTCACTCCGTACGTCGCTCACGATCACGCGGTTCGACTCGGAGTCCCGGATGGCCAGGCCGCGACTGCCGCGCACCGTGGAACGTGTCAGCCGGACCGGCTCCAGCCCGGTGACCTGGACCCCGTCCTCGGCGCTGTCGAGAATCTGGCTCTCCACGATGTCGGCGCTGCCACCGGCCTCGACCAGCACGCCGTGCCGGCCCGCCGAGCGCACGCGGCCGCGGCTGGCCGTCAGGACCCCGCCGGTGATGCGGACACCGTCGCTCGACGCGTCGATGATTTCGGTGTCGTCGAGCGTCGCGACGGCCGCCGACTCGACGAGCAGTCCGCCTCCGCGGACCACCACGCCCGCGAGTTCGATCCGCGCGGCGTCCCGCGCGGTCACGGCTGCCTCGGCCGTGGCCGTGAGGTGGGCGTCCCGGATCGTCAGGCGGGCACCGCCCGAGGTCTCCACGATGGCACCACAGTGACTCGAGAGCTCGAGGTCGCTGAGTTCGCCGGTGCTCTCGCCGGCCAGCACGATCCCCCGGCCCTGCCGTACCTCGGCCTGCATTCCGTGCAGGACGACGCCCGACTTCGCCGTCACCTCGACGAGGTGCTCGGAGCTGCCCGAGATCCTCAGTTGCCGGAAGGCCGGAGCACCACCGCCGTCGACCCGGACACCGGACGGGCTGCCGGCGATCACACAGTTCTCGAACGTCGGTGCGCCGGTCCCGGCGACGTTCACGGCGCTCTTGCCGGCATCGGTGAAAAGGCAGTCGCGGAACGTCGGGGCGGCCGCGCCGGTGATGTGGACCGCCTGAGCGCCGGCCCGGCTGAACGTCGAGTCGGTGACGGTGACCTCGCCGTCGCCGCGGACGAAGACGTCCACGGAGACGCTGTCAGTCACGGTGAGCTCGGTGATCCGCGCGGCGCCGTGCTCGTCGATGACGACCGCGGGTTTGTCCGATCCGATCACTTCACAGAGTTCGACGGTGCACACCGCGGTTCCGGTCACGAAGATGCCGTTGCCCGTGACCTCGGTCATCCGGCACCGGCGCAATGCCAGTGACCCGACATCGGTGACGAGCACGGCCGATGAGCCGACATTGGTGATCCGGCAGTCCTCGACGGTGCTCGCCCGGCTGGACGTGACGACCACACCCGCACCGGCGCCGTTGGTGATGAGGCATCCGCGCATGGCGACCGATCCCTCGAGACGGGACAGCACCGTGGCCCAGGAGCGGCCGCGCAGTTCGCAGTCGTCGAGGGCGGCCTCCCCCTGGTGGACATCCACGGCCGCGAGCTTCTCGTCGTCGCTCGACAGCATCAGGCCACGCAACGAGGCCCCGGTGCCGCTGACCACGAGCACGCTGCCTACCGCGGTGTGGACCGTGACGGTCCCGGCGCCGTCCTCGGCGCTGATCGTCACCTGCTTCGTGATGGTCAGCTGCTCCTCGTAGCGTCCCGCCCGGACGACGATCGAGGCTCCGTCCTCCGCGCGCGCCAAGGCCGCGCCGATGGTCGGGCAGGCGCCCGGCGCGCCGCCGCCGACAATGATCACCTGTCGGCCCATCGGGTGAGCGTTCTGACGCATGTCAACCACCTTCGGCTTGCAGTCTCATGAATCGCCTACGCGATACCGGGCGGGAGCACGAACCGGCCGGCGGCCGCAGTGCCGACCCGGGAGGGCCGGTCCTTGCCGGTCCAGCGTTCGACGTAGCGCTGCAGCGAAGCCACCGCCAGTTCGTCGAGGTTGATCCGGTCACCGGCGACCCGGCCGTCAGCGGCGATCTCGGTGCGCGACAACTCCCGCAGGAGCACCCGGCCACGGGCGGCGCCGCTCGGCTCGGTGGTCATCAGCACCTTGAAGCTGGTTCCGGGCAGGAAGAGCACCCGGTTGTCGGCTCGCTCATCCCCCTGGGGCTCGAATCCGGTGGTACGCCGGGCGGTCATCGCCCACACCAATATCTCGACGTCACCCTTGAGGTCCGGTGACGGCTCGGTGAGGGCGTTCAGGAAGCCCCATTCGGTGAGCAGTTTGTGCTTGTGGAGCAGGGTCCAGTGCGCGGCGGACAACGAGGTCGTGAAGGACGCCGGTCCCCGGTGCGACGGCATCGGGCCGAGCCCGGCCACGACGCACCGGGCGAACGGGACGTGCGGGCCTTTGCGGGCCGCGCGCAGGTCGGCGTCGATCGCCGATCCCTGCGAGGAGAGATACAGGCGTACGGCCACGCAGTCGCTGAGGATCTCCGCGGGCGTCCGTGAGTCGCCGGTCTGCAGCGCGGGCTGCTCGGACAGCATTCGCGACACCGACGACGCGACCCGGTCGAAGTCGTCGCTCAGCGTCCGTCGCAGCCACGCCCGCTCCTCCTGAAGGCCTCGAGCGGAGGGAATCGCCGACGAGGCCGCCACCGGAGTCGGCTGCAACCGCGGCGGGCGGCGGGAGCCGGTCGGCTCGGGATCCGGGACCGGCGGAACCGCCAGCGGGCCCGGTGGCAGGTCCGCGGCCGGCACCGGATCCGGATTCGGTGCCGGTTGGTGGGCCTCGACCGAGAGCGGACTCGGCGTCGAGGACGCGATCGACGTTGCCGGCGGCGGCTCGGCCGCCGGGGCCGGTACGGCCGCCGCCGCCCTGCCACGGGAATCATCCCGGTCGGCCGGTAGCGGCGCCACGCGGACGATCCTCATGGCCGTTGTCGGCTCGGCTTCCGTGTCGTCGGCCGGCGCAGACCGGAGTGCGGTGCTGGACGGGGGTGCGGGCACCATCGTCACGGCCGGGACCGGCGATGCGGTCGGTACCGGCGTCGGCGCCTCGACCCCGGCCCGTGCCACCGCTCGCGTCCGGTCCTCCGGGGGGCTGTCCCGGAACGCGGCGTCGGCTCCGGCGTCAGCCACGCCACTGCTCGAGGTGGCGGTGACCGCGGATGCTGCGACCAGCCGGCTGTGCTCCATCGTCGTCCGGTCGAGCCGCGCGATGAGATCCTCGGCCAGCACCCGCATCCGTACCGCTCGGGCCGGCGTCGTGTCGTCGAAGATGACCGTGTTGTTGTCGGCGGTGGGCCGGGTGGCCCGGATCGTCTCGGCGTGCCCGGGTACGGCCGTCGGCCGCATCCACAGACCGGCCTGGACGACCTCGACGACCGCGTCGCCGGCGTACCAGTAGACCAGCGGCTCGATCGGATCACCGGAGGCCAGCGGCGCGCGGTGATTCAGGACCTCGGGCATCGGCGCCGGGTCGTTGGCCCGGGCCCGGGGCCGGTAGGCCAGTTCCTCGGCGAACACCTGCCAGCCGAAGTTCCCGTTCTCCCGGACGGTGAACATCTTCGGCTGGACCGGGTCGCCGATCGGCATGCCGGTGAAACACACGACCTGCCTCTTGAACAGGTCGGCCAGCACCTGCCCGAGGGGTTCCGCGGTGGGCGCCAAGACCTTTCCGTAGGTGACGAACCTTGCCCGCGCCCGGCTCTGCTCGTCGAAGTCGCGCCAGAACCGGGCGATGTCGTCGAGCGAGATCGGCGGCGTGCCGGGGCAACCGAGGACGACGGTGAGTCGCTCCGGCTGGCACGGCAACGAGGCGACCAGCCAGTTCCAGTGGTCCCGGACGGCGCTCTCGGCCCGGGTGTCCCTGATCCACACGCCGCCGGGGATCGGTTCGGCAACGCCGGTCGCACTGGTCTGCAGGGGGGTGACGGCGGCGCGGTCCCACACCGGGACGGGGAAACGTTTCGCCTCCCAGCTCGGCGGCTTTCCGGCCCGGTAGCGCACCCAGCCGCTGTGCTGGGCGGAATGGATGAAGAGGGCTCCGGCCGTACCCCGCACGATCTGGCCGTGCGGGGCGATGACCACGCGGTCCAGCCGGGCCGAGAGGAACTGCCCGGCCAGGGTGGTCGTACCCGGTTCCTCGCCGCAGACGATCAGCCGGATGCCGCGTCGCTTGCGGGGGACGGCCCGCGCGATCGATTCCCACATCGCGTACGACAGGTCGCGTCGCAGATCGAGCAGGACGATCTCGTTGTCCGGGTCCACGGGTACGGCCATCGCGATCTCGCGGGCCTCGGAGCTCACCGCCTCCGAGGTGTGCAGGACGATCGCGTTGCCGATGGTCTGCCGTCCGAGAGAGTCGGTGTTGTCGTCGGGCGATCGTTGCGACATGGTCATCATCGGTCAGCCCTGCCGGGCCAGGTTGATCGCGTCACGATTCAGGTCGGGACCGGCCGGGAACAGGTCGAGCACGTAACGCGAGATCGGGACGGCCGGTGCCTGCCCCAGACCGAGAGCGTCGCGGGTCCTGGAGTTCGACAGGCGGTACCGTACGCCGTCATCGGTGATGAGGAAGAGGACCGGGTTGCCGGCGGCCGCGGACTTGTCCATCGCGTAGGCAAGCAGTCCGCGACCGGGCGGGGCCGCGTCCATGGCCGCGGGTTCCACGATCGCGATCGTCGATTCCATCCGGTTGCCCACGAACGCCTGGCGCTGGCAGAGGATCTTGCCGGCCGGGGACACCGGGGTCGCGGCGTCCAGTCCCGGGAACATGTCGAGCAACGTCCGGTCGCGCGAGCGAGGCGCGGCCACGAGCTCGGCGGCGTTGAGGGTCACCGGGGCGCCGTGGGAGACCGCCTGCAACAGCTCGAAGGCGGTCCGGTTGACCGGAGCGAGGCCGTCCTGGCGCAACACGAACAGCTGATCGCTGCCGTCGCCGCCCAGCCGGAACAGCCGGCCGATGGTGGCCGGTCGACCGGCGACCCGCGCGCCGGGAGACCCTTGCCCGGGCATCTTCGGGATCGACACCTGGCCGCCGTCCGGAAGCTCCCGAAGCCAGTCCGGCGGGACCGGCACGGGAAGCGCGCTGGCCGCGCCCAGCGCCACCGGCACCGCCGTGTCGGCCACCAGCATTCGGTGCTGCCGCCACAGGAGGTATGTCTGTGAGCCGGCCGACACGAGGAGGAAGGCGTTGTCATTCATCGGCGCCACGGCGGTCGAGCCGAGACTCACCGCGGCCTCACCACCCGAGGTGCAGACCTGCCACGGCCCGGTCGAGATCTGCCCGGCGGCCGGAACCAGCTGCGGCGCACCGATCAGACCGACCGGCCGGCCCCGCGGTACGCCGGCGAGCGACTTCGCCGAGACCGACACGGTGCCGTTCCCTCCGGAGATCAGCAGGGCCGAAGCGTGATTGAGCGTGCGGTGGAGCCGTCCGCCCACGTACACGTACTCGTTGACCGTGCCCTTCTCCTGGATGATCACCCCGGGCGTACGCCATTCCTTGCTCCCACCCGGCACCAGGAACCCGTAGACGCCGAATCCCGCCGCGGTCAGCAACCCGACGATGACCCCGATGACGATGCCCATGACCGTGCGCTTGGAGGGACTGTCCGGCTGAGTCGGATCGCCGAGCAGCAGGGCCGAGCTCATCCGGCCCATCTGGAACTCATGCGCGTGCACATGATCACGTTGAGTCTGCATCGCCCGCCCCCTATCCGAAGAGTCCGCGGGCCCAGCCGTAAACCCCGGCCAGCCAGAGCAGCAGCGGCAGAATCGACAGGCCGAGCACCAGGTCCAGCATGGTCGCGGTGAACTCCCAGACCGGCAGGAGCCGCTGCGGCCACGGCCGGAGCGCGGCCATGATCAGCACCACGGTCAGCGCGAGCAGTCCGGTGAGGATCAGCAGCCGCCCGTCGCCGAGCACCGATTCCGACAACCGGAACACCACCAGCAGGTAGCCGGAGCCACCGGCGACCACGAGCGAGACGCGCTGCCACAGACCGAGGAACGCCCGGGCCCGCAGCAGCAGCGAGCTCGAGACGACCAGCACCATCAGCGGACCGAGAAAGCCGTCCTCACCCAGCACCGCGTGCTGCAGGATCGGCGCGGTCAGACCCACCGTCACGCACAGCACGTTGAGATAGTTGTCAGCCCGATCGGTACGCCGCTGGATGTCATCAGCCTTCGCCGGCGTGATGTCGTACTGCAGCTCACTACCGGTCTTGGGCAGTTGGACCCCGCGCAGCCCGGCCAGCCGCAGGGTCATCTTCGCGGCCGACACCACCAGGCAGAAGATCAGCGACATGGTGATGCCCGCGGCCGTGGCGTGACTCATCTCGAAATAGCCGGCGATCGACAGCTCGAAGCCGAACACGACGCCGGTCAGGAACAGGACCAGCAACGGCGGGTACGGCAGGCGCCGCGCCCAGAGGAGATGGCAGACGTAGAGCGCCAGGGCGCTCACGACGATCGCGTCGCTCGCGGCCAGCAGGCTCGTCGCGCCGGGATCGAAGCGATCCGGCGCCGGGCTGGTCAGCCGGAGGAACGCCACCCCCGACAGGACGACCGCGGCCAGGCTGAACACCATCGCCGTGATCGCGTCCTTGCGGCGCGCGAACAGCACCGCCGTGAGCCCGAAGACGCCGACCAGAGTCAGTGCGGCGCTGACGCTCAGCACTCGCGTCCCCCGGTGGGCCAGGAAAGCCGCGAGGGCGGTCAGGGCCAGGCCCGAGAGGGCCAGGAACAGGGGCCGGCGGTATTCCGGCTGCCATCGGTCGTCGCGCCGGTTGATCATCGAGGCGATCCCGTCGGCCAGGTCGTCGTAGGCCAGCTCGGGGATGGCGTTCTCGTTGAGGGTCAGGTGGAACTCCTCACCGTCCAGCCAATCCAGTGACTCCGGCGTACCGCTGGGGTCGAATGCGGGCTCACCGAGTCGCTGGAGCCGCCAGATCCGTTCGCCGCCGACGCTCTCCTCCTCGTCGCCGCCGACCCGCCGGACCAGGGCCGGGATCAGCGCGGCGACCATGGTGGTGACCGGTACGGCGAGATCGATCCGCTTGTCCGGGCCGACGACCGTGATCCGGCAGATGTCGCTGTTCAATGCGGTCGTCATGCGTTTTCCTTCGCCGTCACGCCGGCCGTGACGATGCCGGTCTGGATCAGCTTCACGCCGCGGCGGGTCACGAGCTGGGCCCGGCCCGGCGGCAACTGCATGGGTGCGGCCTCGCCGATGAACCGGCCCTCGTCCTTCGGGTACGACAGCAGGGCCGCGGGCGAGCCGAGCTCCCAGATCCGCCTGATCACCGGATCGGTCATGGCCCGCATCGCCCCGGAGGTGCTCCGTGCGATGATCACATGCAGTCCGATGTGGACGCTCTGGGCGAGGACCGGGGTGATCGGCTCGAGCACGCTGCTCAGGCCGGAACTCAGCAGGTCGTAGTCGTCGATCACCACGAAGACCTCAGGGCCGTCCCACCAGTCCCGGCGCCGCAGCCGCTCGGACGAGATGTCCGTGCCCGGCATGCGTTCCTGCATCGACACCAGGGCCTGCCTGGCCAGCTCGTTCACCGCTTCACTGGTGATACCGCGGCCGACGACGTACTCGTCCGGGATCGCGGTGTCCAGGTCACGCCGGGGATCGCCGAGCACCACCTTCGCCTGGTCGGGTCGATACCGCTCGGCGATCGCCCGCAGCACGAGCCGCAAGGCGTTCGTCTTGCCGGTCTCGATGTCACCCATGACGAGCAGATGCGGCGTACTCATGAAGTCGTGCCAGACCGGTTCGATCCGGGTCTCGTCGTGACCGAGGCAGACCTTGAACTCGGGCTGAGCGGGCGGCAGATCCTCGACCTGCAACCGGGCCGGCAGCAGTCGCACCGGCGGGGCGGGCGGCCCAGGCCAGAACGTGGCGATCTCCTCGACGATCGCCTTGGTCGCCTCACCGAGGTCGACGTTTCCGCTGCGCCCGTCGAGCCGCGGCACGGCGGCCAGGAAGTGCATGCCGTCGCTGGTCATCCCCCGGCCGGCCTGGTCGGGCACCTGCGCCGCCTTGCGGTGGTTGACCTCCGACTCGATTGAGTCGCCGAGCCGCAGCTCCAGCTTGGTGCCGAGCAGATCGCGCAGCCAGGTACGGATCTCCGACCAGCGGGTGGCCGCGATGACGATGTGGATCCCGAAGGACAGCCCTCGCGAGGACAGCTCACGGATGCGGTCCTCGAGTGCCTCGAAGTCCTGCTTCAGGGTGAACCAGCCGTCGATGATGAGGAACACATGGCCGTGCGGATCGTGCAGCACGCCCCGGGCGCACGCGTCCAGATAGCTGCCGAGGGAGTCGAAGCCGTGTGCGGCGAAGGCGGCCTCACGCCGCTCCATGATGCCGGTGATCTCAGCGATCGTGCGGACCACCCGGTCGCGCTCCATCCGTGTGGCCACCGAGCCGGTGTGCGGCAGGCCGACGATGGGCATGATGCCGCCCCCGCCGAAGTCGAGGGCATAGAACTGGACCTCACGCGGGGTGTGGGTGAGGGCCAGCGACATGACGAACGTCCGCAGCAGCGTCGACTTGCCGCTCTGCGGGGCGCCGACGACGCCGACGTGGCCGTGCGCGCCCGAGACGTCGGCGATGAGCAGATCCCGGGTCTGATCGTACGGGCGGTCCACCACGCCGACCGGCACCCGAAGCCGGCCACGCAGCACCTCCCGCTGGACGATCATGCCGTGTTCCGGATCCGGGACGATCGACGGCAGCAGCGCGTCGAGACTCGGCGCGTCGGCCAGCGGTGGCAGCCAGACCTGGCGAGCTGGTGGGCCGGACCCGGCCAGCCGATCGATGAGCACGTCCATCAGGGCCGGATCGTCCGGCTGGGCGGCGTCGTGCGCCGGTTCCTCGATCGGGACGGCGACCGGTCGTCCGTACACGCCGGGCGCCGACGACATGGTACGGGTGCCGAACGGCACGATCTCGGCCACCACCCGCAGCCGGTCGTCCTCCTCGGCCGGTGCGATCCGACGGGCGTAGCCACCCGAGACGTACGCGCTCTTGAACCTGACCAGGCTGGTGATGTCGACCTTCAGATAACCGTTTCCGGGATCGGACGGCAGCTCGTACGCGGCGCCGACGCCGATGACCGCCCGCGACTCCATCGACGAGAAGGTGCGCAGCGCGATCCGGTAGGACAGGTGGCCCTCGACCCGGCTGATCCGGCCCTCGTCCAGCCGTTGCGAGGCGAGCAGCAGATGCACGCCGAGCGAGCGCCCCAACCGGCCGATCGAGACGAACAGGTCCATGAACTCGCTCTTGCTGCTGAGCAGCTCACTGAACTCGTCGACGATGACCAGCAGCACCGGGAACGGGACCAGGGGCGCGCCGGCGCCCCGCGCCTTCTCGTACTCGAACAGCGAGGCGTAGCCGCTCTCCCGCAGGAACTCCTGCCGGCGGGTCATCTCGCCGTTGAGCGCGTCCTGCATCCGGTCGACCAGCGGCAGCTCGTCGGCCAGGTTGGTGATGACCGCCGAGGTGTGCGGCAGCTTCTCCATGCCGATGAAGGTGGCGCCGCCCTTGAAGTCGACGAGCACCAGGTTGAGGATCTCCGACGAATGGGTCGCGGCGAGCGCGCAGACGAGCGTACGCAGAAGCTCGCTCTTGCCCGAACCGGTCGCACCGATGACCAGCCCGTGCGGGCCCATGCCGCCCTGCGCCGACTCCTTCAGGTCCAGCTCGATGACCTCGCCGCCCTCGGTCACGCCGATCGGCACCTGCAACCGGGCCCGCTGGGCGTGGCGGGTACGCCAGATCGCCGGGACGTCGAAGGAGTAGGCGTCCTTGATCCCGAGAAGGGTGGTGAGCTCGAAGTCCGACTCCAGCGACTCGTCGACGACCTCGAGCGTCCCGCTGGTCCGTTTCGGCGCGAGGATCCGGGCCAGGACCTCCGCCTCGGCCCGGCTCAGCGCGTCAGCCTCCGATCGGCCGGTCTTGGTCCCGGTGGGGTACTCGACCGCTCCGTCCCGGACGGTCAGCCGCAGCACCTTGGCGCCACCGGGAAGCCGGCCGGTCACGTCCAGCAGGAGCACGTTGCGGATTCCCTCACCGAGGAGCCGTGAAACCTCCGGGATCTCGATCGAGGCGGCGATGACGACGATGAACGGCTCGGACGCTCCCACCCGGGCGGTGGCGTCGTGCTCGCCGCGCTCGCCGAGGTCAGCGCCGAGCAGCGCCATCAGCTCGTCGTGATCGTGCGCGAACAGGCGGACCGGACCGGCCGCGTCGGTGTCGGTGGGATGGGCGTTGTGCGGCAGCCACTTGACCCATTCCCAGTCGTCGGCGTTGCCGTCGGTCAGCACCGCCAGCCGCAGCTCGTCCGGGGCATGAAAGGTCGCCAGCTGGCCGACGATCGCCCGGCAGAGATCCATGGACGCGGCGAACTCTCCGGCGAACTCGATGCTGGTGAAGCTCCGCGTGCCGATGGCCGTCGGCATTCCGTCGATCGTCAGGTAGGCCTCGGAGAAGCGTCGCAGCGAGATCGCCGACAGTGGTTCCAGGTCCTCGATCGGCTTGGTCGAGGGCGGGACATAGTGGATCGCCGAGTTCTGCGTGCCGAGCCCGATCCGTACCCGCCCGAAGTCGTCATGCACCGGCCGGCGTTCCCAGACCCGGCTGCCGGAGGCGATCGACCACAGCCGGGCCGGGTCGGGGTTGTTCCAGAAGACCGCGCTGCGCTGCTCGTCGGCGTCGGCGCGGGCCTTCTTGCGCAGCTGGGCGATGTAGCGCAGATAGTCGCGCCGCTCGGACTTCATCTTGGCCTTGCGCTCGCCGGTCGCCTTGCCGATCTGAACGAAGCCCATCGAGATCATGCCGACGAACATCACGCCGCCCATCACGTACATGGCGGGCGAGCGGCTGAACATGCCGAACATGAGCATCATGCCGCCCATGCCCAGCGCCATCGGCACGGCCATCAGGAAGGCGCGGATGTCGGGTGGCGCCGGTTCCGCCATGACCGGCGGCTCCTGCAGCTCGACGTCGCCGGTCGGCAGGGGCGGGCCCTCCAGGCGCGGCGGGCGCTTGACGGTGACCGTACTCATTCGATCACCCCCGGTCCCGCCGCGCGCGTCGGCCAGATGTCGTCTTCGGCCTGCAGGAGCCTCAGTGCCTGACGCTGGTCGGCGGACTTCTGGTCACCGGCCGTGGCGTCGTCCTCGCCGTCGTCCTGGTCGGCTTCGCCTCGCGTACGGGCCGCCTCGGCCGCGGCATCACGCTCCGCCATGAGCCGTTGCAGCGTGTCGTCGTCCGGCTCCGCGGCGGACATCTGCGGCGTGCCCTCGACATCGCCGTCCGACCTGGTCCTGCCTTCCCGCTCGGGACGCCACGCCCGCAACGGCGACGGTGACATGGCGGCGACCGCCATCATCGGCTGGTCCGTCACGGGCGGGGGCGGCGAGAACCACAGCGCATCGTCGTCTTCATCGTCTTCGCCGTCGTCCAGCGTGTTCCACGGCAGCCCGTCCTGGTCCCATGACCCGAAGTCGTCGTCGCCGTCCCCGACGACCGCGACGCGGTCGGCCGGCGGATCGGCCTCTTCGGGGACGGCCGGGAGGCCGGCCGGCGCCGGCGGCACGGACGGCCTGCTCTCGGCTGGGGGCGGCGGCGCGGGCCGAGGCGGGGGCGGAGCGCCGATGAAGCCTTCTCCCCCATGAGCCTGGCCGGCTCCACCCCTCGCTTGTTCCGGCGGCGCCGTGTCGCCCGACCAGGGCTCCGCGTTCGTGGCCACCAGAGCGGAGGCATCAGAGCGCTCCGGTGCGCCCGTACCGGTCGCGCCCGGCGGCATCATCGGCATCATCGGTGGCACACCGCCCGCCGAGCCGAGCTCCGGCGTCGCCGGATGCGTCACGCCACCGCCCGCCGCTGCATCGTCCTCCGGGACGCCCACACCGGAACCGGCCGGAAGACCCGGCGCTGTGCCGTCGAAGCCGGCACCACCCGGGGCGGCACCGCCCTCACCGCCAGGCGTGCCCGGGAAGGTCTCGCCCACCAGATCCGTACCCACGCCCGTCGTCCAGGGCGCGGTATCCGTCGCCAGCAGCCCCGCGGCGTCAGAACGCTCCGGTGCACCCGTACCGGTCGCACCCGGCGGCATCATCGGCATCATCGGCGGCACCCCACCCCCGGCGCCCGCGCCGCCGCCGAGCCCGGCCGCCGATCCGGCACCGGCACCAGCACCAGCACCAGCACCAGCACCAGCATTGGACCCCGCGGTGCTTCCGCCGCCGCTCCCGTCCAGGCCCCCGACGTGCGGCGCTTCCGGAATCGCGGCGCCGCCGGCCGCATCACCCAGTCCGCCGACATCGGCACCGCCGCCGGCGAAACCCGACGCACCGGAACCTGAGCCACCGCCCACTCCGGCCGGCGTTCCGGTGGGGGGCGCATCCGGCACCCACGGATCAGTACTGCCCGGCAACAGACCGGAAGAATCGGATCCGCTGCCGGAGTCGCCCGTCTTTCCGCCGCCGGTCGCGGCCGGCGGCAGGCTCGACGGTGGCAGATCAGGAACGGTCGTGCTTCCAGAACCCTCCGGAAGGATCGGACTCGAAACGGCCTCCGGCGGCGAGCCGAGGTTCTCGATGGTGGGCACCTTCGGAGGCACCGTGGCCGCCTTGCGTTCGTTGGCCGAAGCGCCGCCGCCGGACGCGCCCGGACCGTTTCCGCCCAGAGCGAAACCGCCCGGACCGGGCCCGGGACCGATGTCCTGCGGCGAACCCGCACCTGGGAAGTCGGGAACCTTGACGTCGGCCGTGCCGCCACCGCCACCTCCGCCGGTGCCGGCCTTCGAACCCGAACCCGGCGGTACGTAGGGGCTCAGGGCGTTCATCAACTCGTCCGGCGCCGATTTGCCCTGGCCGGATCCGGGCGGAGGGTCGCCGGGCGGAATCTCGATGTCGGGGATGTGTTCGCCGACTCGGTTGTTCTTGTCGTCGGGCGGCCCTTCGGGCTTCGGATCCTTGTCGTCGTCACCCGGGACTTTGATGTCTGGCACATGCTTGTCAGCACCCGGAGGCTTGTCAGCACCCGGAACATCGGGCGGCGGCTCCTTCGCAGGAGGTACCTTCGGTAGAGGAATGTCCGGCGCCTTGGGCGGCGGGGGCTTGAAGTCGGCCGGGTCCGGGGCAGGCGCGTGATAGACGTCCGTCTTGTACTTCGCCACCAACTGGGTCATCACCTTGCGCATCGCCGTCGTCATCTTCTCCGGCACCCCAGGTACCAGGCTGACGAAGACCGTGCCGTCGGGCTGCACGGCGTGCGGTTCGACGGTGGCCGCGTAATTCGCGTAGAAACTCTCGATCTTTGTCACCGCGGTGCGCGCCCACGACAGCGCGTTACCCGCCGTCCACAGCTGCGTTGCCACATTGGATGGTGGTTTGGTGGCGCCATCGAGCTTCACCTCGGACGTCAGCGGTGCGCCATAGAGAGTCGCGGCCCGCGCTTTCATGGACGCCGCGACATATTCCATCTTCCCCAGGAACGCCTCGGCCGCCGGCCCCGTCCAAGGGCGGCCCTCACCGGCAAGACCGCGTGCCTGCTTCAGCAGATTGTCGGCGATGGCCTCCATTTCGACGGTCGCCTGGGCGAACACGTTGCCCGCCGTGATGAGCGACGACGGGTCGACCATCCCCTGTCCCACCGTGGCTCCGGTCTTGGCGTTGGTGTCGGAACCGGTGAGCCCGCCGGAGCCGAACAGCCCCGCCTTGATCTGCTTCCAGTCGAACCCCATGTAGTCGCTCGTCGTAGCGGCGTTGGCCGCGGCCTTCTGCGTCGGGTCAAGAACGACGGAGCTGTCGGCGCCGGTTTTGAACGGCGAAGGGGATGTCATTACTGAAGAAACCCTATCGGCGATAACGTAGCTTGGATGACGCGGATCTTCGGCGCGACGAGGACGGAGAGGTTCAGGCCTCTTTCTTCTCCAGCCCGCCAAGCTGCCCGAAGGGTTCGGTCATGACTTTTGCGAGCTTCTCGGCCGTCATCTTGTTCATTTCCGACTCGTTGTCGTAATCCTTGCTGATCTCTTGAATCTTGTCGCAGATGAGCGTGAACGAGTAGTCGATCTTCGTCAGATAGTCAGTCGTGGCCGGTCGGACTCCGGCGGCTCCCTCGACAGCGTCCGTCAGGAGAGCGGCCGCGCTGAAAGCCGTCCCAGGCTTGATGGGACCGTCTTCGGAAAGAGTTTTGGCGACAGTCGCCAGGCGCAGGCGCAGCTTTTCCAGGTTGGAAGAAAAGGTCTTGAGGGCCTCGGTGTTGACTGCGAGCTTGGCATCACCATCCTCGCCGCCGGCGACCGGCGGTGGCAGGTCTCCGTCTTCGGGGGGATGCGCCTCTTCCTTCTTCTCCTGCTGACCGTCCCCGGGCAGGTAATTGGTGCCCTCGCCGTATGCGCCGTCCGACGCCGGATCCTCCAGAAACTTTCTCTCGACGAGTTCACGAAACTTCAGATACGCGGCCTTTTCATCATCGAGCTCAGTTAGGCTCGTCCAGTTGGAGTTCATCCACTGGTTGTCGCCGTAGCCGCTGGCGTATCGCTTCAAGAACTCCGTGGCATTGTGCACGTCGGCATCACTGAAATCCGATGGATAATCCTTGTGAATATCCTCCGGATTCACGTTGTACTTCAGTTTGCTATGCCAGTCTTCAATAGCCATTCCCTAGCCTTTACGTCGGGCCCTTGCTCCGGTTCGAAGGCCGGCCGCAGCGGCGGCCGCACGCCAGATGTCCCGCTGCGTTCTATCGGGGCAGACCAGCGCTGACGTCGCCCCAGCCGCTCGCGCTCCTAGCCTCGCCTCGCATGATCGCCGCCTTCATCTCGGCCAGCTTGGTCACAGCCACCCCGAGCGCGTTGTTCATATTCTGCGCACTGTTGCCCCACAGCAGTTGAGCCTTGTCATAGGCTTCACGAGACGGGCCGTGCCAAGTGTCGCGGTGCTGGTTCGCGAAATCATGGATCGCCGACAGCTGATCCCTGATCGTGCCGTTGGAGCGCTGAAGATTGTCGACTACGGTGTCAACCGCACCCGGGTTCATCTGCAGGTTTACCATGACGACTCCTTTCGTAGTTCAACCAGTTACGTATTTCAGATGGGAAGGCCGCGGACGACCGATCCGACCTGCGTGGCCGCGTCGGAGGCGTCGCCACTGGTGTGAGCAAGCGCCGCTACCTCCTCCTGCATTTTGTGAATGATCGCATCGAGGCTGCGGGTGATCGATCCGCAGGCTTCGTTCCATACGTTCATGGCATCGAAGTATTCCTTGGACCCGAAGTCCCCCTGAAACACCTTATGCAGCATCGCCACGTCATCCTCGACCCTCGCCTGGGCGTTGGTCATGCCGCCACGCGAACTGCTCAGCTGGCCGTAAACGGCGTGGAGAGTTCTTGAATCGCTACCGATACCACTGTTGTCAACCACGGTTCTCCTCGATGCCGGAGCGTGTCGGCGCGAACCGGCCGGTCGCGCCGACACCACTGTCACGGCAGTCGGCATCTGGTGCAAGTCACGGGATTTCCCATTGGCTCCCTGGCTGGCATGGGTGCCCCTTTGATCGACGCTCGACGCTGGGCCAACGATCTCGCGGGTAGGAATAATTGCGCGTTCGTCCGTCCACGCCGGACCACACTTGCCACCATCACTTCGGACGCCGTTGCATGACGGTCGGTCCACTATCTTCGGAAGTTAGGCAAACCTGTGAGCTTCTCGCATGACGAGCTGTTGAGCGCATTCCGTAAGCAGCGCGAGTCGGCGGCCGAACGCTACCGGCAGATCCAGGCCATCTCGGCGACGGCCACCTCTGCACGGCGCGAGGTGTCCGTGACCGTCTCGCATTCCGGTGCGGTACGAGACATCAAGTTCACCGGCACCGCTTACCGCCGGCTCGCGCCGGCCGAGCTCGCGACGCTCCTGATGGAGACGATCGATGAGGCCGCGAAGGAGGTGGCCGGCAAGCTCGCCGAGGTGCTCGCCCCGAGACTGCCACCCGGCGTGGACGTCGAGAAACTCCTCGCCGGCGACGTCGACCCGGCGTCGTTCCTGCCGGCCGCCGGGCCGACGCTGCCCCGCGAGATCGTGGAGTTCTTGCAGCAGGACTGAACGAGCGCATTCCCCTCGTACCTTCGACGACTGCAGCTTCAAAGGGGCGACTGACCGATGCCGTACGGCGATCTCGACATTCCTCGCGAGCTGTACGGGGTCTACGGGATGATCAAGTGGTTCGCCATGGGTGAGGACTACCCCCCACAGAGCGAATCCACGATACGGTCGGCCGAGGCCAAGATGGCCGCCTTCTCCGCCGACTACGCCCGCGCCTCCAGTGGCGTCGAACATCTCGCCGCGCGGATCCCGCAAGTCCTCGAAGGCGAGACCGCCGACCTGGCCTACGCCGAGACCAGCACCGTCATGCAGGGCGTCGCCGACGACCTCGCGCTGATGTCGATCGCCGCGCAACTGACCCTCGGCCTGGCCCTCACCACCGAGCACACCAAAATCACCCTCATCCAAGGCATGGCCTTCATCGCCGTCGAATTCGCCGAGGCCGTCACCTACCCCGGCATCGGCTTCGCCATCGCCATGGAATGGATCGCCTTCGGCGGCCTGCTCTTCTACGCCACCCGGGTCGCCGGCCGATCCAAACTGATGAACACGGCCGTGAAACTCGCCGAGCTCCGCGGCACCCCCGTGCCCGGCGCCGCCGGACGGTCCAGCAACCTCCAGGATCTCCTCCGGGCAGCCCAGCAGACCGGCAGCATCCCCAAGGTGTTCTCCGCCGCCACTGTCCGCGAGGCCCTCGAAAAACACGGCCTGATCAACATCGCCGCGAAAATGCTGAAGGAAGGCACCGAAGAAGGCGTCCAGGAAATCTCCGAGAACATCTTCGCCCAGGCCGTCCAGTACGCTCAGGAAAAGCGCAAGGGCACCAAGGACTTCGACACCGAAAGCGCCATCACCGACTTCGTCGCCGGCCTGCTCATCGGCCTGCTCATCTCCAAATACAACCTCATCGGCAACAAGATGTTCGGCAAGAACTTCATGCACCGGGGCAGAGTCCAAGGCCTGCTCGAGGGCGCCGCCGAAGTACCTGTCGAAGCCGGCATGATCGGCGTACTCGGCGGCAGCTTCGGCGGCCTCGGCGCCACCTTCGTCAACGCCTTCCTCACCGGCGCCCTGCCCATGGAACTCCACCACGCCCTCGAGCGCATGTTGGGCATCCAAGTCGCCCGCCACAACGACAACAACGGCGGCCACGACAACGACGACGCACCACCCCCCTACTCGCCGGCGCCACCCGCGTACGAGGAAGCCGCCAATCCCGGGCTACAGGCACCCCCTGTGGCCGCCGCGGGCGGGGCAAGGTCTGTTCCCACCGGCAGCACGAACGGCAACGGGGCACACGCAGGCGCAGCATCGAACCCGCCCGTTAGCACGACCGGACCAACCAGCACCCTCACGACGGCCGGAGCCACGTCGTCCAGCCGAGGAGTCGACAGCGGCTCCGCATCGCCCGCAGCCGGTAATCCGGCCAGTTCGGCCAGCACCCAGGGCAACGCCACCACCAACAGCGACGGCACAGCCGCCACCGTCGGCCAGCCCACCACCAACCAGACCGTTGACCAAACCGCAGCAACTCCCAACGGCACACCGGCCACCACCACAACCCCCGCCTCCGGTGCCACCCACCAGGCGCCGGCCGACGCGGCCGCAGGCGCCGCCGCCCAGCCGACGACTTCGGCTCCGGATGCCGTGGCCGCCACCTCCACGGCGGACACACCGGGCCAGGCACCACCGGCTACACCGGTAGGCACCGCGACCACATCTCCCGACGGGGTACAACAGCCGGCGTCGAGCCACACGTCGTCGGCCTCGACGAGCCACGACCCCGGCCTCTCCAACGCGGCCTCGCCCACCAGCCCAACCAACCAGCCTCCGGCGGCTTCTTCCAGCTCGGCGCCGACGACCGCCCAGGCGGGCCTGCCCCTGCACTACGACGGCAACGCCGCAGCCGCTGCCGTGAACCAGCCCTCGCCGCCACCGGCCGACACATCCAGCAACGCCACCACCGCTACTACTACCACCACCACACCGCCATCTCACCAGGGCCAGGAGATAACTCAATCCGGTACAACGCCGGCTGCCCCGCAATCGGGCACTACCGACCCAACCGCGGACTCGGCCGCCACGCCGCAAAACCCGGCACCCCAGGCCTCGGCGTCCGCCTCACAAACCACGAATCCGACCACCGCCCAAAACACCGCCGCACCCACGTCAGCGAGTAGTCAGCCGGCCCCCTCGAGCCGGAGCACAGTTGCCGGCCCGACTGCGGCTGACACACCGCTTCCGCTTTCGCACGCGGAGTCCAGCGCGCACGGAACCTCGGTCAGGGCTCCCGCAACGGCCGAGTCGGCGACCCAACCGTCGGCCTCCACAGCCGAGGCGACTCACGCGCGCGCCGAGCCTTCGACCGAGGGTGCGTTCGGCACCCGCCGGCCGATCGAGAAGCCATCCGACATCGAGGACCTGGGGCGCCTGGCCGTTCAAGCCGCGGGCAAACGGGCCCCGGGCGTGGTAGGGCCGCAGTGGTGTCTGGCCGTAGTGGACGAGTTCTGGCAACTGTCGGTGCCGTCCCGGTCCGCTCAAGGCAGGGCGGCCGACACCGACGCGCGGGACCGGGGCGCAGTGTGGCGCGGCGCGGTCCCACCGGCGTCCTGGCCACCGGTGACCAGCTTCGCGGCGGTGCGTCAGGGGCTCGGCGGCGCAGTGCCGGGCAGGCGGGCGGTGGTCTCGATGGGCCGGCCTTCACTCGGCTCAGGGTTCGGCCAGATCGGTCACGTCTTCGCGGTCATGTCGTTGCCGGATGGGACGCTTCACGCGTTCGACCCTGGAGATGGCCGCGGAGAACCCCCTCGCTCCTTCCCGGCGGATCAGCTGGAACAACGCGCCCGCGCCATCCTGGGCACTCAAGTCGATCTCCGATGGCAGGTCGTCGAGACTGACGGAACACCAGTGGCCGGACTACCGTCAACGGTCGGCTCATCCTCGCAGATCAGCGCGATGCTGGACTTGGGTGATACCCGCCGAGGCGCGGGCCGTCCACACTCACCGAACTCGCCCGATCGCCGTGATGACGTCCCTCCGGCGGTCTCCCTGCCTGGGCCCCGGTCTGAAGCGCTCCAGGGAGGTTCTCCCGGCGAACCCAGCGAACCGAAAGCTGCTGGACGCTTCGTGCCGAAGCTGGCTTCACAATCCCAGGCTCTCCGACCAGCACCCGAGCGGGCACCGGAGCCTCGGCCAGACTCCACCCCCGAACCCAACCCGCCGGACACGGTCAAAAACCCCATCGACCTGAACAAACCGCTGCCCGCTGTACCTGGCACGGCCGAACCCGCTCCGGACCTCGAACAGCCGTCCGAAGCCACTCCAGCACCAGATCCTCAACCACAGCCAGACCCGACCACCGAACCCGACGAGTCAACCGCGTCCGACGACAGCACCGAATTCACCGATGGCCTCGAACAATCCATAACA
>NZ_JBFBAA010000036.1:26214-93664 GCF_040682035.1 Actinoplanes sp. NPDC051470
CATCCGACTACCACACCGGCCCCACCACCGAACCCGACGACAGCACCGAATTCACCGATGGCCTCGAACAATCCATAACATCCGACTACCACACCGGCCCCACCACCGAACCCGACGACAGCACCGAACTCACCAACGCCCTCGAACAATCCATAACATCCGACTACCACACCGATCGCGAGCCGTCTCCTGTGCATGCCCCGAGCCTGGGCCCGGCGCAGGTGCTTGATCGAGGCGGACGCCGTGTCGTAGCACTGGTTTCGCCGGACGAGTTGCAGCGAATCTTCGAGCACGGCAATCTGCCCGTCGGCAAGAATAAGTTTCCGATGATCCTGGTGCATGGCGTGGCCGCGGACGTCCGGCTGCGGGTCTGGGAGGACACGGGGGAAAGGCTGGTTACACCCGAGGAACTGCACGAGCTGACGGCACCAAATCTGCCTCCAGGCGAGACGGTGTTCCTGTTGTCCTGCGCCGGCAGTTTGCCGAACGGCATCGCGCAGCGGTTCGCCGAGGCCCGCAAGAGCGACGTGGCGGCAGCGGCCGATGACGTCACCGCCGGCGCCACAGCACCCGGCCGCGACGGCGCGGTCCTGGTCACCAAGGGCGGCCAGAGCTGGCTACTGTTCGTTCCCTCCAACCGCACCCTCGGGCGCGACGTCTGGGATGTCGTGAACGAAGTAGACGGCGGCCGGCCCTTCGACGGCGTGACCGCCGAAAAGCCGACGGGCGCCACCGGCGGCGTCCGCCTGGCCGAAGGCACCGAGGGCGAAGCAACGAACGTTGAGCTGATCATGAACCAGCAGACGATCAATGATCTGATGCTGGAGACCGATTCCCGATCGAAAGTCCTCGCCGAGAACAACTACCTCAAGATCGTGGTCGAGGAGCACGGCGGAAAATGGGTACCGGAAGTGGTGACCAAGCCGGTCAAGATGTTCGCCGGCGACGTGGGGCATCTGGCGACCAGAGACGTCGAGCGGGCCCTGGACGAGATATTAGACTGGTTTGAGAACATCGATCAGGAAACCACTCTGGATCAACTGGGGAATTACGGTTTCACAGTCAAACACCTCGCAAGCAAGGTCCGCGTCAGGCGACCAGACCCGGGGTCTCCGATTATCCTCGGAGTGCAATTCTCGGTGGGTACGCCACCGTACGTCGTTCCAGACTTCCTGACTTACGCACAAAGCACGAACTACAATCACGATGCCGAAGATCTGCTCGACCAGGCTCGCTCCTTTGCCGCACCGTACGGCGCTTCGGCCGGTCTCAACGGTAAGGACGCGGGATCTCTTCAGGGCTTCATAACGCATCTTTACACCCATTTCGGTGCAGTAGTCAAGTCCTCGAAGAATGACGCTTGGAAGTCAAACCTGGTCGTTGTCGAGCGTACGAACTTCGACGGCTATCGCGAAGGCCTTCCGAAAGGCGTTCGGGATTACGTCGTGGAGCATGGCAAAGAAATCATGGGTAGCATTACCCGCAGTTTCGAGCAGGAATTCCGTAATCCGGGAGGTGCCCTACTAAGGAACAGTCATCTGACTGCGGCCGACTACCTGCGAAGCGCGGTCGTTCCCGGCGCCCAACCGGTGAATCAATACCAAGCTCTGGGGATCCGCTTTTATTTCCCGGAGTTGGACCACAATCGCGATTCCGACGGCGCACCCCGGTTCCCAGAAGGCCTCGTGGTGCAGGAGCTGCGGACGTATGGCCGCAATGTGCGATGGGGTTCCACGCAGGCGGCCCTCCGACAGAATCGTCGCGAGCTGCATCAGGACGTGATGCGTCGTGTCGACCCGCTCGATCCCAGTTTCGGCCAGATCCGGGCCACTTTCGATATGGACGACGACGCGATGCGAAGTGGCCAAGATGGGCAAGTACGCGCCTTGGCCAGGCTGATCGCCTCGCACGTGAAAATCAATCCTAAAACGAAACCCTTGAAGGCTCTCCGCGATTACAACATTATGTTTGAAGGCGGCGGCAGTCGAACGTGGAGGGGCGCTAAGCACGCCCGGGACAAGGGTGATAATCGTGCGCGCGCCGTTTGGAGCGAGCTCAGCGCAGAACTGGCTGAACTCCTGACCGAGGAGGAACTCGCGGCCGTCGTGCCGATCTTCACCTCGCGTGGAGACGGTCCATCCATTGCCCCCGAAGGCATCCGTCCGGACGTGTCAAGCCCCAGCGACCGCCGCAAGGTTGCGGTGTGGGGCATTCCGGAGGCTGCGTCAGCCATTCCGTCGACGCCGACCGCCGGCAACAACGCCACGCAGTCCTCTTCCACCGCCCGCTGGAGCGCGGAAGACAGCACGTCCGGCACCACTGCGAGGCCGCCCTTCCCCGTCACCCCTCACCACCTCGCCGACCACAGCCACCCCAACCGCGTCCTGCTCCTGCCCCCCGGCGACACCGACAACCAAACAGCCGCCAAGAACTACCACCTCGAACCCGACGAATACGGCGCCTTCGTCCACGCCGACAAACACGGCCCCCACCTCAACAGCCACCGCATCACCGAACAACAACTAGCCGAAATAATCGCCACCCACCCCGACTCAGCCGGCAAAAAACTCGTCCTCATCGCCTGCGGCCCCACAACCACCTACCTCAACAACACCCTCAAAGCCCTCCCCCACCACCCCAGCATCGCCGCACCAAACACCACCTACTACACCCCCATCAACCCCACCCCCGACCAACCCAGCGGCTGGGCCGCCACCCTCACCTACGACCACAACGGCACCCCCCACTTCACCCCCGGACACTTCAACATCGTCACCCGACAACCAGGAACCAACACCCTCACCCACACCACCCACACCACCCCCATCCCCGACCCCCTCCCCGCAACCCACACCACGACCTGGGCCGTCCAACGCCTACCAATCATCGGCCGCCCACAAACAGTCGAAATCACCCGCGAGCCCAGGGGAGACACCGCTGATGGCTTCTTCACGATTTCCGAGCGTCATATATCCGTGTCGGGGAAGGGATTGCCGGTAGGCACCCAGCTTGAAGATCTGACTCATGTGCGCTGGACTGCGACGCCGCACCCGAACGGCCAGCCGGGCGAATACGCGGTGACCTTCCACAGCCTCGAAGACGGTGACGACCACCTCCCCCTATGGTCACAGGTGTATGCCTCGAGTCCCTTCACCGCAGAACAGGTCAAGGAGTCTCTTCCGCAGCCACGTTCCGCGATCCAAGGACGCCCCGGCTCTGAAGCGCTCCGTGAGGCTGTCCCGTCACCGCCCTTCGCTGCGGAGGCTCGGACACTTGATGAGGCCATCGGACGGGAACGTTCCATCAAGATTGCGTCGACTGCGGTTACGGTGTCCAAGGCGCCTCCCCCGGTGGTCTTCGCTATGGGGCTGTATCCGCCCGGCGGCGGTTCCGGGGCAGATGCCGTGACGGGCTGGCAGACGGACAGTCTCCGTGGCCGGCCCGAAGCGGGAAGTCACCTGTATATCGGCGTTTTCCGAGGCGGGCGCACGAGCAGTATCGGGTTCGACGTGGAGACCACGGGGTTGGTGCCGAGCGACGTCCTTGCCGGCGCATGGCCGATCAGCTCGATCGACGGCAACAACGTTGTGCTTGAGGAGTGGCAAGCGAACAGCCAGTTCGCGTCGGCGGCCCGGTCGGCCTTTGACCGAGACTTGTCGTTCGACCACGTCCGACGATGGTTCGCCGAGTTGAATCTCACCGTCCACGTCTCGGCCCCGTCGAATCGCCTTAATGCTTCCGAGTCGGATCGGCCGATTGTTTCACGCCTGGCGTCGGATGAGGTCTTTCACGGCTACGACGAGCTGATCCAGTCGCAAGCGACGGGGCTGTCGCTGGCCGGCGACACGAAGGCCGCAGCAAGTCAGCTGGTCAACTTCTTGGCCGATCAAGGACAGTTCTCCACACCAGACGTTGAAATTGATCAGCTAGGCAGCAGGGCTGGAAGTTTCTCCCGCGATGAGTGGGAAATATGGATCGACGCGGCAACGCGTGTTGAAGAACTAAGCACCGTTGTGCTCCATGAGACTGGTCACGTCGAGCAATGGTTCTCAGTAGCACGGATGGTCGCAGGCTGGGGCAGTCCGGACGTTCTGAGGATGTGGTTCCCTAAGACTCCTCAGCGCGTTCTGGACGCGGCATGGGCAAACCCGATGATCAGCGACGATCCCCAATATGGGCTCGCCGTAGCGATCGCGTCTGAAAACTTTCCATCGTCTGCAGGCGCAGACCTGAGGGTGTTGCGTAATCTGCTCGATCAACGTTTAGATCGGGCCATCGATAACATTGAGCGGGCTCTGAATGACGGTGCCAGTCATCTGTCGCCCGACGTTGCCGACCAGCTCAAGATTTTGGGAGCTATCGCACGGTTGGCCATCGCAGCCGACTTTGCCTACCGCGAGAACGCGGCCGAAGCCGCCTCGTTCGGCCTGGAAGAGCTCCAAGCACGCTGGAATCGGGGCGGGCAGGAAAAGCCGCAGCAGGGCGCTCCGAACGGCACACAGTTCCTGCCCGACACAATAACGACAGCTATGAGTCGCGACGACGTAACTGTGCAACTCGCTCTGCTCGACCCAGGCGGACGGCTCCGTGTTCCGGCCAACATGCTTGGTTTCGACCCAATCTTCTCCGATTCAGCGCTGGCGCATTTCAAGCTTGTTCGCGGACAGCAGCCCCGGTTCGAGGAGTGGATCGACTTCGTTAGTCCGATGGACATGGCCCGGCAGGGAATCTTCGCCGCCACATCCAAGCCGCGGGTATTCGAGTTTTACGCCTCCTGGGTCGTCGAAGTTTTGCCAACCGAAACCTGGTGGGTACGTCCCGCCGATTTCCAGGGTTCGCCTCCGTCGTTCGGTAGTGCAACCCCCCTGATCATGGTCGGCGCTGCCGGTGTTGCGACGTCGACAGTGGTCGCACTTGCCGTGCGATCCTTGGTCCGCGACTGGGGAGCGGACGCACTCAACGATCCCGCCATTCTGCAGATCCACGCCAACCCGGGAACAAACGCTTTTCAGGTCACGAAGGAGCTCTACGAGGCTGCGGGTGTCTCCATACGATCGTCCGAGGCCGACGGTTGGGCAGTTACAGCCTTGGGTCAGGACAGCCGAGACCTCTACTATTATGCGGGCAATGCAGACGCCGGATTCGTACTCGGTGATCTTGCTTCGAGGTTGATAACTGTGGCTGACGGATTGGGCAGCGCCGACGAACGGGTGTCATCCGCTCTGACCGACGTCTCTGCGTTGGCAGCGCACGTCGGCGCGGCATCCGTGAAAGGTCTATTCGATGCGGCTTATGCAGCTGCACGACAATACGGCCTCGACGGAATCACCACCGACCGGCTCATGGAGACTCGCCAGACCATCGATTCCGCTGTCAGCGACGGCCGACACGGATCACTCCTGTGGTCCACCATCGCCGAAGCATCGACCCCCGGGAGTGTCGCAGGCGGTCAGTCGACGCCGGCGGCCGAAGCACACTCAGAGGACGTGCTTACCCTGCGGCCCCATAACAATGCCCCCTCCAGTCCCACTGTGAGGCCGCCCTTCCCCGCCACACCCCACCACCTCGCCGACGCATCCCTGCCCAACCGCGTCCTACTCCTGCACCCCAGCGACACCGACAACCAGACAGCCGCCCAGAACTACCACCTCAAACCCGACGAATTCGGCGCCTTCGTCCACGCCGACCAACACGGCCCCCACCTCAACAACCACCACATCACCGAACAACAACTAGCCGAAACAATCACCAGACACCCCGACTCCGCCGGCAAAAAAATCGTCCTCATCGCCTGCGGCCCCACCACCACCTACCTCAACAACACCCTCAAAGCCCTCCCCAACCACCCCAGCATCGCCGCACCAAACACCACCTACCACACCCCCATCAACCCCACCCCCGACCAACCCCCCGGCTTCGTCGGCACCCTCACCTACGACCACAACGGCACCCCCCACCTCGAACCCGCACACTTCAACATCCTCACCCGCCAACCCGGAACCAACACCCTCACCCACACCACCCAACCCACACCCATCCCCAACCCCCTACCCCACACCACCACCAACTGGACCAAACCCGACCGCCAGCAGCGATCACAGACCTCCCCTCCCGCGCCTCCGGCGACTAGTCGGACCGGTGAGACATCGAGGGTTCGCCCGTCGATCGACGATGACGCGGCATCCGGAAGTGACGCGATCATGGCTGTGGCCGACGAGTCGGACTCAGACGTTGAGCGGCACTCCAGCCGAGGCCCTCGCGGCGCGATGAACCAGCAGGATGGTCAGTCCGGGTCGCGTCGGATCCTGCCGTCGAGTCAGGGCAAGCGGCGAGCCGAGTCCGGATCCGATCCTGGCGAGGGACCGAACAAACGCGCCAGGGGCGAGTTGCCCGCCGAGAACGGCTGGACGCCGGAATTCCGTACTCAGTACCGCATTGTGGCCGGCCGGTTCGAGCGGCTCCGCAACCCGTTCGCGCCGCGTGTCACCGGGACGATCCGGGAGCGGTACCCGCGCCCGTACGACCGGACCCCGGAGGAGCGGGCCGAGCAGTCGCAGAGGCATCTCGCTCTCGCCTTCTTCGATGTGCTTCACCGGCAGGGCCAGCAGTTGCCGACCGACGGCGGCGACGACGAGCTGGCCGGAGCCGATGACCGAATGAGCGACGGTGAGCTCAGCGACCCCGGGTCGAGTGACAGTGAGCTCAGCGACCCCGGGTCGAGTGACAGTGAGCTCAGCGATCTGGAGTCCAGCGATATCGAACTCCCCGACGCCGGTGAACGTGTCAGCGTCGACGACGACCGGATGAGCCGTGATGAGCCCAGTGAGGACGACTCGAGCACGTACGAGAGCGGTGATGAGCCCAGTGAGGACGACTCGAGCGCGTACGAGAGCGATGACGAGCCCAGTGGGGACGACTCGAGCGCGTACGAAAGCGGCGGCGAGAGCGAAAATAGCACCGATGACGTGTACGGCGAGTCGGAACCGGAGAGCTCGGCATCCGAGCGGGCCGCCAAGCCTCAGCGGCGCCGGAAGTCCCGCCGGGCCGGCAAGGCCACCAAGGCGAAGGATCATGAGTACGAGATCCAGACCACGTGGTTGTGGCGCCGGATCCTGATTGCCTCCAACCAGAACGCGACGGTTGACGAGGCGGTCCAGCTGCTGGGCGAGCAGCCGGGCGAGACACCGGCCGAGCAATTCCGGTCGTTCCTGGCACTTGGGCACCCTGATGCCGGCCGTGGCCCCAGCGAGGGCGGAAATGCGGCGACGAACTACACGCACGGTGTGAAGGCTGCGCACGTGAAATTGCGGGAGGGCTACGACGGGAACCGGCACAACGACACCACAGATGTTCTGCGGAACCTCAAGGGCTGGACGGTGGTCGAGGCCGAACCGCGGACCGAGGCCGAGCGGGAACATCTGCGCAACGTGCTGATCGGCGACGAATTCGCCAATCACATCGTCTTCGTCAGGCACGCGCCGGCCGACGGCGTGATGCACGCCGAACTCAAGAACATTGTCGCGCTGCGTTCGCTGGATCCGAGCGAGGCGGGCCGGGTCCGCACGATCGGCAAATTCCGGCCGTGCATGGTGTGCGAGGGCGTGTTGCGTCACGCTGCCGACGCCGGTTACGACGTGCGTTACAACCCCAACAACGGGGGTTTGCGTCACAACGCCATGCAGAACGTGGCGATGCACCTTCCTTGGGCGATGCATCACCCTGACGGTCGGCCCGGCAACTACATGCTCGACTACCTCAGGCAGCAGCTCAATCAGAGGGTCAGCTCGTCGGCGTACCGTCGTCAGCCTCCCCGCCCAGGTCATTACGAGGGCACGCCGCACGGCCCGGAAAAGGTCGTCGACCCTCACGAGGCGCCGGCCCAGCCTGACAACACGCCGTCGAACAGTGAGGTCAGCGAGACCGAACAAGGGTTCGTATCACGTCCCCGCAAAATGGTCGATCGTCAGATCAAGGTGTTCGACTCACTCGGGCGGCGCCGCCTGGGTGACAACCTTGCCGCGGCCGACAAGGCGGCGTTGCGAGACGCGTCGAGCCGCGACCGTACCGACCCGGCCGGTGCTGCCGGCGATGTCTTCAACCGCCTAGTCGAGCACCACCTCGATGAAGGCATCGACATCCACGAGATCGCGCACGTGGCCGGCCGGCACGCACCGTATTTGAGACTGCGGCTCAGGGGTGTGACAGACGCTGAGATCAACGCGGTGCGAGACGCTGCGAGGGCGTCCAAGCAGGGAAGTTTCTACCAGGATCTGAGCCGCCGGGTGAGGGCCCTCATCGATCGTGGTGCCGACATCAAAGACCTCGGCTGGGTAACCGGCCGGGACACGCAAGGTTTGCGAAGAAGCCTGGCGACTCTGGCCGCGCGAGAGAGCGTGCCGGAGCATCGGATCGCGCGCATCCGCGCCCTGGGCATGTCCGACGCCGAGATCGATGAGTTGCTGCGGGCCGCCGCCGCGGCTCGCGAGGATCACGCCCAACCAGTCGCCGATCGTTTCACCCGGCGGCTGAGGGATTTCCGCCGCCGCGGGGTCGGCATCGGGGACCTCGCACGGCTCACCGAACGGCCGGTGAACCAATTGGAGGAGCGGCTGGAGAAATTGGCCAAACGAGAGGCGGAACGGCAGAGGCGTGCGGAGGACTCCTACTTCACGCCGGCCGAGGTCGCAGAACTCAAGAGTCTGGCCGCAGCCACCAGAGGCACACGGAAGCGCTCACCGCAGCGAAACTTCACGGTACGGCTGCGTCAACATCTAGCGGCCGCACGAGACGATCACGAGCGCGACGAGCGCATGCGTGAGCTGACGCGTATCACCGGGGTCCATCGAATTGACATCAACAACCGTGTCGACCTGCTCAACAAGCGCGAGCAAGAGGCCGACCCAGCGCTCTGGAGGCAGTTGCTCGAAGGATGGCCATCCGGCTTCACCGAGCGCTGGCGGTCGTGGCGGGAAGGCCAGAACCTGATACAGCTACCGCACCCGGATCACGGGGTCCGCCGGGGTGGAGGGAACCGGGACAGTACGGGATCGAGCCTCGGACCACGGGCGGACGACGCTATTCGTAAGCTGCTCGCCGGCAAGGTCAGCGTTACCCGGATCGCCAAGGAACTGCACACCCACTACAGAGACATGGGTGCGTACGCCGACCGTCAAGGTCTTCGACCGAATTCCGCCGCGAATACGGAAGGCTTCGATGCCGTCCGCCTGCGGGCGCTGGCCGATGCGGCGTTGGACAATCCGCGTCGGCGTGCTGAATTCCTCGCCCATCTCGATGAGCTGCGTGCCGAGCCGAACCCCCATCCGATCAGCCGGCTGATCGCTGTCCTCCATTGGTCGGAACCCACGTTCCGCAGTTATCTCGCGCGGCGTGGCGACGTACAGATGTCCGGTGACGCCGCCCGGCGCGGTCTGCTCTATGACGAGTTGCACGCCGCTCTCCCGTCCGACTTCGCCCGACAGTGGCGGCAATGGAGACCAGGAAGACCGAACATCGCCGTGCCGAGGGACGGCTTCGGTCGTCGGGCCGACCGGCTCATCCTGGAAATGCTTTCGTACAACTATCCCGTCACCTATCTGTCGGATGATCTACATGTGTATGACCGGGGGTTCTCGGCTTACGCCAGGAACCTCACGGCAATGTCGGACGACAGCTCCGAGGAGGATTCCGCGTCCTCGGAGCTGTCGGTCACGATGTCGGGCATGCACCTGGATGGCGAGTCGTCCGACGCGGGTTCGGATGAAGATTCCGAGTTCGAGCCCGCTGGCGCAGGGGGTGGCAGCGGTTCGCGCGCATATGACCCGCAGGACTTCGAGGATCCGCAACGCATAGCGCGGGCTCGGCACGCTCAGGCGGCCGGTGAGGGTTCGAGCGGCGCCGCTCGAGCGGCCCGGCCGGCTGCCACGCTCAACGCCCGACAGAGCCGTGCATTGCGCACTGAGCTCGCGGCGGGCAGCTTCGACGGCTTCGCTGCCCTGGTCATCAGCCACCGTTCCCGAGGGGTCGGAGATGAGGAGATCGCCGCCGCCGCCGGCAGTGGCATGAACGCCGAGACGCTGGCGGAGATGTTGCCGCGCACCGATCGGGATTCGGAACCGGGCGGGCCCGAGGGCGGAACGGTGTGAGACGCCATCCCCCCGACCGGTGCCGTGCCGGGCCCGCTTCCCGAACCAATGGACGCCGTACGCCAGGCACTCCGTGCCGCACCCCGACTGTGAAGGAGTAATTCATGTTGGTATCCGAGGACATCGACGCGACCGTCCTTGGCCTCCACAATCTCGCTCTGGCGGCCGCCGGGCGGCTGTCCGGTGCGGTTCTGTCCGAGGTCCGGTGGCTGGTCGCCGACGGCCGGCTGGCCGAGGCGGCGGAAGTGTTTCTCGCGGGTGCGGCCGATGAGGGTGTGTCGATCTCGCCGTCGGAGGTGGCGTTGCTCGGGTCGCTCGTCTCCGTGGACGAGGTCGGCCCGGCCACGCCGCTGGTCGTGCGGAACGCCGGATCGGCGGCCCGTGAGTTCCTGGCGCTGGATCCCGAGCTGGTGACGGATGGCGCCGCCGTGCCCGTGCTGCTCGACCTGACCGCGGACCCCGCGACGCTGGAGCCGGCCGATGAGGTCGCCGTGGCCGCGGTCAAGGACGTCGGCGGCGCGTACGGCCTGTGGCGGTCCTGGCGTCTTCGGGATCCGGCGGAGCCGTACGGAGAACCGGTCCCGGTCTTCGTTCTGAAGTGCGTCGACGATCTGAGCGCCATCGCCGGCGGCGAGGTCCTCCAGTCCGCGTTGTCCGACGAGGGTGTCGGCGATGCCGAGGTGGAGGCGCTGGGTCCGGGCTCGCAGCCTCAGGCGTACCACCGTGAAGCCCTCGGCCGGTCGGCGCTGTTGTGGGCCGCGAAACCGCTGCGGCCGGTCACGGTGGCCCGGGTCTTCGACCGGTTCGATCCGCGCACCGGTCCGGCCTTCGACGTCGACCATCCGCTGCTCGCCGACTCGGACCAGCCGGCGCGTCTGCTGGACTACCTTCGCTCGTGCCCGGTCATGCTGACCACCACGCAGCGCGACGCGGACCTGTTCGACCAGTCGCTCGGACTCGTCGTGCCGCAGACCTTCACCACCGACGGCACGTTCGTCTGGACCGGTGCGATCCCCTACTACGCCGAGAACTACGGCATCGCTCCCGACCCGCGGCTGATGGACCACGTCAGGGCGAGCGACTACCGGGTGCCGCCCGTCGACGACGTCGACGTACATCGGGCGGTCGCCAAGCTGATGACTCCTCCGCCGATCGAGTCCGCCTGAGCCGGCGCGAATCGACGCAGCCGACCGGCGGCCCTGGCCTCCCCACGAAGCCGGGCCGCCGGTCGGCCTCTACTGCAGGAGTTCGCCCATCGGTGAGAGCAGCAGGCGTCCCAGCGCCGCCGTGGTCTCGTCGAGCGTGTCGCGGAAACGAGCCGTCGCCTGGACATCAGAGCGCAGCGTCCACAGCTTCTGGGCGTTGCGCCAGGCGACATTACGGGTGTACGCGATCGCCTCGCCCTGCCACCAGTCGTCCAGCTCGCCGTTCATGGTGTCCACCAGCAGCTGCCACTTGTCCAGGTAGCCGCGGCGCAGCTGAGGGATCGCGTCCGCGAAGATCTTGTTGATCTGCAGGTAGTCACGGTGCTGGGCGCTGTCGTCGGCCGGGCCCGGCCCGGCCTGGTCGAAGGTGCTGACCAGCGCGAACGCCAGGTCGAAGTTGATGTGCGCGTTCGCGCCGGCCGCGGCCGAGGGCAGGGGCCGGGCGTCAGGGCCGGCGACCCGGGCGAACAACACCCGCCACGTCCGCGGGCAGCCCGCGCCGCCGTCAGTGAAGCCGCGCAGCGCGTCGAAGTAGCGCCCGGAGAACTCGACGTCCAGCCGGGAGATGAACGCCGGGTCCTCGAAGCGCTTCTCGGAGAGCCGGGCCAGCACGTCGAGCGTGATGTTCAGGTAGAGCTTGTTGAAGTCGGCCAGCGGGTTTCCCGCCAGCAGCGGCGGCACCCGCTCCAGAGCATCCTGCAGCTTCGTCAGCTGGTCCACCACCGCCGGCACGTCCGCCGGCAGCCGCCCCAGCAGCGCACGCATGCGCTCATCCGCTGTCCCCCAGACCGATTCGGTCACCGTAACCTCCGTGTTCGCCGGGAATGGAAACGAACGTCATCTCACGTTGATGTCGCCGTTGACGTCGCCGACCACGGTGTTCCGTGTTGCCGTGGCCGTGACCACGTACTTGCCACTGCTGAGCGCCCCGACCGGCACCTCGACCGCCGAGTCACCCGGCCGCACGGTCACCACCTGGGTGGCGACGGTCACTGAGCTTTTCCGAACGGACAAGAGCACCTCGCCGGTGCCCGCGCCGGCTACCCGCAGCGGGACTGTCAGCTGAGCGGCCCCGACCGAGTCGTCACCGTCCAACAGATCGACCCGGACCGGGACCGGCGTACCGGGATCGGGGGTGCCCGGCCGCCAGCCCCACGCGTCGAGCAGCCACAAGCGGCCGGAAGCACTGCGCGGAGTCAGCTCGAGCGCGGTGATACCGGCGCGGTCGACCGCCGAGGGCAGCGGTACGCGTACCTCCTGCGCCCAGGCCGACCGGGTGAGCGGGGAGCCGGGCAGTCCGTCGAGCCGGACTGTGC
Organism: Actinoplanes sp. NPDC051470; assembly: GCF_040682035.1. NCBI lineage: Bacteria > Bacillati > Actinomycetota > Actinomycetes > Micromonosporales > Micromonosporaceae > Actinoplanes > Actinoplanes sp. NPDC051470. The sequence continues at coordinate 38,878 of NZ_JBFBAA010000036.1, forward strand.
CGAGCACCGAGCGCCGCCCGGTACGATCACTCACCGCGACGTCGAACGTCGTGCTCGAGGTGTTCGGCGGCACCACGACGCGCATGGCCAGCGTGGTGGCCCCGGTGATCTTGGTCGGCTGGGCCGGGCGCAGGAGCACCGGCCGTCCCGCAGTGGACCACGAGACCGACACGGCATACCGCACGCCGGGGTCACCGGTCAGCACGTGCGGGGAAGCCTCCAGGTCGCACGACGTCAGCCGGCACAACGTACCGTCACCGCTGACGCCGACTCCCGCCGCCGGGACCAGCAGCGGAGACCGGAACCCGCCCAGCGCGTGGCTGAGCGCCGGAGCCCGGGCGACCGACCCGTCCAGGAACGGGCGCATCTGGTCGTCACCGTTGAGGAACAGCCGAGCCCCCGCCACGAAGTAGGCGGCCGCGGCCGCTCGTTGCTGGGCGGCGGTCAGCCGGCGCGGCGCGCCGGGCGAGCACAGCGGATCCGTCGTACTGGTGACGTCGTCGCGGGCCGGGGCGGCGGCCTCGCCGGGCGTCCACTCGGAGTTGAAGAAGTTGTGGTTCGCGCCGGGCAGGAACACCGCGCTGTGCAGGGCGACGCCTTGGCCCACGCCGCGGGTCCCGTCCACGTACACCTGCGTCTGGAGCTCAGCGGCGTCCCGGTCACATCCCGGGAGGAAACTCATCGAGGGCACGTCGGACACCGGATTCCGGCTCACGGAGCTCGCTCCGAGCAGCACCGTGCCACGGATACGCCACCGGGCCGGGCCGGGCGCGCCATCGACCTCGGCCGACGGGGGCACCACACTGTCCATCGCGGCCCGGTTGACGCCGTCCCCGCCCCGGGAATGCCCGATCAGCAGGACGCGGGAGAGGTCGACCGGCGGCGCCGCCCGGACCGCCTCGGGCGCCTGGCCGCGGCCCGCGCCCGACCAGTCGGCCCACCGGGACAGGTGCAGCCGGATCAGGGACGAGCGGGCCTGTTCGGCGTTGTCCTGATACGCGAAAGCGTTGATCGCGTTGGCGGACAGCGAGACGGTGACATAGCCCCAGGAGGCCAGGTGCTGCTGGATCGCGTGGTAGCCGCGGTAACTCGGCACCGCGGAAAAGCCCGCGGGACACGGCCACAGGAGGCCGGTCTCGTCCCCGTTCCAGCACACTTCGTGAAAGCCGTGCAGGAACACGACGAGCGGCGCAGACCCGCTGACGTTGCGCGGGGCGACCACGAGCGCACGCATCTCCGACGGTTCCTGCACGTCCGGGATCGCGACCGGCGGCAGGTCGTATTCGCCCGAGACCGTCGAGTAGGGACCCGACGCCCCAGGATCGGAAGTCGTTGATGCCGCCGGTGCCGGAGCGGCGAGGAGTACCACGGCACACAGCCCGGCCACGATGGCTCTGACGATCCGCATTGCCGTTCCACCTCTCTGCTCAGAGTTCCGTGCGATTCTGGATCCTGACGCCCTTCCGAATGGTGGGGACGGCGTTTGTCCGGACGGACATGCAAGCGTGCGCGGCCGGTCATCCTGGGTATTCGAACGCCGGATCCTTTTTGGACTGTGCCGGGACGTCGGGTTCTGACCCTCGACCTGCCGGGGCATGGCGAGTCTCGCGATGTCGGCTACGACACCGCGACTCGCGCGGAGTGTTCCTCGGCGTCTACATGTACGGCCGTACCGACGAATGGGAACCCTGGTCCTCGATCGACGTGGTGGTGCACTTCGGCGGCCGGCGACGCAACGAGTCGGGATTCGGGCTGACCCGCTTCGTCGGCGTCGTACGCGACGGCTTCATCGCCGGCATATCCCCCCGCGGAAACGGCGATGCGCTTCAGAGTTCGTTGAGCCGGAAACTCTGAGCGCCCTTGCCGAGACAGGTGTACAGCTCGAGCTGGACCCATTCGGCGGTGGTGGCCTTGGGGAGGTCCAGGCACTTGCCGCTGGCCCGCCCGATGAAGTGGTAGTAGCCGCCGCCTTCGGAGACCGCGCGCCACTGCTGCGCGCCGTTGTAGGTCCAGAGCTGGATCAGGGCGTGATCGGCCTTCGACTCGTCCTTCACGTCCAGATTCTTGGTGGTGTCGAGGCGGGTGGCGATGCGCATGTACCCCCCATCGGTGGGCACGAAGCGGAACTTCTGCGCCTCCGAGGTCGTGCAGGCGAACTGCTGAACCGGGGTTCGCACCGCGGTGTTCGACTCGCGGACGTCCACGCACATGCCACTGATCCGGTTGGAGATCGTGTACCACCGGGCCGGATCGATCCCGCCGACCGCCGCCTTCTTGCTCGTGGCGGGCTTCGCCGCCGCCGACGATCGCACCGGCCGCGGACGCTCCCCAGCCTTGCGGACGGCCGGGCTCGCCGGCGCGACGGGCGCGGCAGCGGGTCCGGCGGGTGAAGACGCTAGCGGCGGCGCGGGTGGTACGGCACTGAATTCCAGCGGACCCGAGGGTACGGAGGGCTGCGCGACCGGCGTCACCATCAGCGGCCGATCCTCCCGCCCGTTCAGGACCAGGGTCACCGAAAGCACCAGCAGCGCGGCGGCCAGCGCACCGACGGCGATCCGGGGCCATCGCCTGCGCCCGGCCACCGGCGCTTCCGCCGGACTCGCCACCGCGGCCGGCGTCCTGCCCTCCGCGGCGGCCCGCAGCAGTCGCTCGGCGGTCGTGGCGTCGGCGCGTACCGCCGGATCCTTGCGCAGCAACGCGTAGAGCGCCGGTCGCAGCGCACCGGCCCGGGCCGGTGCGGGTAGCGGTTCGCTACCGGCGATCGCGGTGAGGGTCGCGACCGCCGAGGACTTCGTGTACGGAGGCCGGCCCTCGACCGCGGCGTACAGCGTCGCGCCGAGCGACCAGAGGTCGGCCGCCGGCCCGATCGGCTCGTCCAGCGCCCGCTCCGGAGCGAGGTACGACGGTGAGCCGAGCAGCACCCCGGCCGAGGTCATCGCGCTGTCCCCGGCGACCAGGGCCACGCCGAAGTCGGTCAGCACCACCCGTCCGTCGTACGCCAGCAGCACGTTCGCGGGCTTGACATCGCGGTGCAGCAATCCCGCCTCGTGGGCGGCACACAGGCCGGCCAGCACGCCCAGCCCGACCTCGGCCACCCGTTCCGGGGCGAGCGGTCCGTCCTCGCGTACCGCGTCGAACAGAGACCGGGACCGGATCAGCTCCATCACGATCCACGGTTCGCCCCGCTCGTACAGGACGTCGAAGACGCGGACCACGTTCGGATGGTTGATCAACGCGATCGCGCGCGCCTCCCGGATCACCCGCTCGCGCACATCCTCGCGCTCCCGCGCCGTCAGGCCGCTCGGGGGCACCAGCTCCTTGATCGCCACCTCACGGCCGAGAAGCTCGTCCCTCGCCGCCCAGACACGGCCCATGCCGCCCTCACCGACGAGTGATACCAACCGGTAACGATCAGCGAGGACCTCGGTACGATTCTCGGACACGACGAAACGGTATCGGCCTCCTGCGGCGGTCCACAATCGAGGCGCGGGCGGTGGACCCGATGGACAGACTCCCTGCCCGTTAGATCAGACGGGTGACGCACTCTTCCCTCTCGCGGGGCACTTCAGCGGGCTCGCCGATTCCTGGCATCGATCTCATGACCATCAACGAGCAATTCGCAGACCGAGTGGTTCAGATCAAGGGTGTACGCCAGCTCAGTGTCAATTCCGGGTACGTGCTGCGCCGGTACCTCACCGTGCTCTCCGACGGGCAGTCCTGGAGCGATGCCGTCCACGGCCTGCTGCGGGTGGCCGTCCTTCGCGCGTACCGCGTCGGGCTGACGATTCCCGGAGATTGAGCAGGATGGACAGCGGCTGACGACCCTGCGGGATTGTGCTGGATCTAGATGACGCCGGCTCGGATGGCGAAGGCGACCGCGTGGACCCGGTTGTGCAAGGAGAAGCGCCGCATGATGCACCAGAGGGTGTATTTCACCGTCCGTTCCGAGAGCTGCATGGATTGCGCGACCAGGTTGGTGTCGAGGCCACCCGCGATCCGGCGCAGCACCTCGGCCTCACGGTCGGACAGCTCCGGTACGGCTCGGACGTCGGCGTGGCTGTCACGCAGCCGGCGCATCTGCTCGGCGAGCTGATCGAGTCGTGCTGCACCCGGCCGGCCGATCTTGCCGGAGGCACGGAGCACGGCGGACAGCAAACCGTTCCGGCCGGTGTCGAGCGAGTGCATCACCCCCACCACGCCGCCGCCTGCCGCCGCTCGCAGATCCACCTCCGTCGTCTTGTCGACGATTGCCACCGTCACCGATCCGTACCGTTCGTGGGATCGCTTCAGCGGCCGCAGCGAGTCATCCACCAGCCGGCCCAGATCGGCGACGATCACCTCGTGCGGCTCACCCGGGACGAACGACCGGAGGGTCACGCCGGCCGATCGACGCAACACCTCCCTGATCCCGGCCTCTCGCAATGGTTCTGTCGCCAGGACCGACACGCTGATCGGTGACGCGACCTCCAGGTCATCCAATTCGCCTCATTCATGGCCTCGGCCGGCATCCGCGCCCGCCCTCGCACTGGACACTCGCGAACCGCCGGGTCGGTTACAGTCGCGAGAGACCTTTGTCGGCGGCGGGCCGGGGGCGTGGGGTGAGGCCGAGGCGATCCGTCACGGCTCGAGGCGGCGGACCTCCAACCCGTGGGTCTCCAGCAGGCGAACCGCGATGCGGTGAAGGCACATGCCAAAGCTCCCGTGACGTCGCCAGGTCGATCGCGGCGAGTTCGGTCTCGTGCGGCGCCTCCGGCGCTTCATCGACCACACAGAGCCGGGTGTCACCGCACGAGGAGGCGCCTCGAAGAGATCGGCCCGGTGGCGCGGTGTACACCACCCGAGAAGCGTTCGGACCGGCCGCCGAAGTTCCGCACCGTCCCGCCTCGGCTCTCACGTTTCAGCTGGATGATGCCGGCGGCGGCGTGTGCCGCCAGCTCACCTTTCGTGCCTTTACGGCCACATTAGTAGGCTTCGGGATGAGTCGTCGTTAGCATCTCGACGACTCTGTTGCTGCTCAAGGCGGAGGTACGGCCGGTGGCCGAACCCACTATGACAACCCCAAACCCGCGTTCGGATCGCAGCCCCTGGAACTGGCTGCTGATCGTCCCGGCCGTGGTTCCCCTGCTCACTCCCCTGTTCAACGTCGAGTCGCCCCGGTTGGGCGGCTTCCCGATGTTCTACTGGATTCAGTTGCTGTTCATCCTCCTCGGCGTGACCACCACGACCGTGGTCTACCGCATGACCACGAAGAGGCGGTGACCCAATGAGTGAGCACATCACCCAGATCATCGTCTTCGCGCTGTTGTTCCTGCTGGTCAGCGCGATGGGCTTCGTCGCCGCGCGGTGGCGGGCACCGAAGGACATGGCCCACCTCGACGAGTGGGGGCTGGGCGGGCGCAGCTTCGGCGGCTGGGTCACCTGGTTCCTGGTCGGCGGTGACCTCTACACCGCCTACACGTTCGTCGCCGTACCCGCCCTGGTCTTCGGCGCCGGCGCGGCCGGATTCTTCGCGGTGCCGTACACCATCGTGATGTACCCGATCTTCTTCCTGATCCTGATCCGGCTCTGGTCGGTGTCACACCGCCACGGCTACGTCACCCCGGCCGACTTCGTGCGGAACCGGTTCGGGTCCAGGACCCTGGCGCTGCTGATCGCGATCACCGGCATCGTGGCCACCATGCCGTACATCGCGCTGCAGTTGATCGGCATCGAAGCGGTCCTCAAGACGATGGGCATGACCGGGGACAGCGTGATCGCCCGGCACGCGCCGATCATCATCGCGTTCGCGATCCTGGCCGCGTACACCTATCAGTCGGGTCTGCGCGCCCCCGCGCTGATCGCCTTCGTCAAGGACACCCTGATCTACATCGTGATCCTGGTCGCGATCGTCTATCTGCCCTACAAGCTGGGCGGCTGGGGCAGCATCTTCGACAACGCGCAGGACAAGTTCGCGGCCTCGGCGGCGCCCAATGACGGCATCACGCTCAACGCCAACAACCAGCTTCAATACATCACGCTCGCCCTGGGCTCGGCGCTCGCGCTGTTCCTCTACCCGCACTCCATCACCGGCGTGCTGGCCAGCAAGAACCGCAACGTGATCAAGCGCAACATGTCGGCGCTGCCCGCCTACAGCCTCCTGCTCGGGCTGCTGGCGCTGCTCGGTTACGCGGCCATCTCGGCCGGGGTCAAACCGCTGCCGGGTGCGAAAGCCGGGACACTCGACACCAACACGGTGGTGCCGCTGCTGTTCGACACCCAGTTCCCGGCCTGGTTCGCGGGCATCGCCTTCGCCGCCATCGGCATCGGCGCGCTGGTCCCCGCCGCGATCATGTCGATCGCCGCGGCCAACCTGTTCACCCGCAACATCTACAAGGAGTACTTCCGCAAGGACGCCACCCACGCGCAGGAAACAAGCGTCGCGAAGGTCGTCTCGCTGCTGGTCAAGGTCGGCGCGGTCGGCTTCATCATCTTCCTCGACCCGCAGTTCTCCATCGACCTGCAGCTGATCGGCGGCGTCATCATCCTGCAGACCGCCCCCGCGGTGGCGCTCGGCCTGTTCACCCGGTGGTTCCACCGCGGCGGGCTGATCGCCGGCTGGGCGGCCGGCATGGGCCTGGGCTTCTGGATGCTGTGGCAGATCCCGAACCCGGCGACGAAGCGGGCGCACTTCGGCGGCTCGGCCTTCCCATTGTCCGACTTCGGGTTCGACACCAAGAAGACGATCTACGTCGGCTTCGTGACCGTCCTGGTCAACCTGCTGGTCGCGGTCGTGGTGACGCTGATCCTGCGGGCCGCCAAGACCACCGACGGCATCGACAGCACCCAGCCGGACGACTACTTCGCCGACGAAGGCGACCCGAAACTGGAGGAGAAGCGCACCACCCCCGACGAACTCGTCCCGTCGACCACCTGATGCGCCCAGGGGCGTCACGTCTCATCCTCAATCGTGAGGGACGTGGCGCCCCGGCCGCTCATTGCGGCCGTGACGGATGCGCCGACGGAACGGGGTCTGACGCCTCCCGGGCGATGACGGCAGCAGCTTGCGGGCCAGAATCAGGCGCGAGCCGTCTCGGGTAACTACCAGCACACGTACGCCGGACGCAGACTGGTCCACGCGCAGCACCTGGAGCCCGACAACACCTCTTCATCGAGGGTGCACTGTGGCCCGCTCGAACCCCCGCCGAACGTGATGTGGTGACGGGATCGGGCTGACCGGACCGAGCAACTGGCCGGTGGTTAGTTCCGCTGACCAGGTTGGAGTTCAGAGTTTCGGCGCCGGGTCTGCCGGCCAGTCGAGGTCCAGCTGATCGGGGCTCGCCGTACCGGCCCGGAACGCATGCCGGATCCGGAACACAAGCAGCGTTATGAGCAGCCCTCCCACCAGGACGATCAGCACCAGGCTCAACCACGCCAGCCGGTTGCCAGGCTCCGGCCGGCCGCCCAGGCCGCTCGCGGACGTGGCCTCCTCGGGGAGCTCGCGGGTGATGGCGGCCACCGGGTCGACCATGCCGTTGCCGTAGCTGTCGCCGGGCTGCGCGCCCTTCATCCGGTCCGAGGTGACCGTGACCCGGTGGGCGACCTGTGGTGCGGTCAGTTCCGGGTGAGCCGAGCGGACCAGCGCGGCCGTGCCCGCGGTCAGTGCCACGGCATACCGCGTCCCGCTGTCCGCCCGCTGCCCCGCGCCGTTGTTGCCGATGCTGGTGATGTTCACGCCGGGCGCGACCACGTCGACCGTTCGCGGAGCGTACACCGCGGCAGGCATACCGTTCTCGGCCACACCGCCCACCACGATCACTGCGTCCGGCAGCCCCGCGAAGCCGGGCGCCTGACCCGCCACCGGGGCCGGGGCGACCACGACGACATTGCGTTCGATCGCGTTTCGTACGGCCCGCACCACGGCTCCGTCGTCGAGATCCACATAGGGTCCGAGAGCGATCACGGAAGCGCCTGCCCCCACGGCGGTCTCGATCGCCGCCGCATGATTGGTCCTGCTCACGGTCTTGCCGTCGGTGACCACCCGCACCGGCATGACGCTCGAGTCGGGCGCCATGCCGCCGAACGGCAGCCCACTCAGCGGCTTGGCCGCCACCAGTCCCGCCATCGCCGTGCCGGTGCCCAGGCAGTCGATGTCACCGGGGCCGACGGTCACCAGGTCGGCGCCGGTCGTGACCCGGCCGTACAGCTGCGGAGCCCGGCCGTCCACGCCGGAATCGACGATGGCGACCAGCTGTCCGGAGCCACGGCTGTGCTTCCACGCCTGCTCGGCCGCCAGCTTGAGCATCCCCCAGCGGGAGGGCTTACCCGTGGCGGGCGCCGCGGTGCACGTACCCGGGGTCGCCGATCCTTTGGGTTTGATCTTCGTCTGCGCAACGCTTTGAAGGTCAACCCGAGGCTTCGCAGGCGGTGTCTCAGCCGGCGTCGAAGCAGGCTTCCCGGTCGGCAGGATGCCGTACGCCACGCCGGATCCGACCGCGTCCCACGGCAGCACCAGATACCAGCCCGCCTGAAGCCTGTTCTGATCGGCGAGCCGCCCGCCGTCCGGCTGCCGCCGGCCGGTGTTCAGGTTGAAGATCTCGGTCGAACGCGCGGGCGAGCCCAGGAACCGCTGCGCGATCTCCATGAGGTTCTCCGACGCGGACGCCACCGTGTAGTAGTGCACGTAGTCGTCGGAGGCCGCGTGCGCCGGCGCACCGCACAGCCCCGCGCCCAGTGCGGCGGATACGAGCATCGCCGCGGCCCGCCGTAGCAGTGTGCCTTTCATGAACCCTCCAGTGCCGAACGATTGATCGGACAAGTTCACCCACGCTCACCAGCGCCTCCGGTGGGCGACGCCCACGGAGTGCCGTCCGCGGCCCACTTGATCTGCCACCCGGCGCCGGCCTCGGGTGCGCCCGGCTCGGGCGACCTGACGACGGCCGTCGAGCTGTCCTCGTCGCTCGGCCGAGCCGGTGCCGGATCGCTCGGCGGGGCGGACAACACGACCGTCGCGTCGCTCGTCGTGGACGACGGCGGCGAGTAACCACCGGCCAGGACCTCCACCAGCCGCCTGGCTCCGTCATGGCCGCCCGCGACCACGACGCCGGCCCGGCCGGCCAGGCCGGCCAGGACCCGGCGCAGCGACTCGGCCAGCCCGGCCGAGGCCGCGGACTCGAGCATCAGGACGCCCTTGTCCGGGTGCACGAACGCCCGGTCTTCCGGCTTACCCGCATCCCTGAGACGCAGCATGATCCCGGCGGGTTTCACGTCGGCCACCAACGCCGTTTCGCTCACGTGCTGGTAGCGCCGCTTGCCGGCACGTACCCATCCCTGGTCGACGAGACTGGGCCCGTCACCGCGGAGGCGGCGTTCGACGGACAGCCGCGCGTACGGATCCACCGGAATGCTTCGCGCTTGCCGCGCCACCAGCGCCACGTCGAGGGCTTCAACCCAGGCGGCTTCCGGCCCGGCGAACCTCCGATCGAGCAGTCTCGTCTCCAGGTGCACCACCGTGCCCGGTGGGAGTCCGCCGAACAGATCCGCCACCTGCGACGGGTGGACGGGCGGCACACCGATGTCCTGGATCACCACGGCGGGACCGCGGGGGTCCACCGGCAGCCGGTACGCGTCGTCGTCGCCGGCCGGCGCCCGATGGGGCAGACGCAGCAGCAACCCGGCCGGCACGGGATCACCGAGGAGACCGGCCAGCGATACCGGGGCGCGGGGAACCATCCGCTCCCAGAAGGGCACCGGGTGGCGAAGGGCGGCCACGGTCGCGGTGCCGCCGGTCCGGAACGACCGCCAGCCCGCCGCGCCCGCATCCGGCGCGACGTAGAGGGTGCCGTCCGTCGTCGCCCGCACCGATCCGTCGGGGACGAGTAGTTCCACCGCCGTCCGCTCGGCCAGCCGGTGCAACCAGGCCGCATGCGCGCCGCGGGGACGTCCGACACCGTCCGCGGCTATCCAGACCCGCCGCGTACGCCAGGATCGGGCCGCGCGCTCGACGGTGCCACGGATCGCCGAACCGCCGTACGTGTCGCGCACAGCCCGGCCGGACATCATGATCAGTACGTCGTCACCGGGCGCGGCCGCATCACGCAACAGTTGCCAGAGCACCAGAGGCGAGTCGTCCGGATGTGAGATCACCGCGGACGAGCCGTTCCAGTCGACGACGAGAGTGCCGGACGGCTGTTCCCGTCGGCGAAGCCACCGGACCAACCTCTCCCCCACCGTCCCAAGCCATCGTCGTACCCGCCGGGCCAGGAACCGAGGCTAGTGCGCCGGGCCGGCGCCGACCCGGGTCCCGACCGAAGGCGCACCGTAGTCGGACCCGTCGGTCAGTGGTGGAGGATCCAGAGCATGTCCTGGGCGGTCGGATCGACGTCGTACTGCTGGACGAAGTAGGTGTTCCAGCTGGTGCCGTCGGCGAACGGCGGGTCGCGGTCCTCGCCCAGCAGATCCATCGCCTTGCCGCTGGCCCGGTTGAAGATGCGCACGGTCCCGTTGCCGGCGTCCTCGATCCGCCAATGCTGGTGCGGGTCGTCGCGGTTGGTGACGCTGTGCACGATCTTGGCGAGGTTGTCGGTGGAGGAGTTCTCGGTGCTCAACGACATGTTGTTGTACGCGTTGGTGATGAGCACGTAACCGGGTACCGGCGCCGCCGGCATGCGCCAGTACTGGTCCTTCTGATGCTTGTTGTCGGCGATGTCGATCCGGTCGCCGTCCTTGTGGTTGTCGTCGACACCGCGCGCCTCCACGATGGCGTGGGCCCAGTAGCTCTCGATCTGGTACGTGACGTTCGGTTTCGCGGTCGCCCGCTTGCTGGGCCTGGTGGTGGCGCCCGGTGACGATGATCGCGGTGTGGCGGCGGAGCTGGGCGTCGGAGCCGGGGACGACCCGGGCTTGACGCTCACGGTGGGCCTGGGCTTGGCCGCGGACACGGTCAGGCGCGGGTCCCTCTCGTACTCGGGAACGTGCTGCTGCACCACCACGGGCAGCTGGGTGAGATTGGCGCGCGGCAGCCCACCGGCCTGGCGGATGACATCGGGGCCCCACTGGAACGCGCCGACGGCCAGGCTGTACGGGTCGGCGCCCCCGAGCCCGCTGAACTGGTTGGTGAGATCGCACAGGGCGGCGCCGAGCGCGCTGATGGCGTCGGCAGGCCGCCAGACCGAGGTGTCGGCGCCCGTCCGGTAGCTGTTCCACAGGCGCGCCGGGAACTGGGCGATGCCCTCGGCGCCGCTCGACGAGCGCAGGTTGGGATTGAACCCGGACGCGGCCCGCAGTTGCGCGGCGACGCGCGCGGGAGTGACGGCCGGGCAGATGCGGCCCGCGGCGTTGATGTCGGCTAGATAGACGTCCGGTACGGGCAAGCTGGTGCCCGGGTCGGCCCGAGGTGTGGTGGGCGCTTCGATCCGGAAGGGCTTCTCGCGCGCGTAGTGGACGGCATAGGAGGCCACCCGGTCGGTGTAGCGGGCCGCCTGGGCCGGCACGCCATGGGCGTCGAGAACCGCCTGCGGCCCGGTCCGGGCGGCGGCGATCGCAAGCTTCCACAGGTCACCGGTCAGGTTCGCGGCACGGAGCTGTCCCACCGTCTCGCACATGCCGTGGGCCAGGGCCACGATGTTGGCCTGCCGGTCACCGCGCCGCGCGTACGACCAGGGCTTCCACCGCTGCCACTGCTCGTCGGTCAGCCCGGCGACACCCTTGACCCCGCCGGCCGTCCGGTTGGCGAACCCGGAGTTCTCCATCAGCTGGGCGGCCAGTTTCGGCGGGGTCAGCGACGGGCAGGACAGTGCGGCCGACACGATGGTCTGCACATCGCCGTCCGGCACCGGACCGCCGATCAGCCGGTGCGGATCCGCGATCGCCGGCGCCACTTCTAATGCCGCTACCGTGCCGCACGCGAGCAACAGCGCCGTCAGGCCCGCGATCTCGGCCCGCGCCCGCATCCGGCCGGTGAGCCCCCTACGCGCCTTCGCCATGCCACCCCTCATTCGACCGCCACAACACCCGAGCCGCTTGAGGATGGTGCCGAGCGCGGGTGCACGCACGTGCGTTGTCCTTTGGCGCAGAGATGTATGCCCGCGAGCCGGCCGGGTGCTCCCCGTCCCACACGATGTACGAAGCGATCGTCGCGAGCGGCCGGTAACGCGCGAACTCGTCGCTGATCGTGCGAGCCGCTCGCCGGTATCGCTCGTCGCTGAGCACCGACCGGACGCCGACGCGACCGTAACCTTCGAGCGGAATGAAGGTGACGCCGGCCTGGCGCACGCGCTCCGCGAAACGGTCCTCGACGACGAATTCGACGTCATGGCCCAGCGACCGGAGATGACCGTCCGCCGACAGCACTGGAATGACATGGCCGGACAGCGACGTGGCAGCGACTACAACGTTTACCAAAGCGAATCTCCTTTCCGTGGATACGCGAGAACGTTCCCGGTATGACATCTTCGAACGGACAGGCAGTCAATCCTGCACTTCGGGTCGAGCACGTTCGTTCGTACCCGGAAGAACTTTATTCTCTGGTTCCCAGACAACGAACGGCCCGTTTTCAATGGACGTTTCTCGGCATTACCGATGTCGGCGGCCGGGCATGCGAAACGGGGTAAGGAAACGATGGGCAACACGATCGCGGTGTCCGTGCTGGCCGCCGAGCCGCTACGCGAGGTGGGCATCACCGCGATGCTGGAGTGGCTGCCCGAGCTGTCCGTCCGGCCGTTCTCCACGGATGTGCCCAGCGACGTCGTCGTGGCCGACCTGAGCAGCCTCGTCGTGCAGACTCTCGGGCCCCTGCGGAAGGCTTCGCAGAAGCACGGATCCGTCGCGGTCATCGTCACCGACGGCGGGGCGGCCGACCCCGACGCGATGTTCGAGGCGGGCGTTGTCACCGTCCTGCACGTCACCGAGGCGACCCAGGACCACCTCCAGTCGGCCATCCGGAACGCGGCCGCGATGGACAGCCTGGGGGTTGTGGTGACCCGCGACGACCTGATCGACCAGATCCGGCGCCTGGCGACGATCACCGGCGGAGACCCGGCCCGGCCCGTCCTCTCGGAACGCGAGATCACCGTCCTCCGCCACCTGGCCGCCGGGCTCGAGACCAACGAGATCATGAAGGCGATGAACGTGTCCGAACGGACGCTCAAGTACATTCTCTGGTGCATCATGAGCCGCTTGTCGCTACGCAACCGGGTACACGCGGTGGCTTTCGCCATCCGCGCCGGGCTCATCTGATTGGCACCGACCTGGCGGGTGCCCATCCGCGCAGCGTTTCGTGCGCCTTTGATCGAATCAGCTCCAAAGTTTCGCCGACGCTTTGTGCGGCTATATTCTGTGGCCTGCGTTTACACGGCCGACACTCCGCCGATGACAGCTGACGCTATTCCGGCTATTCCTTGGAAAGGCAGCGAATGCAATTAGTAAGGACGTCCGTGACGAGGTGGCCATCGGCCGTCGCCGTGGCCTGCGTCGCCCTGGCGACCCTCGTGCCCGGCTCACCGGCCTCGGCGAAGGCCGTGGACGTCACGGTGGACGCCGTGGCACTCGGGGACTCGTACGCCTCCGGTGTGGGGGCTGGGACCGAGACCGACGGTGAGTGCCGGCGTACCCCTGGCGCCTACGCCGCCCAGTGGTCGCAGCTCGACCCGGACGCGGTGAAGCTCGAAGTCAACGCCTGCAGCGGCGCGACGACGCTCGACGTCAGGAAGAACCAGCTCGGCGAACTCGGCCAGGACACCGACCTGGTGACGCTGCAGGTCGGCGTCAACGACCTCGAACTCATCACCACGCTGGAGTCCTGCGCCGACCCGGGCCAGACGAAGGATTGCGAGGCCCGGCTGGAGGCGCTTCCCGCACTCAGCGCCGCGTTGCCCGCCGAACTGAGCCGCCTGGTCGACACGATCAAGGACAAGGCGCCGAAGGCAAAGGTAGCTCTGGTCGGCTATCCCTTGCCGTTCACGCCGGAGTGCCCGAAACTCCCGCTGCCGGCGAAGGCCCTCGCCGGCGGCAACGCCGCGATCGCCGGCCTCAATCAGCTCTACCTCGAGCTGGCGGCCATCAAGGGCGCCGTGTATGTGGACGTCGCCAAGCCTTTCCAGGGCCACGAGGTCTGCGGGAATGCGTCGTGGCTGGTCGGTGCGGAAGGCGTACCGAACCGGACCGTGCTGCACCCCACGCTCGAGGGGCAGACAAAGGGATACCTGACGGCCCTCGTGACGACCGTCGGCGCTCCCGACAAGGTCCTGGAGTGGATGTTGCTGCGCGATACTCCCCGGCCGTCGGCGGAACCCTCCACCGGGCCGTCCTCATCGGCGGCGCCCGGCGCCGGGGGCTCGGCCGGAGGCCTTCCGCTGACCGGCCCCAACGTGTGGTGGCTGATCCTCGTCGCCACCGTGCTCGTCGGAGGCGGTGCCGCCACCTACATGACCCTACGACCCAAGGTGATCCGGGTTACCTCCGACTGACGCAGACCACAATCTGGTCCACTCCCCCGTGTGGACCACACCGGCGCTCGTTCCCGTCCGGGGAACGAGCGCCGGCTGTATTCACGGAGAGACTTGCCTGGCCAGGCGCAACGCCTCGAGATACTTGGGTAGCTCGATGACCGCTCGCTCCAGCTGTCCCGGACACGTCTGCTCCTGGAACACGGCGTCCATCACAGCGTCGGTGAACTCGGCATCGACAGAGGCCGACCGCCAGACGCGGATCATTCGCATGCGGGCGTTAAGCACCGCCAGGGTTCGCTCGAGATCGGCGATCATACGGTCGGCCAGATCCGGATTCATCCTCAGCCGGCCATCCTCGGCCAGTTGGAGGAACAAGTCACCGGCATAACCGGAAGATTGATCGCTTCTTGTGCCTCGCGTCTCACCCGCCATGCGACACAGCCAAGCTTTGTCCGGGCCGACGAGCAAGGGCAGCGATCTAAAACGCCACGACACTTTCCCGAAACGACGAGGCTGGTCTAACCAGGCAGACACCGATGCATCACCTAGCACGCATCGCCCGGTCAACGGGATGGATCAGGCGGGCGGACCGATGCCTGTTCCCACCCCGACTTCTGCCCGCGAGAACGAACCAGGCGTGGTGAACACCCGGGTCGACACTCGCTCCCCTTTGGACAAGGAGGCCCTTCGCCCCATCGAACGCTCCTATTCTCCTAGCATGATTTACAAGCATCGATTTCTAGCCCTCGCTGTAGCGGTGACTACGGTGACCGCGCTCATCCCGGCCGCGAGTGGCCAGGCCGAACAGGTGTCCGTCGAGCCGGCTCCGGTCAGCGCGACGGCCCGGATCTCACCTTCGGATCGCGCCGTCATGGCGGCTCAGGTGCCACTGAGCGCGGCGGCCGAGACGATCCGGCGGGTCGCGGTCGACGGCAGCGGGACGGCGCCCGCCGGTTATGCCGGGATCACCCTTGACGACGACCACGTGACGGTGTGGTGGAAGGGTGCGGTGCCCTCGCGGGTCGCAGCAGCAGTCACCGCCG
The DNA here is from genome assembly GCF_040682035.1 of Actinoplanes sp. NPDC051470. Classification (NCBI taxonomy): domain Bacteria; kingdom Bacillati; phylum Actinomycetota; class Actinomycetes; order Micromonosporales; family Micromonosporaceae; genus Actinoplanes; species Actinoplanes sp. NPDC051470. The sequence goes on from NZ_JBFBAA010000036.1 coordinate 54,344, forward strand.
CCCGCGACGTTGCGCCGGTCGAGATGGCCGTCGCCGCCCACTCCCGGGCCGAGCTGACCGCAGCCGCGGCAACGGCCATGGCCCACATCCGCGCCGGTGGGTCGGCGTTCAGCAGCGTCGAGATCGCGTACAACGGCCGGGGTCTTGTCCTCAACGGCACCGCCTCGGCGTCCCGGCGTACGGCGGCCGAAAGCCGGTCCAGACTGGGCATTCCGGCCGGCATCGACGTCAAGGTTCGCACCGACGGCCCCCTCGTCCTACAGAACCGGGTCGACGACCCCGCGCCGTTCCAGGGCGGCAGCGATATCCACACCGGCAATTTGGGCTGCACGTCCGGGTTCTCCGTCGCCAACAGCTCAGGAACGTACCTGCTGACGGCCGGCCACTGCGGCGACGTCGGTTCGCAGTTCCGGGGCGGCCTCAACCAGCCGATCGGGACCGCCACGGCCAAGCACAGGTCGCACGACCTGATGCTCATCTCCGCACCGGTGGAGGGCAAGATCTGGTTCGGCGGCGCACGGGCCGATGCGGTCGGAACCCTGGGTGTCGGCGGCTGGGCCGGCACTTTCCCCGGCGAATTCCTCTGTCGCGAGGGCGTCTATTCCGGCACCGTCTGCAACTACCGGGTCAGCGACACCTTCCAGTGGTCGGGCTGCAACGCCGACGGCAGCCTGTGCGTCGACGACCTGGTCATCGCCGACCAGCTGAACGGCACCCCCGCGCTGGCAGGCGACAGCGGCGGGCCGCTCTATGTGCTCGACTCCAACACCCGCGCGATCGCCAAGGGCACCTTCAGCGGCCACCTCGGCGAGAACCGCGCCCGAGTGCTCTTCCAGGACTTCGAGACGGCCAGCCGCGACTTCGGCATCAACGTCATCGGCGGCTGAGGGTGGTGCGCCAGTGCGGTGCCCGTCCGGCACCGCACTGGCGCGCTGTCAGCCGCGGCCGAGTTGCCTGACCGCCTCGGCCAGAATCCCCTGCACGAATGGAATGCGACGTGCGTCTCCATCGACGGTGATAGCGTGCGTGCCGCTTTCCTCAACAGGCGTTGCAGGTCGCGAAGCTGGCTCACGGTATAACGGGGTTGCGCCGGGTCGGCGAGGTCGTCATTGCGAAAGGCCGATCGCCGACCGGCGGGCGCCCGGGCACCTTGGTGCTATCCCTTGGAGCCCGCGGTCAGTGGGCCTCCTCAGCGACCGGCTGCCACTTCCGCCACGTCGCCAGGCGGTCCTCGTAGTCACGGGACACGATGTCCAGCGGCGCACGCCCGAGGAACATGCGCAACGGCGGGTGTGGCGCATCGGCGAGCCTCAGGATCGCGCCGCGGGTGGCGGCTGGGTCCCCGAAGGACGCGGCCGCCCAGTACTCGGCGTTGCGCTTCTTGACGTCCGCGTACGCCGGGTCGGCCACACTGGCCCGGGCCGACGAGCCGGCCCAGTCGGTGGCGTACGGGCCAGGCTCGACCAGCGTCACCCGGATGCCGAAGTCGCCGACCTCCTGCGCCAGCGTCTGGTTGAGTCCCTCCACCGCCCACTTCGACGCCGCGTACGCGCCGACCACCGGAAAGGTCGTCACCCCGCCGTACGAGGAGACCTGGATGATGTGACCCGATCCCGCCGCCCGCATCAGCGGCAGTACGGCCTGAGTCACCCACAGCATGCCGTAGAAGTTGGCCTCCATCTGCGCGCGGACCTCGGCCTCGGTCAGTTCCTCGATCACGCCGAAGTGCCCGTACCCGGCCGCGTTGATCACGACGTCGAGCTTGCCGAACCGTTCTGCGGCCGTGGTGACCGCCGCGTAGGCCTCGTCGCGGTCGGTGACGTCCAGCCGGACCGGCAGCAGGGTCTCCGGGTAGCGCGACCGCAGCATCTCCACCGACGCGAGATCCCGCACAGCCGCCGCGACCGAGTCTCCCCGTTCCAGCGCCGCCTCAGTCCATTGGCGCCCCAAGCCCCGTGAGGCTCCCGTGATGAACCACGTCTTCGACATGACCAGGATGGTCGTATGCGGCCGTCAGCCACGGCAAGCGCAACGGATTGTAGGCACCGAATCGTTCCCCTTCGGTCAAAGGCAGCGACCGGGCCCGGTCCTTCCGTCGCTGCGAAGGTCGCGTGGTGGATGAGGACCGGCCGCCGTCTTCCTCTCGAGCGGAACGATGGCCCGGCCGGTCCCCGATCCGCCCCAATCGCCGAGACTCTCGCGCTGCTCACAACCTTCGCGCCACCGCCGTCGTGAGCTGCTCGTCGGTGGGCGTCCTCAGGGGGTCACTGCTTCAGCTTCGACGCCACCGATCGGCCTTCTTCGCTCCATGGCGTCGGCACCCCGGCTTCCGGATCCAGATTGACGAGGGTCCGGTTCCCATGCGCGAACACGGTCCCGCCGTCCAGGCTCTGCAGCTTGAAGCCGTAGGTCATCGAGCTGGTTCCCAGTCGTTCGACCCAGAGGTGGACGGCGTAGCGGCCGGGGTGCGGGACCGGGTTGTCGTACGTGATGGAGAACTGTTTGGTGAGAATGAAGCCGTTTTCCTTCAGGGTCCAGTCCGACGAGACCGCCACGTTCTGCCGCCGCCAGTAGATCGACCACGCTCGCTCGACCAGGATGCCGAACCGGCTGTTGTGCAGCATCCCGAGCCAGTCGAGGTCGTCGAAGAAGACGTCCACATAAGTGATCGCCCCGAATTCAGGGATGCGCGCCGATGTGTACGGCGGATTGTCGAGCATGATCCGATCTCCATTTCGCCTCGTGTCACCGCCGATGCTCGCCGGGGCGAAACGGAAGAAGCAAGCTCCCGGACAGGTGGACAGCGAACGATTCCCGTTCGATCGACGACGGCATGCCGGTGAGCACGGCCCGCCGGCATGCCGTACGACTCACTATCGGCTACCGCGAACGGCCGACTCGATGAGGTCGGCGGTCTCGGCCGGGAAGGCGACCGGCGCGGCATGCGCGGTGTCGATCTCGACGACGGTGGAGCCGGCGCGCTCGGCCATGAACCGCTGTGCCTCGGTCGGGATGGAGTGGTCGGCGGCGCTCACCAGAGCCCAGGACGGCAGCGAACGCCAGGTCGCCGGGCCGGACAGGGTCTCGCCGAGAGCATCCGGGTCGATCGCGTGCTGCGCGGCGGCCAGCACCGCCGCGGTGCCGGGGTCGAGATCGGCGGCGTACACCTCGGCGAAGTTCTCCGCCCGCAGATACATGTCCTGGCCGCCCGGGTAGGGACGCGTCACCGTCGTCTCGGGCGTCAGCTTGCTGCCCGGGAACTTGTAGTTGAGCTCGCCCGCGGTCTCGTTCTCGTCCTGCTGGAACGCCGCCACGAAGACCAGGGCCCGCACCGCTGGGGTCAGGGCGGCCGGATCGGAGATGACCGAGCCACCGTACGAATGACCGGCGATGACCACCGGTCCGTCCACCGTCTCCAGGAAGCTCCGGAGATAGGCGACATCCGAGGCGAGCCCGCGCATCGGCATGGCCGGTGCCAGAACCGGATAGCCCCGGGACAGCAGCCGTCCGATGACGCCGTGCCACACCGAGGCGTCGGTGAGAGCTCCATGGACCAGCACGATCGAAGGTTGATTTGTAGTCATGCCAACAATCTTCGGCGAAAGCTTCCCGCCCGAACAGTGGCAGGAATGACACCTGGAGGTAGGATCCTGCCATGGCTCGTCACCGGATCTGTTTGATCCTCCTGAACCAGGTGCTGCCGCTCGACTTCGCGATCCCGATGCACATCTTCGCCCGCGAGGCGCCGGAGTTCTACGAGGTGCGGACAGCCACCGCGGACGGCAAGCCGGTGGACGTGGCCGGGGGCCTCAGCCTCATCCCCGACGGTGACATCCACCTGGCCCGCGACGCGGACACCGTCATCGTTCCCGGCTATGGAGGCGCCGCCACCGAACGGCTGGACCCGATGACGGTCGGCATGCTGCGGGCGGCCGCGAAACGCGGCACCCGCATGGTTTCCATCTGTTCCGGCACGTTCGCGCTGGCACAGGCCGGCCTGCTCGACGGGCTGACCGTCACCACCCACTGGTCACTCTGCGACCAGCTCGCCGCGCAGTATCCGCACACCACCGTCGATCCGGCGCTGCTCTACGCGGACAACGGATCGGTGCTGACCTCCGGCGGGGTCACGGCCGGGGTCGATCTGTCGCTGCACATCCTGCGCAAGGACCTGGGCGCGTCGATCGCCAACCGGGTGGCCAGGCGCATCGTGATGGCCCCGCACCGGGACGGCCAGCAGGCCCAGTTCTTCGAAGCACCACCGATCCCCCCGGCCGACGACGCGGTCGCGGCGGCCCAGCAGTGGATGCTGGCCTCGCTCGGTCAACCGATCACCGTGGCACAGATGGCCGCCAAGGCGCACATGTCCGCCCGTACGTTTCACCGGCGCTTCGTCGAGCGCACCTCGATGACCCCACTCGTCTGGCTGCACCAGCAACGCATCGGGCGTACCAAGGAATTGCTCGAAGCCACCGACCTGACGGTCGACGAGATCGCCCGCCAGGTCGGCCTGGGCACACCACCCAACCTGCGCTCACACTTCCGCCGCGCGACCAGCATCACCCCGACCCGGCACCGGCAGCTGTTCGCACATCACTGAACCGGTCGGCGCGGGCCTGCGGACAGCCCAGGGCCGGGGAACCTGAGCTCCCCGGCCCTGGCGCCATGCATCGTGTCCCGCGAAGGCACGCCCGGAGACAGACTCGTTCGCGCGGCGAGCCGCCGCAACGACCATTGATCGAACAGGCAGACATGTCGGCCCGGTCCGTCGTCCACGCGGGGACCCGACCACCGGGGCGGGACAGTGGTCAGGTGCACGACGAAGACCCGGCCGGACCCTCGATCCTGATCGATCCGCCGCTGACCGCCGCGTTCCGCGAAGCCGTCATCCGGCTGTGGCTGAGCCCGCGGGACAGCCGGCCGTGAGAAACGGGAGGCATTCGTGAACCACCAGGTGAACCCGGCCGCGGCCGCCGAGCCCTTCGCGGGCTTCCTCACCGAGGACATCTACGACGTCCTGGCGGTCTACCGCGAACAACAACCCGTGGCGCCGCTGACGTTGCCGGATGGGCGCACCGGCTGGCTGCTGACCCGGCACGACGACGTCCGCCGGGCGCTGACCGACCCGCGCCTGACCAAGGACGGCCTGCTCTCCCCGGTCGGTTACCGTCCCGTGGTTCCGCCCGACATCGACGAGGCGACCCGCCACCACATGCTGGTGGTCAACCCGCCGGACCACTCCCGGCTGCGCCGCGCGGTCCGGCCCGCGTTCACGCCGGGCGCGATCGCCGCGCTCACGCCCGCCGTCCGGGCCATCACCGACCGGCTGCTGGACGATCTGGCCCGGCCGGGGCGGCACGACCTGATGGCCGAGCTGGCCTTCCCGCTGCCGATCGCGGTCATCTCGGAGATGCTCGGCGTACCGGCGGAGGACCGTGACGACTTCGCGCGGTGGTCCCACATCCTGGTCGCCGGGGCCGCGCGCCGGGCGGAACTGCCCGCGGCACAGGCCAACCTGATCGCGTACATCCGGGCCCTGCTGGCGGCCAAACGCGAGCTCCCGGCCACCGATGTGGCCTCCCTCCTGATCGCCCCGGGCGGCGATGACGGTTCGCTCACCGAGAACGAGGTGATCTCCACCATCTACCTGTTGTTGCTCGCCGGGCACGACACCACGGCGGCGCTGATCGGCAACGGGGCGTACCGGATGCTCGAGGACCGCGAGCGCTGGGAGCTGCTGCGGAATTGCCCCGAGCGGCTGCCCGCCGCCATCGAGGAGATGCTCCGGTACGACAGCCCGGTGCAGTTGAGCACCCACCGGATCGCCGCCGAGGACGTCACGTACGGCGAGCACCTGATTCCCGCGGGATCCACCGTGCTCATCTCGATCCTGTCGGCCAACCGCGACGGCGAGCGCTTCCCCGACGCCGACTCGTTCGACCTGACCCGGGACGGCTCGTCCCACGTCGCGTTCGGGCACGGCATCCACCACTGCCTCGGCGCGCCGCTCGCCCGTCTGGAGGCGCGCATCGTCTTCGAGGCCCTGCTTGACCGGATCCCCGGCCTCGAACTGACCGACGGCTTCCGGCCGCGGTGGCGGCCGAGCATCCTGATGCACGGACTCGCCGAGCTGTCGGTGACCGTCTGACGCGCCCAGGGCGCGGCGACACCTGAGATGAACCCGGCCCGGATGGCAAAAGCGACGCGTGATCCGGACGAGTGGGTCGTGGATCTCCGCCGCACCTTCAGAGGTCATCGCTGAGAAAGGGACTGACCGGGCCGGCTCGGCGAGCGGCCCGGTCAGCCCTGCACCGTCAGCGCGGCGGCTGCTCGACGAAAGCCTTGATCTGATTGAGCTGACCCTTCGGCCCGGACGGCAGGTTCTCCACCGACTGGTCGTCGAACTCGAGCCCCAGCGCGAACCGCAACACTGCGGCGACGTTGTCCCGGCGTTGCTTGTCGGCAGGCCCGTACTCGCCATCCTGCCGGATCGCCTTCGCCGCACTGGCGAAGTAGGCATCCACATCTGCGACCGACACTCCGGTCTCCTCACTGTCGGGTGCGAGCTCTTCCCGCACGAGGTTCAGGAATTGCGTCCAGGGGAAGTTCGGTCCCGGGTCGGTGTGCGTGCCGTTGTCGGCCGGGAACGCACGGGTGATGTCCGCATGCGAGCAGAATCCCTTCACCCCGTCCCGGACTTCGGTGACGGAGAGGTGCCGGACCGGAATGCTCCACTTCTTCGCGTCCCGGGCCGCCTGGCGCGCGGCACGGCGGAGCATGGCCTGGGCGTAACTCTCCCGCCACTCGGACTTCCACGCGGCCCGGGCGCACAGCTCGTAGTGAATGCCACGCTTGTTGCCCTGCGGCCGGGCGGTGTGAGCCTGGTCCCCGGTGCGGACACACTGCACGATCGAGTCGCTGTCCACGAAGTAGTGCGCCGACGTCCCATCGGTACGCCGCTGGTCATAGCCGGCGCCGTCCTCCGCGGACTTGGAGTGGCTGCTGCCCTCGGTGCTGTGGATGACGATCAGCTGCACGCTCGATCGATTGGCGTCGGTCCATGACTTGGGCGGCATCCATGTCAAGTCCGGATATTCGGGGGACTGGGCCATCAGCTCACCACTCCTTCCGGCTCGGTGTCGTGTGGTGAACGATTCCCGCTCCGGGGCGCCAGCGGAATCGAGCGGGGCAGATTCGGCGCGGGCGCGCACCGGACGATTCCCCTTCGGTCAACGCCGCTGCCTGGACGCGTAAGAAAGTGCCGCGCCTCATACGCCGGGGAGTCCTTCACGGCTGTGATCCCGGCGCTACACCGCTTCCACGGCCTTCACCGGCGAATTCGGGGACCGGACTTCAACCGGCAAGCGACGACGGGCTTCCAGCCCAAGATCGACTACGCCAGCCCACCTCCACTCTGCTGGACGCGCGAAAGTCGGAGGTTGGGCGCGTGTACGCGTAAGTGACGTAGGCGCCCGGCTCCGATTGAGCCAGCACAGCGCTTTGACTCTTCCCATTGAGCGGTTGTACTCCAGTGCAATATTAGATGCCTTTAAGTTGGATCGCCTAGCCCGACTGGCCGTGGACCGTAAGCGTGATCAGTGGAAAGAGTTCGCCAAGGTGCGCGGATTGAATCCTGCAACGAAACGAGAGGAAAGCTGTTGTTTATCAGCCGCATGAAATTTCTGTTTGCAGCGATCGTCGTGGCATTATCCGCACTAACCCTAACACCGGCCCCGGCCCAGGCCAGCGCTGCCGGTTCTTTGGGCACCAACATCCTCCGGAGCTGGAAAACTGGACGCTGCTTGGACACCAATAACGGAGTGGTGTACATGAATATCTGTAGCGTGCCGGGCACCAACGACCACCAGCTGTGGGAAATCTCCGTCGAGAATAATGATGCTGTGATTCGAAATATGGTGAACGGCTGGTGTCTTGCTACGAACAGGCCCGACTCCGTCTATACCACCAGTCAAGAATGCGGCATCAATAGCACTACGCGGTGGGACGGCAAACTATGGAACAGGCCCGACAATGTCTACCAAACATGGACCTTCGAGAACAAGAATAAGCCCGGTTACTGCCTTAATAACCAGGCGCCCGACACGACGCCGAGTGTGGCGGACGTGCACCTCTGCGGCGGTGATTACCAGGATTGGAAGTTCGGTTTCTGAGCCTACGCCAGTGACCCGCTTGAACGCATAGATGCTGTCCACCATGGCCTGGTCCTGAAAATCGTCGGCACAATTGGAATGCCAGCCTCGGGCCTTCATCAAGGGTGGCGGGCGGGGTCCTGGAACGCAAAGTCGCTTCTGACCTGGGATGACCTGGCTTGCCTAGTACTCCAGCCGTAGATCGTTATGGGCGTCAGCGTCGCCGGAGGCGGGCACGTCCGACGGTCAGTATTTCGTCGGACAGATCTGGGTCGGCGTCGGTGACGGCGCGGGAGACGACGAGGGTGCCGACCATCTGGCAGAACAGGGCGATGGCCTGTTCCCTGGCCTGGGCCGGGGTGAGGTCGGCGCCGGACTGGTGTGCGCGGTCGAGGATCAGGTCGGTGATGGCGCTGAGGTAGCCGCCGAGACCGCCGCGGTATTCGGCTTGGAGAGTGGTGCCGTGGCGGCCGGCGTCAGCGGCGAGGGCGGCCGAGGCGCAGCCGGTTTCCGGGTGGTCGCGATGGTCGGGCGTCAAGTAGTCGTCGATCAGGTCGTTCAGGGCTGCACGGGCGGAGCGGGGGCGGGCCTCGCGGATGGCGGCCAGGGCGTCGAGGGAGTCGGCGAAGCCTTGGCGGAACACCTCGACGGCGAGGTCTTCCTTGGAGGCGAAGTGGTTGTAGAAGCCGCCGTGGGTCATGCCGGCGGTTTTCATCAGCTCCTCGATGCCGACCCCGTCAACGCCGTGTCGCCGGAAGCCTTCGCCAGCGGCACGGAGGATCTTCTCGCGGTTGAGCTTCTTCTGCTCCTGGGTGATGCGGGGCATCTCGGAAACCTCCTCGGCGGGGCAGGTGACGTCCCGACTGTTGTGATGATAGCCGACATCAAAGATGGGGTCCCGCCCTTGACAAGCAATGATGCTGCCGATCATCATAAGTTTGATGTTAGACGACATCATTAGGAGGTGGAGGGCGGCGAGGCGACTGTTGCCTCCGGCTCGCGCGGGCAAGAGGTGCGCGCGCCGTCCGCCGCTTCATGCTGGTGTCGCCTGAGCGCAACACCCTCAGCTCAGGGCTGCTCACCCAAGGGGAAAGCTGCCGCTCGACTCGAAACAGGGGCCGATGAATCGGTCGAACCCGAAGGAATTACTGTGCCTATTGTTCGCATCACCCTGAAAAACGGAAGGTCTCCGGAATACCTGGAGGCGGTTTCGCAGAGCATCTACTCGGCCATGCGCGAGAAGTACAACCTCGCCGAAGGCGACAAGTTCCACATCTTCGAGGAGCTCGACGACGATACTTTCAAGTACGACCGGAACTTCGGCGTGCGCGAGCCCCGCACGGACGATTTCATGATCATTCAGGTGCTGTCGGATCCGCGTCAGGCGTTCGACAAGCTGGCCACGATGAAGGCGTTCGCCGAGAAGCTCAGCGCATCGCCGGGCGTGAACCCGAAGGACGTCGTGGTGGTCTTCCACGCGAGGCTCGCGGCAGAGGATCCCTCGCTCGGCTACGGTGAGCCCGTCCTGAATCTCCTGCGATAACACATCGCCCCGCAGGGAATCCGTGCTCCGGGAACCTCAAAGCCCGGGCGTGCCCTTCCGGCACGCCCGGGCGGCCACCTCGCCGCACCGCAGATCCTCACCCGAACCGAACCCGCGCCAGTTCCAATGTGTCCATATAACGAAAATCGATCAGCCGAGGCTGGTCCACGCGTCACGGTTAGTCTAGTACTCCAGCCCAGGATCGTGATGTAGAAGGCGGTCGATGCGCGGTTGGTTCGGACCCGGGATCTGTTCACTACGAGTGAATGGGTTACTGGTCGCGGCGGCGGTAGTGGCTGGCCCGGGAACGGGCTTGGTGCAGGCGGCGCCAGTGGGACCAGGCCAGCCAGTGGCTGATCGTGTGGGTGGTGGCGACGAGTCTGGCGAACAGGCGGCGGATCTCGTTTACGGTCAGCGGGATCAGCTTCTGGTCGTCCGGCTGGATGCGGCTGCGCTCACGGGCGGCGATCACGGTGAGGATCGCATGGGCGAGCATGACCAGGGTGGTGTGCCGGTACCAGGAGTCCCATCGGCGGACCTGGTGTTCGTCCAGCCCGGTGGCGTTCTTGCTGGTCTGGAACACGGTTTCGATGCACCAACGGGCGCCGGCCACCCGGACCAGGGTAGGCAGCGCGACCGGAGTCGGTGACCAGCAGCGGTAGAAACGCCAGCTCGCCGTCGCAGATGCGGCGGCGTACCAACAACCAGTGGTGCCCCACCTGCTCGTCGGCCGGCGGGGTGACCGCCACCCATGCCCAGTCGTAGTCGCGCGGCCCCTTGGCCCCGGCACCGGCGCTGTACCGATTCCACGCAGGCAGGCTCAGCGCGGCGGTGATCTGATCAGCGCGCTGCGGCCCGAGAGCCGGGCTGGCGGTCACGCGGTGGCTCTTCGCGACCGCCAGGACGTAGCCCATGCGCCGGGCCTGCAGGTCCCGGCGTAGTGCACGGTCTCCGCCGTAGAACTCGTCCGCGGTGGCCCAGGCGGCGGGCACGCCAGCAGTGGCGGCACGGGTCAGCATCCGGTGCGGCGAGGCCTCTCCAGCCTGTTCCGCCAACTGCCAACACGTCTGTGTGTCCACATCAGATATCAAGCCGAACAGGTACGCCCGAGCCCGCCAGCGCGGCTCGACCCGACCGAATCGGCCCGCGATCCGGGCGAACCCCGAGTCGAACTCGGCCAACCACTCCTCGGCCGCTACGCTCTGCCCAGCGGTCGCCACGAAATCTGAAGTTGTCTCCACAAGTCACCGATGATCACGTGGTGGCCGTCTGCATGCCCGTAGGCGCGCGGACCGAGCTCGCCCCCCACCCATCGCTGACCGTCCACATCACCCGACGCTGGACCGCTAAACTGCTGACCCAGCATGCAGTGGCGATGCCAGGACGGGGGCGGCGATGAACGCCGAAGATCGCATCGAACGGGCCAGGACGCTCTATGAACAAGCCGTGTTCAGCGGCGATGCCAGCGTGCTGGCCGACGCCGAGCGGGACCTAGACGCGGTGGAGGCCGACGCCGCGCTGGCCCGTGGGCGGATCCTGCATGCACGGTTCCTCAACGAACGCGCCAGCAGCGGCCCGTCACCCGTCGAGGACCCGGATGAACTGCCGTTGTTTGAGCATGCGACCCAGCTGTACCAGGCGCTGGGCGACACGCGCGGCCAAGCCGAGACACTGTTCTGGATCGGCTGCCTGCATCAGGTTATCCGGCGCGACAACGTGACCGCGGTTCCACACCTGGAAAGGTCCCGCCAGATGGCGGCGCAGATCGGCGACAAGTCGACCCAGGCCGAGGCACTGCGGCACCTGGGCATCGCGGCGCACATGGCCGGTCGACTGGACGAAGCGCGCGGGCAGCTGGAGGAGTCGTCACGGCTGCGCCGAGAGGTGGGAGCGCTGCCGGGCTTGGCCGCCAACATGGTCGGGCTGGCCTACATCGCCGCCGCCCAGGACCGCCACGCGGACGCGCTCGCGACACTCGACGAGGCGAACGCCATCGCCCAAGCGCACGGCGCCCATGCCATCGTGCGGCAAATCCAGCAGGCAAGAACCCAAATTTAGACACACGATCACGCCAGGTACCCAAACTGCCAACACAAGCCCGACCACGACCGCCACCGAGGTCACCTCAGCCATCGACCAAGGTCTACATCACGATCCCGGGCTGGAGTACTAGAGTCGCAATCGTCCCAGATCGGAAGGCACTTGCAGAGCGCAGGATACTCGTACGCGTCCGAAGGTTGTCGTTGCTGGTGGCGCTCGGGGTGTGGACGGTCGTACCGGCACCGCCTGCTCGCCGATTTGGCCGACAAGATCGTTTGACCAGCGGTTCGTTCAAGTGCTTGGGCCTGTTCGGGCCTGTGGCCTCGGACCCGACCGCGTGGCCCGTGGGCGCAGCAGCTGGAGGACCGCCGGTCGGTGGCCGCGATCACCATTGCGCAAGGTTGGGTGGCAGCGCTCGACGGCGACGGCAGCCCACGCGACGGCGCCGAGATCGTCGAACTCACCGCCGCGAAACTCACCCGCACCGCCCGGACCACGACCCTGCGCGTCGCTGCCCGCCGGCCCTAAACCGACCAGCTCGTCGTCACGCTCCAACGCCTCACCGCGCTACCCGAACCCTTTACCTGACAACGGATCCACCGTCCAACAACCAGGACCCACGGAGCGACGACCCGGCCGCGCCTCACATCACCGAGCCGTGCAGGCAATCACTGCACCGGCCCGGGAAACGCCGCGCCGGGGAAGGCCGGCCCGGGAACGCCGGGCCGGCCGACCATCGTGGCGACCGGGTTCAGCTCACCCGGCGCGCCGTTGGGGGGTCTTCTCCCCCGCCTCGACCGCCACCTCCAGGCGGGACTCGGGCGGCGGGATCGGGCATACCGGGTTGTCGTAGAAGGCGCACGGCAGGTTCGCTGCGCGGTTGAAGTCCAGCACAACGTTGCCGTCGTCGTCAGGAGCCGGGAAATCGAGCGAGCGGCATGCGGGATACGTCGTCACGCCACTGGTGCCGTCGGTGAAGACGGTCGTCATTCCACCCATCGGATGCGGCATGGCGACGAAGGAGTACTGCTTGCCTGCTAGCGTCAGGTGGACCCGGCCGTACGAGTCGTAGTCGAAGTCCTGCCAGCCGACGGTTTCGAGCCTTGTCTTGGAGCCCGCCGCGGCCGGTTCGAAATGTCCGGTGAGCACCCAAGCCGGGTCGGGCTGGTAGGCGGGGACGCCGGTGAATTCAGCGCGAGCCTCGGAATCCGGGTCGTACAGGATGATCATGTAGTCCTGACGGTAGGAGATGCCGATCTGCACCCGGCCGGCCGTCACCCGGATCTCGCCGGCGTTGCCGGCCATGTCGAACGATCGGACCCCGGTGAATTCCTCACCCTCGTACGTCATCGCCTGTCCGAGGGTGTCGACATAGGCCACGCCATCGCCCTGCCACCATTCTCCCGGCACGCCGGGGTATTGCTGCGGGGCCCGGTCGAGCCAGATGGTGTCGACGGCCGACAGCCAGCTGAACGGCTGGGCGAGGAACCCGTCGCGACCCGCCTTCCACTCTTTCCAGCCCGCGACGAAATCGTCGACAGCACCGACTGCCGCGCTCCTCGACTCGACGTCGTTTCCAGGGGCAGTGTTCATTGTTCATTCCTTCCATCGGTGCCGTAGCAGCCCACCGAGGGGCGTACGGCAGAGAAATTGCGGTCAGGGCTCAAGTGAGGTGAGGTAGCGTTCCGCGTCGAGGCCGGCGGCTGCGCCGGTTCCGGCCGCGGTTATCGCCTGGCGGTACGCTCGGTCCACCAGATCGCCCGCCGCGAATACTCCGTCCACGCCGGTGCGGGTTGTCGGATGGTCGACCAGCACGTATCCGTCGTCGTCGAGAGCCACCTGACCCTTGAACAAGTCGCTGCGCGCGGTGTGACCGATCGCCACGAAGACGCCGGAGACGCCCAGCCGATCGGACGTTCCGTCACGCACGTCCCTGACCTCGAGGCCCGTCACCACCCCGTCGTCGTCGAGGATCCGTTCGACAGTGCTGTTCCACCGGACGGTGATCTTCGGGTCGGCGAGCGCCCGGTGCGCCATGATCCTGCTGGCCCGGAAGGAATCCCGCCGGTGGACGATCGTTACCCGGTCGGCGAACCGGGTGAGGAAGGTGGCCTCCTCCATCGCCGAGTCGCCGCCACCGACCACCGCGATCTCCCGGCCGCGGAAGAAGAAGCCGTCACACGTGGCGCAGGTGGAGACACCCCGGCCGAGAAGCTCCATCTCCCCGGGTACGCCGAGCGGACGCCACGCCGAGCCGGTCGCCAGAATCACCGCCCGGGCCGTGTGCACCGTCCCACCGATGTCGATCGTCTTCACCGGCTCGGTCAGTTGGACGCTCGTGACGTCGTCGTTGACGAATCGGGCACCGAACCGCTCGGCCTGCGCGCGCATGGCCGTCATGAGGTCCGGTCCGAGCACGCCGTCCGGGAAGCCCGGATAGTTCTCCACCATCGTGGTGTTGACCAGCGCGCCGCCGGACTGCGATCCCTCGATCACCAGGGGTTCGAGGTTCGCCCGGGCCGCATAGAGGGCGGCGGTGTAACCGGCCGGCCCGGAGCCGATGATGGCCAGATTCTCCGTGTCTCTCACAATGATCCTCCGGTCGGGGATAGTGCGCCGCCGTCGCGGCGGATCAGGGTCGCGAAGATTCCCAGGGCCAGAGCCAGGAGGGCTGCGCCGGCGAGGAATGCCACGCGGTAGCCGTGCAGCTGGGCTTCGAGCGCCGTCTGGCCGCCGTGCGTGCTGACGTACCGGGCGACCGCGCCGACATACAACGTGTTGAGCAGCGCGGTACCCAAGGCTCCGCCAACCTGCTGAGTGGTGTTGACCAGAGCGCTGGCCACGCCGGCGTCGCCGGGCCGCACGCCGGCGAGCGCCAGCGCCGTAGCCGGCACCAGGACCAGCCCGATGCCGATGCTCATGACGATCTCAGCGGGCAGTACGACGTCGATGAAGCCGCCGGCGGTGTCCAGACGGGTCAGCCACAGCAGGCCGGCCACGGCGACCGCCGTACCCGTCACCAGGATCTTCTTGGCACCGAAACGGCTCATCAGCGTCGAGGCGAGAGCCGCGGTCAGGACGATCCCCGCACTGAAGGGCAGGAATGCCAGGCCGGCTCGCACCGGCGTGTACCCCAGGTTCACCTGGAAGTAGAAGGTCAGGAAGAGGAACAGCCCGAAGATCCCGCTGAAGATCAGCAGCTGTCCGAGGAGCGCGCCGCCCCGATCGCGATGGAGGATGACGCGCAACGGAAGCATCGGGTGCCGAACGCGGGACTCGACGAGGGCAAATGCTCCGAGGAGAATCAGTGCGGCCGCCAGGATCGCGATGGTCGATCCGTCCAGCCATCCGGCCCGCGGGTCGGCGGCGCGGGTGAAGCCGAACACCAGTACGGCCAGCCCCCCGGACGCGAGCACAGCGCCGAGGACGTCATGGCCGTGCGTACGGTCCGGCCGGCTATGCGCGAGCAAGGGAATCGCGACGAGGCCGACCAAGACGCCGATCGGTACGTTGACGTACAGGCACCAGCGCCAGTCGACGTACTCGGTCAGCAGGCCGCCGGCCACCAGGCCCAACGCACCGCCGGCGCCCTGCACGGCTCCGTACACGCCGAATGCCTTCGCTCGTTCGCGTTCGTCGGTGAACGTGACCACCAGCATCGAGAGCGCGGCCGGGGCGAGGACGGCGGCGAAGGCGCCCTGCAGAGCACGGGCCACGATCAGCATCTGCTGGCCGTCGGCCGCACCCCCGAGAGCGGACGCCGCCGCGAATCCGGCCAGCCCGACGAGGAACATCCGCCTGCGGCCGAAGTAGTCCGCGATCTTCCCGCCGACCAGAAGGAGCCCGCCGAAGGCGAGTCCGTAGGCGGTCACGATCCACTGCCGGTCGGTGTCGGAGATCCCAAGCTCGGACTGTGCGTCCGGCAGCGCGATGGTGACGATCGAGGAGTCCAGCACGACCATCAACGTCGAGGTGGCGATGACAGCCAGGGCCAGCCATCGGCGTGGGTCAAGGACGGGGGTTGTTGTTTCCGCTGCTGTCGAGGACATGAAGGGCTCCGATCACAGTCCGGCGGATGCGGCGGTACGCATGGATTCGACCGCCAGGGCGACGTCCTCCTGGGTCAGGTCGGCGTTGAGGGTGGCTGCCGCCGTCACCCCGGAGGCGGCCGACTGCATGACGCCGGCGGTCACATCGGCCACGTTGCCGGCGACCCAAACGCCGGGTACGCCGGTGAACCCGCTCGGCTCGGCCTTGACCTGACGCCCGATGCCCATCGGATGATCGACCACCTCGACACCGAGTCCATCGAGCAACCGGTGCCGCGCCTGGAACTGCGGTCCGACGATGATCGCCTGCCTGGGGACGACCTCGCCGTGGCTGAGGCGTACGCCGGTGATCTTGTTGTCCTCGACCTCGACCCGGGTGACCTCGCCGCCGACGACGCGCACTCCCCGGGCCGCGAGCTGCTGCCGCTGTTCATCCGTGGGCTCAGGAGCGGTGTGCAGGAACAGGGTGACGTCCGAGCTCCACTGCCGCCACATCAGCGCTTGCATGGTCGCTTGCGGGCCGGTGGCCAGCACGCCGAGCGCCTGATCGCGGAGCTCCCAGCCGAAGCAGAAGGGGCAGTGCACAACGTCGTTGCCCCACCGCTCGTGCAACCCCGGGATGTCGGGGAAGACGTCGACGAGGCCGGTGGTGATCAGCAGGCGACGTCCGGCGTATCGGTCGCCCTCGGCCGTGGTGACCCGGAACAGGCGCTCGCCGGCCCGTGCCACGGATTCGACGGCGCCACTGACGATCTCACCGCCGTACCCACGAATCTCTTCGCGTCCCAGGCGTAACAGTTCGAGCGGTGGGGCGCCGTCGCGGGTGAGATAGCCATGGGAGTGGGCCGCGGGGGCGTTGCGGGGGTTGCCCGCGTCGATGACCACGACCGAACGGCGGGCCCGGACCAGTGTGAGGGCGGCCCCGAGGCCGGACAGGCCGCCGCCCACGACAACGACATCCACGGGATCGCGCTTGAAAATCTCGCTCATGTCTGCATCCTGCGGACGCCCGCCACGGGAGGCGAGAAAACTTGCGAGATGCGCGAACCCGCATACGTTCGATCGAGGGCCCGAAGATCAGACGGTGCGAGCCTTCAGGTGAACGCGTTCGCCCTGCGGGCCGAAGAGGATCAGCAACTCGGCCGGCACCGTTCCCGCATTGGCGACCGCATGCGGGACCCTGGTGTCGAATTCGGCCGCTTCGCCGGTCGAAAGCTCGAAATCCTTGTCACCGACCGCCAGGCGCACCAATCCCGAAAGGACGTACAACCACTCATGACCCTCGTGGGTCTGAAGGTCGAGCTGGTCCTTGTTGCCGGCCGTCACGGGCAGAACCTGCTTGAACGCGCGCGGGCCTCCGGCCGGCCCGGACAGCGGCACCCAGACCACTCCGTTCCGATTCACCGGGCGCGGCCGGATCCGGGGGTCGCCGATCGCCGGTGCGCCCACCAGCTCGTC
Source organism: Actinoplanes sp. NPDC051470 (assembly GCF_040682035.1). Taxonomy (NCBI): domain Bacteria; kingdom Bacillati; phylum Actinomycetota; class Actinomycetes; order Micromonosporales; family Micromonosporaceae; genus Actinoplanes; species Actinoplanes sp. NPDC051470. The sequence goes on from NZ_JBFBAA010000036.1 coordinate 71,584, forward strand.
GAGCGGCACTCCGTACGCCCTGGACAGCTGGAGAAGAACGTCCAGGGTGGGCCGGCGCTGCCCCGACTCCAGCCGGGAGAGGGTACTGACCGACATGCCCGTCACCTCGGCGAGCTGCTCCAAGGTCCGGTTGTGCCGATTACGGAGGGCGCGCAGACGCGGTCCGACACCATCCACCACTCTTTGCAGATCATCCGGCATACGTCCGCAGGGTACGGCAACGATGGAACGACAGCCGGAGTTCCGCACAACGCGGCGAGCGGGGTTGGTCATCTGCCGGTGAAGCCGGTGTCGCCATGACGGCGTACGGCGGGACGGCTCCTTTCCACCTGCTCAAAGTTCCAGTATCAGGCTGTGGTCGCGCAGCTTCAGGCGGGAACCGACCTTCTCGGCGGCCAGCGCGACCCGCAGCCGGTGGACGTCGATTCCCAGCCTGATGAAGGCGTCCGGGGTCGGTGTCTCCGTGGTGAGGATCAGCCTGCTCTCGAGGAGTTCGACCCGAACGCGGGTGCCGGCGTCGAGGTGCCCGCCGACCGTGTCGAGCGCCCGCAGCACGGCCGCCGCGTCCACGATCACCGCGGGCGCGGCGTCCGCCATCCGCGCCGCGCCGCGAAGGGTGTCCGCGACGCCCATCGAGAACATGTCGTCGGCCGGATCCCGCAACAGGGCGCTCACGCCTTCGTACTCGCCGAGGTCGCCCGCCGGAAATCCGCGGATGACCGCCACCGGCACCTGATCACGTTTGCCCTTCACCAGTTCGGCGGCGGCGGCGAGCTCGTCGACGACCGCCATCCGGGCGAACCGCAGCTCGTTCCCGTACGGATCGACCTCGCCACGGTGATCACGCAGCGGCCGGACGCCCGCGGACCCCAAGGCAAGGTCCGTCAGTCCGATACGCCACGGCCGCCCCGACGTGTCAGAGACGATCACCCCGACGTTCAATCCCTTCGCCCGGAAAGCCTTCCGCAGAGCGGCCGCGGACGCGTCGGGGCTGAGCGGAAGCAGGACCAGTCTAGCCTTATCCACATTGGACGCGTCGATGCCGGCGCCGAGCATGGTGAAACCGTGATGGGTGCGCACGATGGTGATCGTGCCACGACGCGCCACCACCTCGGCGGTCTCGGCGGCCAGCATCCGGGCCCGGGCCTCGTCCCGTTCCGGTCCGTCGGACGGCACCTCGACCAGACGACCTTCCGCCTTCGACACGATCTTGCTGGTCACCACCAGCACATCACCGTCGGCCAGCCAGGGCGCGGCCTCGACGATGATGTCGGCCAGGTCGTCGCCGGCCGCGATGTCGCCGATGCCGCGGACCGGCAGCACCTCAAGTCCGTCCATCACACATCCTCGCGTCGAGAACTGTCCGGTGCCGGATCCTGGCTTCCCGGTGAACGGTGCGGACCGCCTTTGTGCGGAGGCGCACACAACCCTGCACGGCCGGTCATAAGCCGGATGGGGCGGCTCGCCTGAGCCTTCATTGACCGCCCGGCCGCTTGCTCGTACGCACGTCGTCGAGGTGCCCGTTTCGCCACTCGGCATCGTCACCGTTCGAGAAATACGCGACAGTTGCTCGTCTTCGTTGCCGCGCAGATGTGGAGATGAGCAGTGCTCCGGAAGCACAACCGGCAGGGTGTCGTCCTGGCCGCGGTCCTCTCGGTGGTGCAGGGATGCGGTACGAACCCTCCGGCTGAGGTACCGGTCGCCCCGGCGCCGTCCGCCTCAGCCTCTCCGAGCGCGCTCGCGACCGCCAGTCCCGACCCGAAGCTGGCTGCGATCCTGGCGGGCCGGCGGAAGGTCACCATTCACCTGGTGCCGGCCGGCCGCGACCTCAGCGCCACCTACGAGGGACCGATCGTCGCCGAACGGCACCGACCACGACGGCGACCTTTTCCTGATCCGGGCCGGCGGCACCCCCGCCACGTTCAGCTTCGCGGATCGCGGGGTGGCCGGGTGACGCCGCCCCGGCTCGGACGCTACTGCCGGGTGAGAGATTCGGCAGGCGGTCCGACGGTCGGTTCTAGGCACGCGGTAGGTGTTCGCGATCCGCCAGGCCGATTGCAACGGTTGAAAGTCAAGGTGATCCACCGATGTCCAGTTCGGACGAACCTGGTTCGTACGAAGCGCACTTCGACGCGCTCTCGGCCGTACGGACCCTGCAGTACTTCGGCCTGCCCGTCGTCGTCATCGCCATCGGCGTGTGGCAATGGCCGGCGTACCGCAACGCCCTATACATCGGCGCGGTGTGCCTCGTCATAATTGGCTTCGCCCTCTTCCACCGGATCCGCGGGATTGCCCGGCGGGCACGTCTTCTCGTCATCGACTCTCGGGGGATTCACCTCGGGCGGGACGACGCCAACCGGCCCGAGCTCTTCGTGCCGTGGTCAGCCGTCGACGTGATGGTGTACTTCCGAGCTCAGAACCGTCGTGGCGCGGGCATGCACCGGACGCACTATGTCGGCATCGTGCGACACGGCCACATCGTCGCGTATCGGCACCTGGCGGGAAGCCGGTTCGACCCCGTGCTCGCGGCCGACGCGACCGTACGCTTCGGCCGTGGCGTCCCTTTCCGGGAGGCCCCCGAACAGGAATCGCTGTCGTCCGAGACCCTGCCTCTGCCCGACGAGTGGTTGCGGTGGGCCCTCCGGCCCGACGTGTACGCGATCCGGCCGCCCGACGCGACGGAGCGTCCCTCGCTGTTCAACGTCGCGGTCTGGGCGGCCGTGCTGTCGTCGATGGCCGGCCTCCTGGCGGGCAGCGCGGGCGTCGCACTGCCGTACATCGTCGCCGGCGTCGTGATCACCACCGCCGCCACCATCCTCATCACCATCCCGATCCGCCAAGCCGCGGCCCGCAAACTCGGTCCGGACAGCAGTCGCGCGAAAAGTCTCCGCGGTTACTGAACTGTCGTCCGGCGCGATGGATACCCTGAACTGGGTGAGCCCCCAGCCGATCGCCCGCAACGGGGTAGCCGGCTTCGGCACGGCAGCCGGGGCGGGTCCCGAAGCATCCTTTCCGGCACATCGGGGACGCGATGTACATCGACCGGTCCGGGTGCTCGTGGCGGCAACTGCCGGTGGACGACGGAATGCAGGCACGGAATCGTTCCCTTTAGGTCGGAACCCCGGTCGGCGACCATGGAGGTCGGCGAAGGTCGGGATTCGATCAACATGCCGGAGCCGCCATGTCACCGAACGACCGTCGATTCGACGTCACCCGGCCGAGCCTTCTGCTCGGCCTCTTCGCCGTGGTCACGATCCTCGACCTGATCGCCGTGGCGATGGGCCTCACCGTGCTCGAATGGATCGCCAAGCCACTGCTCGCACCGCTCCTGATCGCGTTCCTTCTCCGCGCCGGCGTGCGTGATCTGGTGCCCGTCGCGCTGCTGTTCGCCTTCGCCGGCGATGTGGCGTTGCTGGGCTCCGGCCAGGTGATGTTTCTGATCGGAATGTTGTTCTTCTTCGGCAACCAACTGTGCCTGATCGTTGCTTTCCGGCGTCGGTCACGACCAAGGTGGCCGACGATCCTGATCGGAGGTCTGCTCTGGCTCGCCGTCAACGCTCTCTTGTGGGGGCAGCTCGGCGACCTGCGCATCCCGATGCTGGTCTACAGCTTGGCGCTGATCGCGATGGCCTGCGCGGCCACCGGCAACGGTTACCGGGTTGCCACCGGAGGCGTCCTGTTTCTCGCCTCCGACCTGCTGATCGGCTTCGGAAAGGCCGGCCTGCGGGTGCCCGCGCACGACATCCTGGTGATGGCGACCTACGCGGCGGCGCTAGCCTTCATCGCGGTCGGCTGGGCAAGAGCCGTGACCCGCCGGCACGGGCTTCCTCCGGGACTTCCGGCTACGTAGCGTCGGGCAGAGGAGTCTGCGCTTCCGGTCAAACGGGTTTCAGGCGCCGACCGGAAAAATTATTCTGGCCGGATCGGCGCGGGGCGAATTGCCGTACGCGCAAGTCATTTAATGATGTCCGTATCGGGCGGTCGTCCCAGCAGTAGAAGGAAGCGCCTTGTCTGAATATTCGCCACAGCCAGCGCCGCCGATCACCGCGGTCATGACGCAGATGCTCGCTGGATTTCAAGTGTCGCAAGCCTTATATGTGGTCGCCAAACTCGACATCTGCACGATGCTCGACGACGGTCCCCAGACGACGGCCAAGCTGGCCGAATTGAGCGGCGCGCAGGTACGGCCGCTGAGCCGGATCATCCGTACGCTGAGCATGCTCGGGCTGTTCCGGAGTGAGGGCGACCTGGTCGAGACGACGCCGCTGGGTGCGACATTGTCGCGCAACCACCCCGAGACGCTCTGCAACGTGGCCGAGATGTGGATGGAGACTCACTATGCGCCCTTCGGGGAGCTGTTGCACACAGTGCGGACCGGCGAGCCGGCGGCACAGCGTTTCTTCGGTCAATCGCTGTTCGACTGGATAGGCGAGGACGAGGGCCGTACCGCGCAGTTCGCCCAGGCGATGACCGATGTCACGGGAAGTATGCGCAAAGGCCTGTTCGACGGCTACGAACTCCCGGCGGGCGAGCTCGTGGCCGACATCGGCGGTTCCGACGGCAGCGTTCTCGCGGAACTCATCGGAAACCGGCCGGAGCGTCGCGGCATCGTATTCGATCAACCCGCCGTCGTACCAGTCGCGACGGAAGCGATGACGGTCCGCCGGATGGCCGATCGGGTCAAGGTTATCGGTGGTGACTTCTTCCAGGAAGTGCCAGCGGCAGACGTTTATCTGCTCAGCATGATTCTTCACGACTGGGACGACGATTCCGCAGTGAAACTACTGCACACCATCCGAAGGTCCGCCGATGCCGCCCGGCTGGTGATCGTGGAGGGCGTGGTCCCGGCCGACGACGCGCCGCACCCGATGAAGCTGATCGATCTGACCATGCTGGGAATCACCCGGGGCTGGGAACGAACCGCTGACGAGTTCGCGGAGCTGCTGGCGGCAGGCGGGTACCAGCTCGACCGGATCATCGACCGCCCGTCACCGTTCTCGATCATCGAGGCGACGGCCCGCTAGAAGCCGCCTCCCGTTGCCCCTGGGAACGCTCCACGCGTCGCGTCGCGTCGAGCGCGGCTCGCGGGTTTCGGCCGAGAGGGGAACTGGTCGCGATGCTGGCCGGTTCCCCGAACACGGTCGAGGAGGTTCGGCCGATGCTGGCGCCGATATGCCGCGCCGACGTCAGCCAGATTTCGAGCGACATCTCCCGGCTGAAGTCGGCGAAGCTGGTCACCCGCGACTTCAACACTCAGGGGCGCCGCCGCCGGTTTGCTGAAGAAACCGGACATATACGGCGGCGTTCCATGACCGATCAGGCTCGGATGCCGCCGCCACCCCGGTGGCTTCCCGTTTGAGGACCATCCGGAACGGATCGCCCATGCTGAGCAATTCACCACAGCTCTGCCGGGAGCCGACCGGCACGTTGACCGCAGCCTCCGAGACCGAGGCGATGGAGCAGCTCCACAGAGTGCATCGGCCGGTTCTTCTGGCCTACGTCACCCGGCTGACCAAAGGCGACGTGCACTGGGCCGAGGACATCCTCCAGGAAACCATTGTCAAGGCATGGAAGAACCCCAAGGCACGTAACGCGGAAGGGCGGTGGAACCGGTCGTGGCTCTTCAGGGTCGCCCGCCGAATCACCATCGATCACGTGCGCGCCGCCGTAGCTCGGCCACCGGAACACATCATCGACGACATCGACTGGTTCCCGGCCACCGACGACAGCCTCGACCGCGCGCTTGACGCCGAGGAGGTGCGCGCGGCGCTGTCGTCGTTGCCGGAACGGCTCCGGACCGTACTGGTAGTAATCTACTTCCTGGAGCGATCGACTGCCGAGGCGGCGGAACTTCTCAATGTGCCCAAAGGAACCGTCAAATCGAGAACGTTCTACGCGCTCCGAGCTTTGCAGGACGCGTTGAGCGTACGAGGGTTCACCTTTCGGGAGCCTTTGCCGGCCAACACGAGCGAAGCGCCCGGGCCGGATATGGACCTTCCTGGTGCGAGCGACGACGATGTGCTGAAAGCGGGTCGCTGACGTACGGCCGACGGCACCGCTGGGCGCGACAATGAGTGAGCAACGGGATGAGGCGCGTGGCTGAAGCAGCGATCTTTACCGATCTCCTGCGTGACCGGCGACCCACGCGGACGAAGGCGCTCGATTCCTTGACCTTTCGCTCGACGCCAGGCGTCCGCGGCCTCCAGACCTGCATGATCAACTCATGTCTAAAGTCAAACTCCGCGCCGCCCTGCGCGAAGACCTGCCACTGCTGGTCGTCGATGCCGCGGCCGACCCGATCGACACTTTCGGTTTCGTCGCCACGAACGCGTGGGAACGGGCCTTCGCCGCCGACGGGCTCATCGGCTACGACCGCGGGACACTGGTCGTCGAAGACTCCGACGGCGTAGTGGCCGGCAAGGTCTCGTGGCTCCCGGTGCCGCACGGACCGAACCCGCCGTCGCTCGCGTTGAACATCGGCATCCGGCTCCGTCCCGCCTTCCGCGGCCGTGGCCTGGGCGGCCCCGCACAGGCACTACTCGCGGACTACCTGTTCGGCACTACGACATTTGAGCGGTTGCAGGCGGAGACCGACGTCGGCAACATCGCCGAGCAGCGTGCTCTGGAGAAGGCCGGTTTCCAGCGCGAGGGCATCGCCCGGCACGCCCAGTTCCGCAAGGGCACCTGGCACGACATGGTCGTCTACAGCCGCCTGCGAAGCGACCCCAGACCTAGGTGATTGCCCCAAAGGTCGATGCACCTGCACGGCATGAACTCGGCCGTACGTCCTGCCGTTCAGTGCGCAGTGCAAGGACGGTCAACCGATCACGCCAGCGCATGGCAACGCCATCCGCGTCCTGCACAGAGGAAAGGGAACATGCTTTGAGGCGCAACTACGTGAGGGCCCTGGCAGCCGTGGGGCTTGCCGCAACAATCTCGCGGCGGCCGGGTGTCAGGATTCGGGCAGCGGCGGCGGCGACACTGCGGCCGCAGCGTGCGGCGGCAAGATCGCAATCTTCGGTGCCTTCACGGGTGCGAACGCGGGCGCGGTGCTGCCGTCGCTGAACGGGTCGAAGATGGCCGTGAAGAAGTTCAACGCGGCGAACCTGGGCTGCAAGGTCAGCATGCAGGAGTTCGACACGCAGGGTAACGCCGACCAGGCGACGCCGATCGACAACTGGCGCCGCGCCCTCCAGACCAGAGCCAAAATCAGCCACTACCGACGCCGAGGCGACCCACCACCAAAGGATCTCTGAATGTAGTACCCGCACACGACGGACACGTTCGTGGCGGGCTGACCGACTCCCTCAACGGTCGACGTGAACGGTACGGAAGTCGCCGATCGTCGGAGGGCTGGAGACGAACTCGCCCAGCACGGAGATGAACTCCGGATAGTGCTCGGATTTCTCGAACTCGTCGGTACGCGCCGTCGGCGTCGGCCACCCGCAGATGAACACGAAGCCGCCAGGCTTCCGCTGGTTCTGGTAGATCACAACATCGGTGGCGCCGCTCTTGTGCAGCAGGGGGACCGCCTTACCGGTGAACACCTCGATGAATTCGTCCGCTCGGTCCTCGTGCACGTCGAAGAACGCGACTTCGGTGCTCACCATCTCATCATCCTCCTTGCTCCGCCCATGCTGCGAGTCAGATCGAACGTAGCCACGCGTCCGTCGTGTCCGGGAACCAAAGGTCCGTACGGGCGCGGAACTCGGCCCGCCCGGTCACCGCCGCCCGTCGTTCCTGTGAAAGCGAACGGGCCGTCTCCCGCGAAGGCCTAGTCGGCGGACCGGGTGCAGATACCGTGGTGCGCCTGTGCCGGCTCGGCGACTGGCAGCGGGGTATTGACATCGAGCGAACTGGGCGCGCTCCCGGATGGAGCCGTGACCGAGGACGCAGCGATCAGCCGGCTCGGACTGCCGATGCCGGCGGAGAACGCCGGCGCCGAGGTCGACCGCGGTCTGGCCGACATGCGCATGTGGATCGACGGCGCCGTTGCTGGGCAGGACCGCCACCGGCCCGAGCCGGACGACCCGCAGATCCTGGCCGCCCTCACGTTGTTCACGCCGCTGATGACCACGGCATTCTTCATCGACAACAACGTCTACAACTGGCTCGCCATGAAGGCGTTCACTCTCTGGCGCGATCACGGCCCGCACTCCCTTCTGATCGCCCCACTGGCCTGTGCGAGTTCGGTGTTTCAACATCTACGGGAGGACTACCGCACCGGGGCTCGCGCCGCCCGGCACGCCATCGACGTGGCTGAGCACCGGGGTTGGTCCGCCCAGCACGCTCGGTTTGTCTACCTGATCACCGACGAATGCTGGGTCGAGCCGCTGACGGACGTGGCGCGCGATGCCGCCGCCGTACGGGAAGGCCTGATCGAGGTCGGCAACCTGCAGCAGGCGTGCTTCACGTTCGTGCCGGCCTTGTCGGGCATCCTCAACTCGAGCACACTCGACCAGCTGGAGCAGGATCTCGAGCCGGCGATGCGATTCGCCACCCGCACCGGCAATGATCATGCGGGAGCCGCCTTCTTCGCCTACCGCCGGCTGATCGACGTGCTGACCGCCGCCGTCGAGCCCGCCGAGGGCTTCACCGACACGGTGTCGGTAACGACTCGTAAGGCCGGCGGCCTGGGTGCCGCGTACTCGTTCCTCCATGAGGCTCTGGCGGCTGCGGTACTCGGCGACGCCGAGGCGCTCGACCGGGCCTTGGCCGCGGCCCGGCCGCACATGTACACGATGGTCGGCCAGTGCCCGTCCACGATCGACCGGGTGTTGTCGGCGGTGGCGCGCACTGAGCGGGTCCGGCGGCGCGGGACGGCGCCGGCCGAGTCCGGCGAGGACGATCCGGCCGCCGTCGAGCGATGGTTCGCGGCGCGGACAGCTGAAACGCCCGGGAACTTCCGGCATCTGGGCGCGCTCGTGCGGGCCGAGGCGGCGTGGGCTGCGAACGACCATGCCACCGCGCAGCCGGCTTTCGACGAGGCGCTGCGTGCCGCCGACGACCATCGGCACAGCTGGCATCGCCCGTTCATCGCCGAACGGGCGGCACAGTACTTCCACGACCGGGGTCTGCTGTATGTGGCGCACAAGATGACGGCCGAGGCGACCGTGGAGTACGGCGAGTGGGGGGCCGCGGCAAAGGTGGCTTCGACCGGCCCCGCGACGAGGCGGTCCGGCTCGAACCGCGGCGGGATCGGGTCGGACGACATCGACATGCGGGTACTTCTGGCCGCTTCCCAGGCGATCAGCTCGGCCGTTGATCTCGTGCACCTGCGCGCGCTGGTCGACGAGCAGCTGTGCGCACTCGCCGGCGCCACCTCGGTCACGCTCCTGATCACCGAGGCGGAGACCGGCGACATGCTGGTGGTGCGAGGCGACGGCGAGCTCACGCCGGCCGACGAGGCGATCGGCCTCGATCTGGTGCCGCAGTCGGTCCTGCACTATCTCCGGCGCACCCGGGCCTGGCTCGTGCTCGACGACGTGCTGGCCGACGACCGCTTCCGCCACGATCCGCATTTCGCCGGTCTGCATCAGTGCTCGGTGCTGGCCCTGCCGATCGTCCGGCAGAACGAGACAACCGGGCTACTGATCCTGCAGAACCGGCTGAGCCGGGGGCGTTCACCGAGGATCGCCTCGCCGCGGTACGCCTGATCGGCGGCCAGCTCGCAGTCTCGGTCGGCAACGCGCTGCTCTAGAGCACGCTCGAGGACCGCATCGCCGAACGGACCAGCGCCCTGCGCAGCGCCAACGACAAGCTGGAACTGCTCAGCCAGACCGACACGTTGACCGAGATCGGCAACCGTCGGCACTTCACCCAGTACTACGACGCGTTGTGGTCCCGGGCAGCAGCAGCCACGGAACAGGTCGGCGTGGCCTTGGTCGACGTGGACAACTTCAAGAAGTACAACGACCGGTACGGCCACCCCGCCGGCGACGAGTGCCTGCGCCGCATCGCCGGGGCGATGAAGTCAGCGGTCCGCAGCTCCGACGTGGTCTGCCGCTACGGTGGCGAGGAATTCGTCCTGCTGCTGAAAGCCACGGACGCCGCACATGCGGCGACGATCGCCGAGCGGGTCCGCGCCGCGGTCGCGGCACTGAACATCCCACACGAGCTGAACCCGGCCGGCGTGGTGACCGTCAGCATCGGGGTGGCCGCCACGATCGCCTCCGCGCAGACGTCCCCGGCCTCCCTGGTCGAGCGGGCGGACAAGGCGCTCTACCGGGCGAAAGACGAGGGCCGAAACCGCCTCGCTGTCGCTGCCGCGGCCTGATCCGGGTGTCGCGTCACGGCCGGCATCGGCGGCCTGATCATCCGCCGCGTTCCTTATGGCACATTTATTGCCCCTCTGGACAAGATCTGAACATCCCAGGGGACTGATCCGTCGCGTAGGTGTGGACGACCTGGCACATAGTGTTGACAAGACCGCGCCGAAGCACCTGCTCCTGACCGGAGCGACAGGCTTCATCGGACAGGCTGTACTCGAACGGATCCTGTCCGGATACCCGGACACGAGGGTCACGCTCGTGATCCGGGGGCGACACGGATCCTCCGCTCAGGCACGACTCGATCGCCTGCTGGGCCTGCCGGTCTTCGATCGGTGGCGGGAGGGCGCCGGCAAGGAGGCGGTCGCCGAGGAGATCAGGAATCGGGTGCACACCATCGACGCGGATCTGGGGCATTCGGCCCTCGAACTGCCGGACGATCTTACCGCGGTGATTCACGCCGCCTCCTCCGTATCTTTCGATCCACCGGTCGACGAGGCGTTCCGGAGCAACGTGCAGGCGGTTGCCGATCTGTACGGCGCCCTGCTGCGCAGTCGCGCCCAGCCTCATGTCGTGCATGTGTCAACCGCCTACGTCAACGGTGCCAAGCGTGGTGTCGTCGCGGAACGATCCCTCGGCCACGACCTCGACTGGCGTGCCGAGATGGCCGTCGCGACCGCCGCGCGTGGCCGGGCCGAACAAGACTCGCACCGGCCCGCGGTGCTGCGGGGGCTACTCGCCGAGGCACGCAAGGAACATCGTGGTTCCGGACCTGGCTCGGTTGCCGCGGCGGCTGAGAAAAGGCGCCGTGAGTGGGTCGACGAACAGCTCGTCAAGCAGGGTCGGCTGCGCGCACGGGTCGGCGGCTGGACTGACGTATACACCTTCACCAAGGCAATGGGCGAGCGGGTCGCGGAGCAGATGCTCGGCGGCGAACTACCTCTGTCCGTCGTCCGCCCGGCCATTGTGGAGTGTGCTCTGCGACACCCCTATCCCGGATGGATCCAGGGATACAAGATGGCGGACCCCTTGATTCTCGCGTACGGCCGGGGCCTGATCACGCAGTTTCCCGGTCCGGCCGACGGCATCATGGACATCATTCCTGTCGACCTGGTGGTCAATGCCCTCATGGCCGTTGCGACGCAGCCCATCACGGTACGGCCGGATCCCACCGTACCGCGGTTCTACCACGTTGCCTCGGGTGACCGGCGGCCGTTGACGAACCTGGGCATGTACCAACAGGTACACCGATACTTCACGGCAAACCCCATGTCGAAGGACGGGCACGGCCACGTCAAGGCGACCACCTTCGATTTCTCGGGCTCGGCCCGAGCCGACGGCCTGTTGCGTATGGTCTCCAGAGCAGTGGACTCCGCGCAGCAGGCGCTGCTTCACGGGCCACGCAGCACACGGTCCCGGCGATGGCAGGACCTGCTCAGCGTGACCAAGACGGAAGTCGACGCATTGAGCCGCCTCTCCGACCTCTATGGCGAGTATTTGCAGAACGAGGCGGTTTTTCGCACCGAGAACCTGATCGAGCTGCACAACCACTTGCCCGCGGACCGCGTCGCCGAGCACGGCTTCGACCCCGCTGGACTGGACTGGACCGACTACTTCCAACACGTCTACCTCCCGGCGCTGGCCGGCAACCGGCGTGGCGCCGGTCGGCGACCTCGTGCTCCGCGTGCGCCTCGGCCGCTCACTGCCTCGGTCGGCAACCGCACGGTCGCCGTCTTCGACCTCGAGGGCACGATCGTCAGCTCCAACCTGATCGAGACGTACCTGATGGCGAAGCTCAACGAGCTGCCGCGGGGCGAGTGGGCCGGCGAGCTGGTCGACCTGCTCCGCAAGATGCCCCGGTACCTGAGCGCCGAGCGCAACGACCGGGGCGAGTTCATCCGCACCTTCATGCGCCGCTGGGAGGGTTTCGAGGAGGCCGAGCTGCGCAAGGTGGTCGCCGACAAGGTGGGCGACGCGCTGCTGCGCCGGGCCCACCCCCAGGCGATCCGGCGGATCCGTCAGCACCGCCGGGCCGGGCACCGCACGGTGCTCATCACCGGCACGCTGGACGTGCTGGTCGAGCCGATCTCGCCGCTCTTCGACGAGACGGTGACCTGCCGGCTGCACGTGCACGACGGGATCTGCACCGGCTTCCTGGATCGGCCTCCGCTGGTCGGCGAGGCGCGGGCGGCCTGGCTGGTCAAGTACGCCGAAGCCGCCCAGTTGGATTTGGCGTCGTCGTACGCGTACGGCGACAGTTACTCCGACCGGCCGCTGCTGGAAGCGGTCGGCAACCCGGTCGCGGTCAACCCCGATCCGCGCCTCTACCGGCACGCCACCCGCAAGCGCTGGGCCGTGGTCGACTGGACGAAACACACGATGAGCGCGGTCGACTCCATGGTGGAATTGCTGAGCTGACAGACGGCGCCGGATGCGACTCGTCGGGCGCCAGCCTCCGTCTTCGATGAAGCGGCGAGCGTTGTTGCGGTGGTTGGCCGACAGCGGAGTTGGTGGCCATGGCATGCGGTATTGCCCGGCCGGTGGCCGGGTTGCTCCGTGGTCCTGGTTGTTGGTACGGCGCATTTGCGTTGCCAGGTAACGGGTTCGGGTGGTTCGGTGGGTCCAGCAGAGCAGGTCGATACCGGTCAGAGCGAGTTATATCTGCTTGATCGGCCAGACAAATTCGACTGAATCCGGCCAGTGCCGAAAGCTGTTCAGGAGAATTCACATCAACGCAACTCGACAATGGACGACTGCCCGTTCGCGCCGGATTATCGGCCTTTCCGGTCAACGTTTTCTGCCGGCCGGCGGCAGGTCGATACGCTCGCACCGTCGGGCAGCCTGCGTCCGTTCGGCCAGTACGCTGGCCGGCCCTGTGGACGACTTTCGTCCCTGCCAGGCGATCGCATCCAGCGTGAACTCGGATCCAGCAACGCGCTTCGCTGATCGGGGCAGGCACGACTTGGCGGCGGCGATTCCCAGCTGGTTCCGTCACCGAGCGGTGGATCGATACCTAGCGGCCCTCGGCCAGAGACCGATCCGCCCGTCGGCCAGGAACTGCACCGCCTGGACAATCCGCAACATCGCGATGTGGTGATCCGGGTCGCGACGCTGGATGTCCGCCACCGTCCGACCGAACCATGTTTCAGCAATTGACCTCGATGCAGGTCCAGGGTTGATGGAGGCCACCATTTCAGGCACGAATGCCGTCCGCGCCGGAGTTATGTTCGACGGGACGCGTCAGCACGGCCCCAGCACGGTCCTGATCCACGAAGGGCGCATAATCGGCGTGGAAACCGGGCGCTTCGAGCCGCCCCACGACGTGCCAGTACTCGACTTCGGCGCCGACGCCTTCCTGATGCCGGGGTTGATCGATGCCCACACCCACCTGGTCTTCGACGCGAGTGCCACCTCGACGGCCGCGGTGACCGGGGACTACGACCGGCCGGCGCTGCTCGACCGCATGCGGGCGACAGCCGCCTCGGTCCTACGGGCCGGGATCACGACGGTACGTGACCTCGGCGATCGCGACTACGTGACGCTTCAACTGCGGGCGGAGTTCGCCGAACGGCCCGAGCGGGGGCCGCACCTTTTGACCGCCGGCCCGCCGCTGACCACGCACGGTGGACACTGCTACTTCCTCGGCGGCGAGGCGACCGGCGACGACCTGGCGGGCGCGATTCGAGAACGCTACGAACGTGGCTGCGACGTCGTGAAGATCATGGCGAGCGGCGGCCAGATGACCCAGGGTTCATCGCTGGAACAGAACCAGTACTCCGCGGCCGAACTGGCTACGGCGGTGGAAACCGCGCACCGTCTGGGTATGCCCGTGGCGGCCCACGCCCACGGCGTCCAGTCGATCCGGAACGCGGTGGTGACCGGTGTCGACTTCATCGAGCATTGCTCCTTCCTGCGGGACGGGAAGGTGGTCGCCGACGCCGACCTGCTCGACGCGATCGCCGCCGCTCCGACTGTAGTCAGCGGTACCTTCGGATTCTCCCGCCTGCCGGAGGGCAAGCCGGGGCTGCTCGCGTTGCTGGACGACATGCGCGCCGCGTTCGCTGAGCTGGCCCGTCGAGACGCACGCGTCGTGGTCGGCACCGATGGAGGCGTCAGCCCCATCAAGCCACACAACGTCCTGCCCTACGCGGTGGCCGACGACCTGCGTCAGATCGGATTTACTCCGGAGCAGGCACTCGCCGTGGTGACCAGCAGAGCCGCCGACGCACTGGGATTGGGCTGGAACAAGGGCCGGATCTCGGAGGGTGCCGACGCCGACCTCCTCGTGGTCAGCGGCAGCCCGCTCGCGGACCCGGCCCGGCTGCGAGACGTTCGCGCGGTGTTCAGGTCGGGCATCCGAGTCCGCTGATCACCGGTCTCACGGTGTCCCGGTCGGGCGGATCTGCCCGACCGGGACACCGTGAGGCAAAGCTTGACTGAGGTGCCCTTCAGGCCTCGTCCGCGCCATTAGGCGTCGCCACGCCGATCGGCGTCTCTCCACCCTTGCCGTTGGTCATGAGGGCGAGCGCGCTAAGGAAGCCGTCGAAGGCCTGATCGGCTCGGGACACGTCGTCCGTGGCCTCGATGTCCAAGATGAGGGCCAGCACGAGGGTGCCGAGTTCGGGGCGGCCGACACTGCGCATCCCCTCTTCGAGCGGCTGCAACCAGTCCGTGGTGGCCTCGCGGCGAAAGCCCGGCCACAGCTGCTGCTCAGTACTCTCACGGAGCCTGCCGAACAGGCTGAGGAAGGGGCGGTCGTGTGGGCCGGTCATGGCCTGCCACAACCGGTGCAGCGTACGCAGATAGAGCTCGTCCGGTCGTGGGGAAAGTAGCTCACCGTAGAATTCGCGCTGACGCTGACGTGCCCGTCGTATGGTCTCCGTCAGCAGCGCGTCCCTGGTCCCGAAGTGGTAGATCAGCATGCCCGTCGAGGTGCCAGACGCCGTCACGAACGGTTCGAGGCGATCGGGCAGCCCATACGCGAGCGCGTGGTCCACGCAGGCGTCGAGGATGCGGTCGCGTATCTCGGGTTGTTTATGCCGTCCCGCGCCTGCACTTTTTCACGTAACTGGCGATACGTCTACTGTTGGTTCCAGTGGTCAGACGCCGAAATCAAGGGAGAAAGATGCGTGTTGTCTTTGTGCACGGGGCGTGCGTACGTGACGGAGATTGGTGGTGGCACCTGGCCGCCGAAGCCCTGCAGAGGCGCGGCATCCACAGCGCCGCCCCGGCACTGCCGAGCTGCGGCGAGGGCGACCGGCCGGCCGGGCCGCAGGGTCCCGGCCTGACCGAGGACGTCGCCGCGGTGCGCGCCGTGCTGGCCGACAGCGACGAGCTCACCGTGGTCGTGGGACACAGCTACGGCGGCATCGTCGCCGCAGAGGCCGCGGTGGGCGTCGAGTCGGTGCGCCACATGATGTTCGTGTCGAGTTACCTGCCCGAGCCCGGCGAGTCTCTGTCGACCTTCGGCGCGCCGGAGCCGCCGCTGTTCCTGGACTTCGACCCCGAGGGCGGCACTTTCGGTGCTGTGCCCGAACTGTTCGCGCAGACCTTCGTCCAGGACTGTCCTCCGGAGATCGTCCGGGAGAGCGGTGCTCGCCTGACCCGGCAGACGATCTCCGTCGCCCAGCAGCCCGTACGGGCGGTGGCGTGGCACGACCTGCCGACGACGTACGTGGTGTGCACCGAGGACCGGGGCACCCCGGCGGCGGCGCAGCGCGAGTTTTCCCGCCGGGCCGACACGGTCGTCGAGTTGGGGACGGGCCATCACCCGTTCCTGTCCGAGCCGCAGGCCATCGCGGACATCCTGGCCGGCTTGTCGTGAAAGGGACGGCGGAGCCCGCCGATTCCGACAACGATGGCCACCAAAATGCTCACGAAGACGGGAGGAGCAGTGATGACCAAACGGGCAACGGTTGCGGCCGTCGTGGGCAACGCGCCTGGGCGGCGCACTCCGGTCCGCATATCTTGCTGATGCCCCGAGGTTGCATCGACAGGTGGAAGGAGGAGGCGCAATGCTGAGTTGACTCCGACAGATGCCGGATACCGTCAGAGGCGCAATAGCGCACTTCTTCAGGTGCCGGCCGCTCGGCACCCCGCCTGCCACGGACGGGCCCCGTTCCCGCGACAGCCTGCAACCGCCCGGCTTCCAGGCCTGACAGGCTGAACGCGCCGAGCTCCTGAGGGGCGTGGTGCCCCGGGTCCAACGGTCATTGACCAAGCGGGCACAGACTGGAAGAGAACGGGAAACACCGCTGAGAAACATCCGATCCGCTGTCTACATTGGATCGCATGAGTATCGCTTACGAAAACGCTCGCCAAGACAGCGCCGCCGGCCGGGTCGCACGCAAGGTCGCCCTCGTCACGGGCGCGGGCCGCGGTCAGGGACGCAACCACGCGATCCGCCTGGCCGAGGAGGGCGCTGACATCATCGCGGTCGACATCTGCGCACCGGTCGAGGACATCGCTTACCCCATGGCGACCGAGGAAGACCTGGAGCTCACCGAGAAGATGGTCCGTGACCGGGGCCGCAGCATCATCACCGCGAAGGTCGACACCCGAGACCTGAGGGCGCTCACCGCGGTTGTCGACCGTGGCGTCGCGGAGTTCGGGAAGCTCGACATCGTCGTGGCGAACGCGGGAGTGGGCGTCTTCGGCCCGTTCGAGGAGCAGGAGACCGACGAGTGGAAGGCCGTGCTCGGTGTGAACGTCATCGGCACCAGGAACACCTGCCTGGCCGCAATGCCGCATCTGGTCTCGGCCGGCGGCGGCTCGGTCGTTCTGATCAGTTCGCTGCTTGGTCTCCTCGCGACCGGCCGCCTGTCGGCGTACATCGCCTCGAAACACGCCGTGCTCGGTCTGACCAAGGCACTCGCCTTCGAATGGGGCCCGCGGCGCATCCGGGTCAACGCGATCTGCCCGGGCGTGGTCACCAACACCGGGATGGCGATTCCCGACCAGCTCACCGATCTGGAGAAGTCGTCGTACCTGACCGCGCTGCCGACCGCAGCCGTGCAACGCGACGACACCAGCAACGCGCTCCTCTATCTCGCCTCCGATGAATCACGGTACGTCACCGGCGAGATCGTACAGGTCGATGCGGGCGCGGCCACCATCTGAGCGGTCCCACCGGCCCAGCTGACGTCCACGAGATCAGAGGAACAATGCGAAAGATCATACGGTCCCTTGCTGCTGTGGCCATGACGGTCACCGCTTCCGCCGGGTTCTCCGGTTCGGCGCACGCGGCCTCGCCCGCAGGTCAATACGTCGCGATCGGCGACTCGTACGCCGCCGGCGTCGGCGCCTCCCCCTTCGACCCGGAGGCCGGAGAGTGCCAACAGAATCCCAACAGCTATCCCCGGATCTGGCAGAGAAACAACCCGGCCTTCGAGCTCCACGACATGACCTGCTCGGGTGCGACTGTCGAATCGGTGCGAGAAAGCCAACTGGACACGCTGAGCTCAGCGACGAAACTCGTCACGATCACCGTCGGCGGGAACGACAATCACTTCACCGAGACTCTCCGGACGTGCCTTCTCGGCACTGATGAGGAGGATTGCAAGTACGAAACGAATTACTACTCGTACGCCGCCCGCCATTGGCAGGCGGACGCGCTCGAATCGCTCTACGAGGAAGTCCAGAACAAGGCGCCCAATGCCCGCGTCATCGTTGTCGGCTATCCCCGCCTGATCGACTCTGGCAACGGCAGTTGCGGCCTCGTCAACCCGGATGCGGCCCGGCGATCTCATCTCAACAACAACGCCGACCAGCTCGCCGAGGGCATCAGGAGCGCCAGCGCTCGGGCCGGTGTCGACTTCGTCGACGTGCGCCCGGCCTTCGCCGGCCACGAGGCCTGCGGCGCCGACCCGTACATCATCGGCGCCGATAACAGCCGGATGATGTTCCACCCGAACGCGAACGGGCACCAGGCCTACGCATGCCGGCTACAGCTCGAGACCGACGAGCACTGACGGCCGACCTGGCCCGCAAAGGGGTCCGCTGCTTTCACGAGCAGCGGACCGCCCGGGCCTGGACATGTTCTCGTGCCTGTCGGGCGGCCGTATCCGATCCCCTGGGCGCAGGCACCGGCCGCTCCCGGCCGGCGCATCACCCCTTCTAGGCGCGCCGCCCGGTCGCCAACTCACGTCCCGGCGCTGCGGGCACACTCGACAGTTGCCCAACGCCCTCCCGAGACCGGACACCAACGGCCCGCCATTGCGCTGGAGAAGTCCAACGCCTGCTGGTGATGCAGCCTGTGCCAGGCACGCCGACCACCGAGCGGCTCGACCGCCTCCTGGAACTGATCAGCTGAGCCGAGGGACTCCAGAAGTCGCTGCGATAGGGCCCGGGTCGATCAGGTTCGCCCGCACGGCGCGGGTGCCCCACTCCGCGGTCCAGGTGCGGTCGGCGCGGGAGTGCCCTTTGACGCAAAAACTGGTTACCGGTTGATCAAAAGCCGGGTCGTGACGCCACTGGTCGAGCGAGTATCGGTAGTTGCTGCGCCCGGTACTGCACCTGGCAATAGTTTCTGCGCGCCCGAGCCGGCCGACCGCATCGAGAACTTCTCTGGCCGTAAGGCGGACGTGAGCAGGAATGTCATGGACACCTCAGGCTGAGTTGCGATTTGCAACTCAGTGGCCTACTATCTCGAAATCGCGTACCGACCTGCTGCACCTCGGCACCGGCCCTGAATGGCAGCTGACCGCAATGAAAATCGGAGAGAAAGGGTGGTCGCGTGCCGAGTCCATTCAAGGAGGCCATTGATCGGGGCGACATCGAATCCGGCGTGTCACTTCTGGCGCCTGACGTTGTCTTCCACAGTCCGGTACTGAGGAAGCCGTTCCACGGTGTCGAACGAGTCGGACCGCTGCTTGCGGTCCTGTGGAACACCTGGGAGGGATTCCGCTACACGAAAACTATCGGCTCCTCCGAGTCGAAAACCGAAGCTCTACTCTTCGAAGCGCAAATGCTTGACCAGTCGGCTCAAGGCGTCACGCTGCTCACGTGGCAGGACGGTCGGATCGAGGATTTTACTGTCATGGTCCGCCCATTCCGTGCGGCGAGAGCCATCCTGCAGGCACTCGACCTGGATCCCGAGCGCGCGTAGGGCCGGGTCGGCCCCGACTCTTCGGTTGACGGCCTGCCCCAATTAGCATCCCGGCCATGGACTTCAACCGGGCGAACTGGAGTGCCGACAACTGCTCGGTCAAGCGAACACTGGAGATCGTCGGCGAGAAGTGGACGTTCCTGGTTCTGCGCGAGGCCTTCTACGGCGCTCGGCGCTTCGAGCAGTTCCACGAGGGCGTGGGCTGTGCACGGAACGTCCTCACCGACCGGCTGAAAACGCTGGTCGAGCACGGTCTCATGCTGCGTCAGCCGTATCGCGAGCCGGGTGTCCGACAACGCGACGAGTACCGGCTGACGGAGAAGGGCACCGACCTCTTCCCGGCGGTCGTCACGCTGATGCAATGGGGTGATCGCTGGGTCGCCGATGATGCCGGTCCACCCGTCAAGCTCAGCCACCGTGGATGCGGCGGGGCCGTGCGTGTGACCCTGCAGTGCGAAGGTGGGCACTCGGAGCTCACCGCACGGGACATCGCGCCGGCGCCCGGGCCGGGCGCGCTTCCGTCGGGCCGAGGATGAAGTCCCAGGCGGTACCGCTTGCCATGGCCCTGCTCCTGCGCGCTGTGATCCGTAGCTGAGCAGTCAGTGTGGTCAGCGCTTACGCCCTCAATCGGATTGCCATGTTCATCACACCGCCAACCCGCGGTGTTTCGCAATCACCGCTCACCGACCCGGGTCCAGAGCAATGGTAAGGCGGCTGTGCGCTGCTGAGTTTTCAGAGCTACTCAGAACCAAGGTTGGATCGAGTCATCTCCGAGAGGACACACCATGCCAATGATCGACGCATACATTCCCGAGAACACCCTCACGGTGGCGGGCGAGGCAAATTTGATCGAGAAGGTCACCGACCTGATGGTCGGCCACGAACTACGGCGAATCGTCGATCTCATCGACGACCCTGAGCAGGCCGCGGTGAGTCATC
This sequence comes from Actinoplanes sp. NPDC051470, assembly GCF_040682035.1. Classification (NCBI taxonomy): domain Bacteria; kingdom Bacillati; phylum Actinomycetota; class Actinomycetes; order Micromonosporales; family Micromonosporaceae; genus Actinoplanes; species Actinoplanes sp. NPDC051470. The sequence continues at coordinate 91,897 of NZ_JBFBAA010000036.1, forward strand.
AGCGCGCGGCGCAGCTCGCCTGGCTATTCCTGCATCGCACCGAGGTCTATGTGGGCGGCAAACCCCCTGCTGCGCCGGTCTACAAGTTTCACATCAGCATCCCTGAAGGCCAGGTCGATGCCGAGTTTTTCAACTCCATCGTCCCTGACATCACTACGGCGGTAGCCGAAGCTGAGAACGGCACGTGGCCTCACATCGCGTCGCGGGTGTGGGTCTTTGTCCACGAGGTGCCTGACGGTAGTTGGGGGGCTGGACGGAGCAGGCGTCTGGGCGAGATCGTCGACTTCGTAGCGCCCGGCCTCGGCGGGTTCGCCGAGAATCGCCTCGCCGACGAGCGGCGCGCAGCCGCCAAGGCCACCGTGTCGCTGGCGGAAGCCAATACGAGCCCCACCCCTTAGTGCCAGGCCCAGATCGACCTGGCCGGCCTGGCCGGGCCGGCCGCGGCCGCCGCGCGAGCGCCGTCTCGACGTCACCGATCCGGCGAAGCCTTCGCGCCGGCCCATTCCGCCTGGGCCCGCTTCGTGTCCGCCGGGATGACTTTGTCCTCGGTGCCGATCACTGCCCAGCGTGGCGAGCTGTTCCAAGCCGCGGTGATCGACGGGTTGGTGTTGGCGCTCAGCGTGATCGGTCGCTGGCCGGCCGCGATCAGCCACCGGTCGGCCTCGGCAGATCCTGGACGAAGGAATTCTGTACGGTGTCGGGCCGGAGTTCCGCCAGGACGCCGAGCGCGTGGTGCCGCGGCTTGCGGAGGCGGGCATGACCGCTCCGGTGATGCGCGAGCGCGACGGGGAGCTGGGCGGATGACGGGTTCGCTCCGCAGGAAAGCGCCACCGCCCTCAGCGTGCTCTCCGTCCCGCCGTGGACCCCGATGGTGCGCTCGCCGAAGCGCCCGGCCAGCGCCTCCCAGAACCGTGGCCGGCAGACGCCGAGCAGCTCGCCGGTGCGGTGCGCGAGGGGCTCGCGATACTCCTCATCGCCGGGGTCGGTCAGCGTGCCGAAGTAGCCGAAGATCATCACGCGCATGACCCACACACGGACGCGCCGGAGACCCCCGTGGTGCGAGGGCCTCCGGCGAGGCGGTTCCGTGCGGTGGATCAGGATCCGCGAAGGATCAGGTTGCCGTTGTCCGCGGCGCCGCTCTGCGAGCCGCTCATTTCGCTGGCGCGTTTTGCGGCGCCGCATTCCCCGCGGCTTTATCCGGCTGGCGTTTCGTTCAAACCCAAATCACGCAGGATGTTATCGCGGTTCGCGTTTGCGCGCAGCGCGGTCAAGGAATTCAAGCGGCCCAGCAAAGTCGTGGAAGATGCGGGGCATTTCAAGTCTTGAATCGCCGACAAGGTTTTTTCAAAGCGTTGGATGCGGCTTTCAAGGTCCGTTCCACTCGGAAGGTTCGCATTCTTGAGCGCTACCTGCGCGTTCACTTGGGCTTGAGTGGGTGGGCAGCGACCGGGAACTTTTACCCCGGTAGGGCCCACGCGGTCGGCCGTCGCGTTCGGATTGCCCGGGCTGAAACCCAGCGCCGGTACCAAAGCGTTAATGTCACCGGAGCTGGCTCCGGCGTTCCCCGTCGCTCCACTCGCGGCCGCGTCACCGGATCCTGTGGCGGCGGCTTTATCCGCTGGCGTTTCGTTCAAACCCAAACCACGCAGGATGTTATCGCGGTTCTCCTTTCCGCGCAGCGCGGTCAAGGAATTCAAGCGGCCCAGCAAAGTCGTGGAAGATGCGGGGCATTTCAAGTCTTGAATCGCCGACAAGGTTTTTTCAAAGC
>NZ_JBFBAA010000036.1:93763-95232 GCF_040682035.1 Actinoplanes sp. NPDC051470
CTCGGAAGGTTCGCATTCTTGAGCGCTACCTGCGCGTTCACTTGGGCTTGAGTGGGTGGGCAGCGACCGGGAACTTTTACCCCGGTAGGGCCCACACGGTCGGCCGTCGCGTTCGGATTGCCCGGGCTGAAACCCAGCGCCGGCACCAAAGCGTTAATGTCACCGGAGCTGGCTCCGGCGTTGCCCTGTTCGGCGGCCTGGCTCATCCCCGTGCCGACCGCGAGCGCCGAGCCGAGCAGCGCTGCGGCGGCACCTCCAATCACCAGCTTGCGCGTCCGGCTGCTGACTCCGCGTCGATACATGCACGGCTCCTCTTCGTCTCGGTACTGCTTGTGCCGAGATATACGAGCAATGATGTGGCAGCAGTTCATGACGCTGAGCAAGCGTTCGTTAAAGTTTTTTTAACGCGACTCCCGGGGCGTGCAGCCGCCAGCATCGTCGCGCCCACGTCCGCGCGGCCCAGCTACGCCGCAGCGCCGAACCCTACAACAGGGCGGCGATCTGCACGACCCCTGGGACGGCCTGTTCATCACCACCAAGAACGGCCGGATTGGTAGTTGCAGTGCCAACGCTTCTTCTGCCGGCCCCTCTCAAGAGCCCTCCACCAGCACCGATGCCAGGGGTCAAGGGTCGCCGCAGGCCATCGCGAAGCGACGCGGAGCGTCCTTGACGCCTGGTACCGGTGCTGGACCATTGAGGCGAGAGGGGAAGGCCGACCGAGTTGTCGCTCGTGCCTTCCGGGGTCCGCAGGACTGCCGCCGGCCCGAAGTCCAGCTCTAGGAGCGAGGATGGAATGCCCTGGTGCGGCCCGCCGCGCCGGCCGATGCCAGCCGGAGGCCGCCAGCAGGCCGGGCGCGAGCGGGCACGGTCGCGCCGCGTCAGCGGCGCCTTGATACACAGAATGACCAAGTCGGCAGTAACACTTGCTTGCTGCGGGTTTCTGGACCAGCGGTCAAGGTGCGCTACGACCGGCGCCACTTGACTCTTGTGGTCCCCAGGAACGCGAAGAAGGCTGATCCAAGATCTAGACCAGCCTTCTGACCTGCGAAAACCTTCGGTCGGGCTGACAGGATTTGAACCTGCGACCCCTTGTTCTGAATCTCCACTTTGGAGGGCTTGGCATTGCTTGTCAGAAACCCGCACTGATCGGCCAGAATGCGGCTGGAGGATCCCTCGTGACTTGTCATCGCTTGCCATGAGTTGGCGTTGTTTTCGGTGAGTAAAGCGGGGGCGGATCAGAATCGCTGCACCCTCACAAGAGGTCGCCGAGATCCCAACTTCTCCCGTCGCAAACGTGATAATACGGATGGATCGAACCGCGGTGGACCGCCCTGGGATCGAACCGCGGTGGACCGCCCTGGGATCGAACCGCAGTGGACCGCCCTGGGATCGAACCGCAGTGGACCGCCCTGGGATCGAACCGCAGTGGACCGCCCTGGGATCGAACCGCAGTGGACCGCCCTGGGATC
>NZ_JBFBAA010000036.1:95331-105831 GCF_040682035.1 Actinoplanes sp. NPDC051470
CGAACCGCAGTGGACAAACAATAAGAACCGCATCATCGCAGCTCAGGGCCCAGACGTTCCGGTTACGGCGGTTCGTCGCCGTTGGTGACCTGTCGCAGGCCCTGTTGCGGGCCGTTAGCGGCAACGCGTCGTATCAGCAAGATGACGCGTGTCCGGTGACCGGAGTCGACCAGTGGAGCGGTAGCGGCGATGCCGCGTTGGCGATCATCACATCGAGGCCGCCGAAGTGTCTGACGTGTGTCTGTACTGCGGCGTCGACCGCGTCGGGTCGGCGACATTGAGTGACAACGCGATGGCTCCTGTCCCTTGCCGGGTGAGCCCGGCGCTGAGTTCCTCAAGCTCGGCGGCCGCGGACGCAAGGTCCGAGACGGAGACCATGAGACCGTCCGCTTCGAGCCGGCGAGCGATGGCCCGCCCGATGCCGCGAGCGGCGCCGGTCACCATCGCGGAGCGTCGCGGAGGTTGGCTGGTGGACATCAGGTACCTCCCGGTCGTGTCAGCGAGCCCGGGGTTGATCAGTCGGGATAACGTCGGCGGCAGCGACGATTAGCTCCACGCCTGCAGCGGTGCAAAGTGCGGCGAGGTGGTCGTTCGATTCGTCGGTGACGATGGTGGCGACCGCGTCGAGTTCACAGACGGTGGCGAAGTCGGTTGCTCCGACCTTCGTGCTGTCCATGACGACGACGACTCGGCGAGCCCTGTCCATGGCGGCGCGTTTGACCTGCGCCTCGCTCAGGTCGGCCACGGTGAACCCCTGGTCGGTGACGCCGGTGACCCCGAGGAAGGCGAGGTTGACGGTGAAGCTGTTGAGGTCCTGCTGGGTGAGTGGTCCGACGAAGCAACCGCCGGTGGGACGGTAGTTGCCGCCCAGCACGGTGTGCCGGATGCCGGCCTTGTCGGCGAGGGTCTGGGCCACGGCCAGCGCGTTGGTGAGCACGTTGACGTTGGCCGGGGAGCCGGCGGCGGCCGCCGGGACGAGTTGTTCGGCGATGGCGAGGGTCGTGCTGCCGCTGTCGAGGAAGATGGCGTCGCCGGTCTTGACCAATGCCAGGCAGGCGTGGGCGATGCGGGACTTCGCGTCGATGTTGCGGCCCATCCGGGCGGGCATGTCGGGTTCGATCGCCGTACGCAGGGCGATGGCGCCGCCGTGGGTTCGGCGCAGCTGTTGCTGCCGGGCGAGGTCGGCGATGTCCTTGCGGATCGTCGGCTCGGTGACGCCGAGCAGGTCGGCCAGTTCGGTGTTGCGGACCCGGCCGCGTTCGTGCAGCAGTTGAAGGATGTGGGCATGACGCTCGACGGCGAAGGCGGGCGCGTCGGACTGTGACATACCCCGAGTCTCGCGTACCCGCATCTCGCGGCTCACGCGCGCCTCTCCCCCGTGTCGGCCGCCCGCAGCAGGCGGTGGACGGCCGCGGCGGCAGCGGCGTTGTGCTCGGCGGGCTGGTCGTAGCGGGCCGGACCGATGGTCAGGTCGGCCCCGAAATCGGCCGCCACCGACTCGGCGACGTCGAGGGGATGGACGGGGTCTCGGCCGGCGCCGAGCACGTGCGTGATGACGGGCGTTCGTGGTGGCGTGGGCGCGTCACCGGGGAGGGCCACCAGCCGCTGCCAGCGCCGGGTCGCGCCGGGGTCGGCGAACTGGCCCAGCAGTGCGCGCGCGGCGGCTTCTGACGTGTCCGCGACCGCGGCGTACTCGATCGACCCGGCGAAGAGCCGCCGGGCCTGTGCCGCCGGGTGGTCGCGCAGGAGCCGCCCGATCGCGGTCAGCGGCGCCAGGTTGGGTGGTTCCGGCGTCCACCTCCAGGCGGGTCTGATGAGCAGCATCGCCTTGATGGTGAGGCGGGCTCGAGCGGCCAGTTCGGCGGCGATCCCGGCCCCCATCGAGATACCCACGACGGTGACCCCGTTCGCCATCTCCTGGTCGGTCACCAAGCGTTCGACGTCGGCCGCGAACTGACCGAAGCTCAGCAGGCCGGGCTGCTCGTCGAGGTCGGTGGCGCCATGGGCTCGCAGGTCCGGGGCGAGGATCCGGCAGTGGCGCCGCGCCCGTTCGTCGACGATGCCGAGTGGTTGCCGCCTGGTGCCTCCGAGCCCGTGCAGCAGGAGCAGCGGTTCGGTGCCCTGGCCGGTAACGGAGAAGCTGAGTCCGGTCATGCGGGTGCGTGGTCGGCCAGGAACCGGCTGACGCGTACGGCGTCGTCGGCGACGAGGTCCTGCGCGATGACCGGCACCGTGTGCGGAAGCCCGGCGTGGAGTCGCATCACCAGGTCGTAGTCCATGCCACCGGCCCCGGGTGCGGCGTACCCCTGGCTGACGACGTCCTTGGCGTGCACGGCCATCACGTGCTCGCCGAGCAGGCCGAACGCGTACTCGAGGATCAGCCGTTGCCGGGAGAGGGTGGCCGGCTCGAGGAGGTTCGCCGGGTCCAGAACGACGGCGAGGTGCCGGGCGTCGTCGCCCAGTTCGGTGAGCAGCCGGTGTGCGGCGTCGGCGTCGCGGATCACGTTGCCGGGTTCTGGTTCGATGCCGAGCCGGACCCCCGCGTCGCGGGCCGCAGGTAGCAGCCGGTCCAGGGTGGCGCGCAGGTCATTCCAGGCGGTGGCGGTGTTGTTGCCGGGGTGGGCCCGCCACATGTTGTCCGCGTCGCGAGTGCCGGTGCAGAGCGTGACGACCTCGGCGCCGATGGCGGGTGCCCTGGCGATGACCTGACGGCAGGCTTCGGTGTTGGTCTCGCGTACCGCGCGGTCCGGGTGAATCGCGTTGAAGGTTCCTGACAGACCCCAGATCCGTACGCCCGCGTCGGTGAATTCGCGGCCGATGCCGGCCGCGTCCTCAACGGTGAGGGTGGTGTCCAGGGTGGTACGCCCGAGCGCCGACAGGTTGAGCTGAGTGGCGGTGAAGCCGGCGGCTCGGATGGCTCGCGCGACCTCGGCCGCCGGGCCGGGCGGGAAGACCCGCGCGAACACTCCGAGCTCGGTCACGGCTTCACCCACGAACCGTCGTTGGCCACCGACTCGGCGACGGCGTCGATAAGCCTGACCGCGGCCACCCCGTCCTGGGCGTCCGGGCTGGCCGGAGTGCCCGAGGCGATCGCGGCCGCGAACGCCTCGATCTGACGTTCGTAGGCGTTGGAGTCGGGGAAGACCGCTCGTTCGCTCGTGCCGTTCGCCTCGTCGTAGACCTCGACGTCACTCGCACGCAGGACGAACGGGAAGTGGGTACGCAGTCTGACGTGGCCCTTCTCGCCGTAGATGTCGGCGCCCTCGGACCACTCCGCGTGGACGTTCGCGGTGATCTCGAAGTGCGCGAGACCGCCTTCAGCCAGTCCCGCCAGACCGTGCCAGGTGTAGTCCTTGCCGGAGTGGGCCAGCTGGGCCGACACCCGGGCCGGGTCGCCGAGCAGGTACCGCACCCCGTCGAGGACGTGGGCGCCGTGGGTGGTGAGCAGGTAACTGGACCGGTCGGCCTTGAAGGCCGCCTCCTGCTGCCGGACCGTCTCGTCGACGACCAGGGCGGGGAACAGGGTCGCCTCGGTCGCCGGCCGCAGTGCCGACATCACCCGGTACCAGACGGTGGCCGACAGCACCTTCCCGATGCGGTCACGCACGGCTTCCGCGGCGTGCTGCACGCCCGGGTCGTACCGCTTCATCGCGCCGACCTGGAGTGTCAGGCCGCTCTCCCGCGCGACGGCGGCCAGTTCCTCGGCGTCCTCGACGGTGCCGGCAAGCGGCTTCTCCACCAGCACGTGCTTCCCGGCGCGCAGGGCTTTCACGCCGAGCGGCAGGTGCAGCCGGTCCGGCACCGCGACGATCACCGCCTCGACGTTGTCGTCGTCGAGCAACTCGTCGACAGACTGATATCCGGGTACGCCGTACCGGCTGCTCAGCGGCCCGGCGAGCAGCGGCGACGGGTCGCAGAGAGCGACGAGTTCGGCCCCTTCGGCGCGCGCCAGTGCGGGCAGGTGAGCAGCTTGGGCGATACGCCCGGCGCCGACGACGCCGATGCGGAGGTTGGACATGGGTGCTCCTTGCGTCAAAGGCCCGGCTGAGGCTGAACGGCGAGTTCGGCGGCCCCGAGGACGCCGGCGCGGTTGCCGGCGCGGGCCAGGGAGATATGCGGGCGGGGATGGACCGGTCCCATCGGTTCGATCCGGGCGACGGCTTTGCGTACGGCGTCGAGCAGGACATCGCCGATGGCGCTCGCGCCGCCCCCGAGCACCACGGTGTGCGGGTCGATGACGCAGGCGAGCTGCCCGCACGCCAGCGCGATGGCCCGGGCGGCGTCGTCAATGACGGTCAGCACGGCCGTGTCGCCGGCGTTCGCCCGCGCGGCGACGTCCGGCCCGGTCCAGGCGGACGTGTCGAGACCGGCGGCGCGGCCCCGCTCGACGGCCCCGGCGAGGATCGCCTTGCCGCTGGCATAGACGGCCAGGCATCCGCGGCGCCCGCAGACGCAGGCCGGTCCGGTCGAGTCGACCTGCAGGTGCCCGAGTTCGCCGGCCAGCCCGGAGGCCCCGGTGATCAGCCGGCCGTCACAGATCACCCCGCCACCCACGTCGGTGCCGAGCGTCAGCATGACGAAGGCACCCTCGGACGGCGCACCCGCGAGGACGTACTCGCCCCAAGCTGCGGCGTTGGCATCGTTGTGCAGGACCGTGTGCAGACCGGTGCTGCGGGCTAGATCCTGCCGCAGTTGCCGGCGCTCCCAGCCGAGGCTGACCGCGGACACCACGTCGCCTCGGTCGGGGCTGAGCCAGGCGGCCATCGCGATCCCCACCGCCGGCCGGTTCGCGCTGCCATCGGTCAGCTCGGCGATGCGCGCGGTGATGTGTGCGATCAGCCGGTCGTAGTGCTTGGTGGGCAACGGCGTGAGCTCGAAGTCGCGGAGCTGCCCGCTGTGGCCCACCGAACCGATGGCCAGCTTCGTGCCTCCGATGTCCACCCCGATCGCCCGCATTGCCACCTCCAGTCGACTCCATCCGAGCCTAAACGAAACGATCCGAGTCTGTATACTCCCACGGATACTTTCGATTTGACTCTTTACAGCTCAGTATCGGTACGGCACAGTGCCGTACAGACGCATTGCTCGACTCGGTCATGGGGGAGGTCCTGTGCAGGCCTACGTCTCGCTGTGGTCGGCGGATCTACTCGACGTCGGCCGCGACATCGACCGGGTCGCCGACATCGCCGACGGTTTCCACATCGACGTCTTCGACGGCCACAACGTGGCCGAGCTGCTCTTCGGGCCGGACTTCGTGGCCGCCGTCCGGAAGCGGACCGCGCTGCCGCTCGACGTGCACCTGAACGTCAGCGATCCCGGCCTCTGGGCCAGGCGGTTCATCGACGTCGGCGCCGACATGGTGACCGTGCAGGCATCGGCCTGCCCCGACATCGCCGCCACCCTGGGCCTGATCCGCCAGGCCGGCGCCCGGCCGTCCCTGGGCGTCGAGGTGCACGAGGAGGTCGCCGACGCTCTGCGATGGACCGGACACATCGACCGCTTCCTGCTCATGGGCACGGCCATCGGCGTCAAGGGCGCGGGTCAGGTCCCGGACGCACCGGACCGGGTACGACGGCTCAAGACCGGCATCAGCACACTCGGGTCGGGTCAGCCGGTCTTCGTCGACGGCGGTATCCGCGCCGAGACGGTCGGCCCGATCGCAGACGCCGGCGCCGACGGCGTCATCCCGGGATCTCTGGTCTACGGGGCACCGGACCCGGCCGCCGCGATCCGGGCCTTGCACGTCCTCGGAGGGCCGAAATGAAGGCCGTGGTCTACGACGCCGCCCGCAGCTTCACCGTCAAAGAGATCGCGAAGCCCTCCGCGGGTCCGGGCGAGGTACGGATCCGGGTCGACCAGGTCGGCCTCTGCGGAACCGATCTACACCTCCACGAAGGCGGCTTCGACGCGGTCTTCCCCCTCACCCCCGGACACGAGGTCGTCGGCGTAGTCGACCAGTTGGGCGAGGGCGTCACCCGGTTCAGCGTCGGCGAACAGGTGACTGTCAACCCCAACCTGCACTGCGGTTACTGCGACTACTGCCGCGCCGGCCGGCTGATCTCCTGTACGAACGCCAAGGGCTTCGGCGCCAACGTCACCGGTTTCTTCTCCGAGTTCGCGACCGCCCCGCAAAGCCTCGTGTTCTCCGTGGAAGGCCTGCCCCGGGACGTCGCCGTGTTCACCGAACCGGCCGCCTGCGCCATGCACGGCCTCGAGACCGCCGCCGTACGCCCGGGCTCCAGCGCCCTGGTCTTCGGCGCAGGACCCACCGGACTGCTGCTGGCCCAACTGCTCGCCACCGGCGGCGCCTCGTCCGTGACCGTCGCGGCGCCGACCCGATTCAAACTCGACACCGCCGCCGCCCTCGGCGTCGACCACACCGTGCAGATCAACCGTGGCGATGCCGGCGACACGATCTCCAAGGTACAGGCCGCCTCGCCACAGGGGGACGGATACGACCTCGTCGTCGAAGCAACCGGATCCACCGCGATCGGGGAGCTCTGTGTCCCGGTCACGCGCAACGGCGGCACGGTCCTCGTTTACGGCGTCACCCGCGCCGACGAGACCGTCCGCTTCCACCCGTTCGACGTCTTCCGCCGCGAGATCACCATCAAAGGGTCCTTCGCCGAGATGACCTCGTTCGGCGCCGCCATCGCGGCGCTGCGCTCCGGCCGTGCCAGGACCGACGGCATCATCACCCACCGATACTCCCTCGACGACTACGCCGAAGGTCTTGAGGCGCTGGCGTCCGACCCCGCCGTCCACAAGGTCGTCATCGCTCCCTGAGCGGACGCGCCACAACCCCGACGGCCGGCCCTCCATCGCTGACCGTCGAGCAGCCGGCCCCCTTGCGAATCAACCGAACAAGATGCCGCGCCCGGACGAGAACTCCGCTCCCGCGGCCCCGGCCAGAGAGGAACCTCGTGCGCCTGTACCTGGACACCGCGGACCGCACGGCCGCCGAGAACCTCCTCGCGACCGCGCTCTTCACCGGCGTCGCCACCAACCCGACGATTCCTCAACGCGCGGAGCTCGGCGGCTCCGCCATTCCCGACATCTACCGCTGGGCCACCCGAGCCGGATCCAAAGAGGTCTTCTCCCAGGCGTGGGGTGAAGACCCGGCCACACTTGTCAGACGTGGGCGCGAACTGCGTAGCCGCGGCACCGAGGTCGTCGTCAAGCTCGCAGCGTCCCGGGCCGGCACCCAGGCATGCGCCGAACTCGCCGCCGAAGCGGTCCGGAGTCTCGAGCGGGCCGCACGCTCGGCCGGCACCACGGATCAGGACAACGCGGCCGTCGTCGCCACCCGCAGCCGGGCCACTCTCGTCATCACGGTCACACCCTCATGAGGGCGGTCCGATACGACGGTCCGCGCAGCTTCACCGTCACGGACGTACCGACGCCGCCAGTCGGCCCGGGCGATGTCAGGATCGCGGTTCAGACCGTCGGTGTCTGCGGCACGGACCTCCACCTGCACCACGGCCACTTCAACGCCGTCTTCCCGTTCATTCCCGGCCACGAGATGGTCGGCCAGGTCGAGGAGATCGGTAGCAACGTCGCCGGCGTACATCCCGGCGAACTCGTCACCGTCAACCCGAACATCTACTGCGGCAGCTGCGACTACTGCCTGGCCGGCCGACTCGGCCTGTGCGGCAACTCCCGCGGGATGGGCAGCAGCCTGCCCGGGTTCTTCGCCGAGTCCGTCACCGTCGATCAGCGACAGGTCTTTTCCGTCGAGGGCCTGGACCCGGACGTCGCCGTGTTCACCGAACCCACCGCCTGCGCGATGCACGGCGTCGAAACCCTCGGCGTACGCCCCGGCTCACACGCCCTGGTCATCGGCGCCGGCCCGACCGGCATCCTGCTGTCCCAACTGATCGGGTCAGGCGGCGCGGCATCCGTCACCGTCGCCGACATCGCGCCCGCCAAACTGCAGACGGCCTCCCGCCTCGGAGCCGATCTCACGATCGCCCTGACCCGGGACACCGCAAAGAGCGCCGAGACCCTGCTCGAGGCAGCACCGTCCGGAGACGGCTATGACATCGTCGTCGAGGCAACCGGCCTCACCGCCATCGGCGACATCTGCGTCCCGCTCACCCGCAACGGCGGGACCGTCCTGATCTACGGCGTCACCCGCGCCGACGAAACACTGTCCGCCAGCCCCTACGACATCCTCCGACGCGGGATCACCATCAAAGGCTCCTACGCCGAAATGACCACGTTCGGCGCGGCCGTCGCAGCACTGCGCACCGGCCGGGCACGAACGAACGAAATCATCACCCACCGGTTCCCACTCGACTACTACGGCCAGGTCCTCGCCGCACTCACCAACGACCCGACGGCCCACAAAGTCGTGATCGACGTCCGATGACATAGCAAGCTCGTGGAGAAAGCCGAGCGTGGAAGAACGCCTGTCACCGGACAGCCGGTTCTTGTGATCAAGGCTCACCTCCTCGGCCCGTGGCAGCCGTACAGAGCCGTGGGACACCGCGAGGTGGGTTGACGGACCGGTACGTTAGTCGTAACTTACCGTTCGTGGCTACTTACCAAGCGGGTGACGGGTGGGACGCGCTGGGCGATCCGACCCGGCGTGCCATCGTCGCGTGCCTCGCCGAGCGGCCCCAGGCGGTCGGCGAGCTGGCGGACGCGTTGCCGATCAGCCGTCCCGCGGTGTCGCAGCACTTGAAGGTGTTGAAGGAGGCCGGGCTGGTGACCGACCGGGCGGCGGGCACCCGCCGGGTCTACCGGCTCAACCCGGCCGGGGTGGCCGCGCTGCGCGACCAGCTCGACACCTACTGGGCCCGCGCGCTGGACGGTTTTCAGGACGTGACAGAACGTCCGGACGAGGAGAGGTCATGACCGAGACCGAGTTGGTGGTGCGCCGACAGGTCGTCGTCGACGCCCCGATCGAACGGGCCTTCGACGTGTTCACGCAGCGGTTCGGTGACTTCAAACCGCGTGAGCACAACATCATGGGTACGCCGATCGTCGAGACGGTGTTCGAGCCGAAGGTCGGCGGGCACATCTACGACCGCGGCGAGGACGGCACCGAGTGCCGGTGGGCGCGGATCCTCGCCTTCGACCCACCGGACCGGGTCGTGTTCTCCTGGGACATCGGGCCGACCTGGCAGGTGGAGCAGGATCCGGACAACACCAGCGAGGTCGAGGTCCGGTTCATCGCTGAGACACCGGAGCGGACCCGGGTCGAGCTCGAACACCGCAACCTCGACCGGCACGGCCCCGGCTGGGAATCGGTCCGCGACGGCATCGGCCAAGACCAGGGCTGGCCGTTGTACCTGGCCCGCTACACCGCCCTGTTCACCGAGACGAGCTGACATGCCGGCCGCCAGCACCGCCACCGTTACCAGCGTCGACATCAATCGGCCGGCCGCGGACGTCTTCGCCCACGCCACCGACCCGACCCGCTTCCACCAATGGCAGCAAGGCGTCGTCGACGGCCGCATGGAACACACCGGGCCACCACAGGTCGGCGCCCGCTGTCTGACCACCCGGCGCATCGGCGGTGCCGACCGGGCAAGCACCTCGACCGTCACCCACGTTGAACCACCACACACCTGGGGAGTCGAAGGAATCGACGGCCCGATCCGGGCCACCGTGGACGTCACCGTGGAACCGCTGACCGCGGGCCGGTCCCGGCTGACCATCTCGGTCGACTTCACCGGCCACGGCATCGGCAAACTCCTGGTACCACTGGTCGTACGCCGGCAGGCCCGCGCCGAGATGCCCGCCAACCTCGCCACCCTCAAACGGCAGATGGAAACCCGGTAGCTATCGAAAAAGGCTCAGACGTCCACGGGTCAGGGACCGGCGGCGCCGCGCGGCGCATACATGATCACGGCGACGCCGAGCAGGCAGAAGCCGGCCGGCGGCGTGCCCTCCCTGTGCCGTTCGGAAACCCGGCCGCGGGGTCTGACGTGCGGTTTGTCCGGCACCCTGGCCCGCTCCCATGGTCATGCTGACGCCATGATCCTGTCGTTCGGGTATCTCATCCTGCGCCAGCTGCTGCAACTGGCGATCCTGGTGCTGCGTGGCAATCGCGCTAACGAGGTGGAGATCCTGGCGCTGCGACATCAGGTCGCCGTACTGCGCCGCCAAGTCCATCGACCCGATCTGGAGCCCGCCGATCGGGCGGTGCTCTCTGCGTTGTCTCGGCTGCTGCCGCGCCCTCGCTGGGCGGCGTTCTTCGTCACCCCGGCCACGCTGTTGCGGTGGCATCGCCGCCTGGTCACCCGCAAGTGGACCTACCCGAACCGGCCGGGCCGGCCGGCGGTACGGGCTGAGATCCGGGCCCTGGTGCTGCGTCTGGCCGCGGAGAACTCGACTTGGGGGTGCCGTCGTATCCAGGGTGAGCTGGTCGGGTTGGGATACCGGGTCGCGTCCAGCACGGTGTGGGCGATCCTGACCAAAGCCGGCGTTGATCCGGCGCCCCGCAGCGGCGGGCCGACCTGGACGCAGTTCCTGACCGCCCAGGCCAGAGGG
>NZ_JBFBAA010000037.1:0-102753 GCF_040682035.1 Actinoplanes sp. NPDC051470
CCCTCAACCCACACCCCTGCAACTCGAAATCCTCGACCTGCTCGACGTCAATCCGCTGGAATGGTGCTGACGATCGCCGACCTGCGGAATACGGGACTAGCCGCCGCTGTTCTCCATCTCGGCGCCCTCGGGCACCGTGTCGTCGTCGCGGCTGTCCAGCCAGCCGTACGGCAGCGACACCTTGCCCGGGGCGTTGATCCGGCCACGGGGCTGGCCCAGCGACTCGCGCGGGAACGGCTCGGCCGGGTCGAGCTGGCCGAGCAGGTCGTCGAGCTCGGCCAGCGACGAGATCATGGCCAGGGCGCGGCGGAGGTCACCGCCGACCGGGAAGCCCTTGAGGTACCAGGCGACATGCTTGCGGAAGTCGGCGCAGCCGTGCTTCTCGTCCTCCAGCGCCTCGACCAGCAGGGCGGCGTGCCGCGCCATGATCGAGGCGACCTCGCCCAGCGTGGGCAGCTTCTGGGTCGGCTGGCCGGTGAACGCCGCCTCGAGGTCGGCGAAGAGCCAGGGGCGGCCCAGGCAGCCGCGGCCGACGACCACGCCGTCACAGCCGGTCTGCTCGACCATCCGCAGGGCGTCGCTCGCCTCCCAGATGTCGCCGTTGCCCAGCACGGGCACGTCCAGCGCCTGCTTGAGGGTGGCGATGGCCTCCCAGTCGGCCTGCCCCGAGTAACGCTGCTCGGCGGTGCGGGCATGCAGGGCGACCGCGGCCACCCCCGCGTCCTGGGCGGTCAGGCCGGCTTCCACGTACGTCAGATGGTTGTCGTCGATGCCCTTACGCATCTTGATCGTGAGCGGGATGCCGGCCGGGGCCGCCGCCTTCACCGCCTGCTCGACGATGCGGCCGAACAGCTTGCGCCGCCACGGGAGGGCCGAGCCGCCGCCCCGCCGGGTCACCTTGGGCACCGGGCACCCGAAGTTCAGGTCGATGTGGTCGGCCAGTCCCTCGTCGGCGATCATCCGCACGGCGGCCGCGGTCACCTCGGGGTCGACGCCGTAGAGCTGGAGGCTGCGGAAACCCTCGTCCTCGGCGAACGCGATCATCTTCAGCGTCTTGGGGATCCGCTCGACCAGCGCGCGCGTGGTGATCATCTCGCACACATACACCCCGCCGCCCTGCTCGCGGCAGAGCCGGCGGAAGGCGACGTTGGTGATGCCGGCCATCGGCGCCAGCACGACCGGCGGCGTCACCGCGTGGGTCCCCAACTTCAATGTCACCGCTCAAGGTTGCCACGCGGGTGCGGCGGTCCCGCCTGTGGGAGGGTGTCAGCGTGGTCCCACGCAAACTGGTAGCCGTCTTCCACACCCCCACGTCCGAGTTCATCCTGCGCCTGGCGGTCGAGCTGGGCTTCCACTCGGTGCTGGTCGAGCCCGACCCGAGCCAGGTCCCGCCGGTGGCCCGCCCGCACGGCGACCAGCTGGTCGCCGACCTGGCCGCGGCCGGCCTCGACGAGCACACCGACGTGATCCTCACCGACCACCACCGCCCCGAGATCGGCGACCTGCTCAAGCAGGCGCTGGCCGCGAAGACCCGCTGGATCGGCATCCTCGGCAACCCCCACCACGAGGGCCCCCACGTGGCCATGCTGCGCGAACTCGGCGTGCCCGACGAGGAGATCGCCCGGGTCCACCGCCCGGTCGGCCTCAACATCGGCAGCAAAACCCCACCCGAGATCGCCGTGGCGACGCTGGCCGGCCTGATCGCCGACCGCAACAACCGCCCCGGCGGTTTCGAGTTCTGACCCATCACGACCGGAGAGGCGCCAGCGCCTTACTCCAGGCCACCACGTCGTCCAGGACCCTGGTGAGGGCGTCGCGGTGGCGGTCGGCCGGGTTGAGCGAGCCGGCGTCGAAGTCGGTGAAGATGTTGAACGCCACGTGCGGGCCGACGTCGGCCACGCGGAGGGCGCCCAGGACCAGGCGCAGCTGTTCGGCCGCGCGGATGCCGCCCTCCACGCCGTACGAGATCAGGCCGGCCGCCTTGGTGTTCCACTCGGCGTACACCCGGTCGAGGGCGTTCTTCAGCGACCCGGGCATCGCGTGGTTGTACTCGGGCGTGACGAAGACGTAGCCGTCGAACCGCGCCACCGTCGAGGCCCAGGCCCGGGTGTGGTCGAGCGTGTAGCGGCCGAGGGCGGGCGGGAACGGCTCGTCGATCGCCGGCAGGTGGTGGTCGGCCAGGTCGACCAGCTCGAACGTGGCGTCGTCGCGCTGGCCGGCCTCGTCGAGCACCCAGCGGGCCACCGCCTCGCCCTTCCGGCCGGGCCGGGTGCTGGCGAGAATCACCCCGATCGTGGTCACGCGCCCTCCCCCGTTCCAGCCATCCGCGTCGCGGTCCCGGCGGCGCCCATCGCGGTGCCGTCTGCGCCCGAAGCGGCGGCGGGGTCGGGGCCCGAGGCGTCGGGGACGTCCGGACCGTTTGCGAAGAACGCGGCGAGGGCGTGCGGCGCCGACGGGCCGAGGACGGCCTCCAGCCCCTGCGCGGCCTCGCGCGCCGCCTGCTCACTGCGCGGGAACAGCTCCTGCTCGTACGCCGCCAGCGCCGCCTCGACGTCACCCGGGTGCGCGACGATCGCCTCGCCCAGGCGTGCGCCGTCCAGCAGGGCGAGGTTGGCGCCCTCCCCGGCGAACGGCGACATCAGATGCGCCGCGTCACCGAGCAGCGTGACCCCCGGTATGCGCGCCCAGCGGTGCCCGGCCGGCAGCGCGTGGATCGTGCGCGGGATCAGCTCGCCGTCGCCCTCGGTGATAAGCGCGAGGAGTTCCGGCGCCCACCCGGCGAACTCGTCGACCAGCAGCTTCTTCGCACCGTCCGGGTCGGTGAGGTCGAGGCCGTCGATCCAGTCCGCGGGCTTGCTCAGCGCGGCGTAGATGTGCAGGCTGCCGTCCGGCTCGCGGTGCCCGAGGAAGCCCTGCCCGGGTTCGACGGCGAAGAGCATGCCGTCACCCACGACGCGGGCCGGGCCGGGATGGCGGGTGTCGGCCTCGCGGTGGTCGATCTCCACGAACGAGATGCCCGCGTACGCCGGGAGCACGCCGGACACCAGCGGCCGCACCCGCGACCAGGCCCCGTCCCCACCGACCAGCAGTTCGGTCGTGGTCGACGTACCGTCCGCGAACGTGACCTCGTGCCGCCCACCACCGAGCGCACGCACCCCCGCGACCTTCATGCCCCACCGGATCATGCCCTCGGGCAGCGACTCGATCAGGATCCGCCGCAGCGCACCCCGGTCGACCTCGGGCCGCCCGCCGGTCTCGTCGTCGCCCTCGGCGAAGAGCAAAGTGTTGTGCTTGTCGAGCACCCGAACGGCCTGGCCGCCCCGGTGAATAATCGCCTCGAACTCATCCATCAGCCCGGCCGCACGCAGCCCGACCTGCCCGTTCTCGGCGTGGATGTCAAGCATCCCACCCTGGGTCCGAGCCATCGCCGAGCCGTCTGCCTCAAAGATCTCCGCAGCGATGCCATGCCGATGCAGCACCCGAGCCAGCACGAGGCCGCTGAGCCCCGCCCCGACAATCGTGACCTTCTCCATCTCCGACTCCTTTCGTTGACGAACTGGTTCGTAACGAACGCGTTCGCTTGAGACAAACTTCCGGAACCCACTCACGCTGAACGCGTTCGCTTTGAACGCGTTCGGTAAGAACGCGCGTCGACGAACTTGTTCGTAACGAACATGTTCGCCATGGACAAAACAACTCCCGCAGCACCAACCCCAAGCGCAGGCTGCCGCCGAGGGTGCCCGGATACCGCCCAGATCCTCCTGGCTTGCCATAACTCCTTCGCCGCGCCGAACTTGCTCGCCGCGCCGCAAACCCTTCACCGCGCCCAAGTCCCTGGCCGCGCCCAACTACCCGGCCGCGCCCAACCCCTGGCCGCCCAACTTTTTCGGGCGCCTAACTCCCTCGCGCGCCCAAATCCCTCGCCGCGGCCGGCGTCATCCGAGGCCGGAGATGCCTCGCAGCAATACCTCGAAGGACCACCGCATCCGGTCCTCGCCGGTCCCGGAGAACAGCTCGTCCCGCACCCGCACGAGGTTCGGGTACTGCTCCGGCGACGCCTCGCCGGCGACCGAGGCGAGCGTGTCGAACTCGTCCTGCCCCGTGGCCGACTCCTGCCGGGTGCCCTGCTCGGCGGCCATCGTGGCCGCATGCTGGACCAGCAGGTCGACGCCCCACGCGGCCTGCCGCGCCGGCACGCCGCCGATGTGGAGGAGCCACAGCACGCAGTCGATGAGGCGCAGGTAACGCGGCCCATAGGGCAGCAGGGTCAGCATCGACCGGGCCAGGCTCGGATAGCGGAACAGCAGCTCGGTGTACCGGCACAGCAGGTCGACCAGCCGCTCCTGCCAGCCGACCGGGTTGTCGGTCTCGGGCAGGACCAACTCGGCCAGCAACTCGTCGAGCAGAGCCCCGTGCAGCTCGGCGGTGTTGCGGATATAGACGTAGAGCGACGACGGCCCGGTGTTGAGCTCGGTTGCGAGCCGCCGCATGGTGACGCGCTCGAGCCCCTCCTCCCGCATGATGCTGAACGCCAGGGTGATCAGGCCGTCGCGGCTGAGTGGCGGCTTGGCCGGGCGGTCACGCCGGCTCACCGGCACTCGTCTAGGGCTCACGAACACGATCGTAACGAACATGTTCGTCAGTGCGCAAGGAGATCCCCGCCACTCCGGCAAGAGTGACGGGGACCGGGGTGAAGCGTCAGCAGCCGGGCAGGCGCTTGATCAAGTAGTCCTCGATCGCGTCCAGGGAGATCCGCTCCTGCTTCATGGTGTCGCGGTCGCGGACGGTCACGGCGTTGTCCTGGAGGGTGTCGAAGTCGACGGTCACGCAGAACGGGGTGCCGATCTCGTCCTGGCGGCGGTAGCGGCGGCCGATGGCCTGCGAGTCGTCGAACTCGACGACCCACCGCTTGCGCAGCATCGACGACAGCTCGCGCGCCTTCGGCGACAGGTCGGGATTACGCGAGAGCGGCAGCACCGCCACCTTGACCGGGGCCAGCCGCGGGTCGAAGCGCATCACCGTGCGTTTGTCCACGCCGCCCTTGGTGTTCGGCGCCTCGTCCTCGTCGTACGCCTCGAGCAGGAAGGCCAGCACCGCGCGGGTCAGGCCGGCCGCCGGCTCGATCACGTACGGCACCCAGCGTTCTTGCTTCTCCTGGTCGAAGTAGGAGAGGTCGACGCCGGAGTGCTTGCTGTGCGTGCTCAGGTCGAAGTCGGTGCGGTTGGCGATGCCCTCGAGCTCGGCGAACTCGGTGCCGCCGAACTGGAAGCGGTACTCGATGTCGACGGTGCGCTTCGAGTAGTGCGAGAGCTTCTCGGCCGGGTGCTCGAAGTAGCGGAGGTTCGACTCGGACAGGCCGAGGCCGAGGTACCAGTTCCAGCGCTGCTCGAGCCAGTACTCGTGCCACTTCTCGTCGGTGCCGGGCTCGACGAAGAACTCCATCTCCATCTGTTCGAACTCACGCGTACGGAAGATGAAGTTGCCGGGCGTGATCTCGTTGCGGAAGCTCTTGCCGGTCTGCGCGATGCCGAACGGCGGCTTCTTGCGCGCCGCGGTGGCCACGTTGTTGTAGTTCACGAAGATGCCCTGGGCGGTCTCCGGGCGCAGGTAGTGAAGTCCTTCGGCGCTCTCGGTGGGGCCGAGGTAGGTCTTCATCAGGCCGTTGAACATCTTCGGCTCGGTGAAGGTGCCCTTGTTGCCGCAGTTCGGGCAGTTCAGCTCCTGCAGCGACGAGGGCGGGCTGCCGTGCTTGGCCTCGTACGCCTCTTCCAGGTGGTCGGCCCGGAAGCGCTTGTGGCAGGACTGGCACTCGGTCAGCGGGTCGACGAAGGCGTCGAGGTGACCCGAGGCGGCCCACACGTCGCGGGCGAGGATGACGGCGGAGTCGAGGCCGACGATGTCGTCGCGTTCCTGGACCATCGCCTTCCACCACTGCCGGCGGACGTTCTCCTTGAGCTCGACGCCGAGCGGACCGTAGTCCCAGGCCGAACGGGTGCCTCCGTAGATCTCGCTGGAGGGGAAGACGAAGCCCCGGCGCTTGGCCAGGCTGACGACGGCGTCGATGCGATCGGCGGGCATGTTCCTCCTACGCCGGCTGGTTTGTCGGCGGGGACGGTAGGTGGGAAACGGACAGCTCCGGAGATTACTCCTCGACCGAACAGACCTGGAACTGGCCCGTCTGCTGGTCTTGCCCGAGGCGGGCCTCGAGCTCGCCGGTGCTGCCGTCGGAGTACTTGACGTCGACCGGGACGGCCAGGTCGACGCTGGCCAGGTCGAGGTCGCCGATGCTCCAGGATTCGAGGGGTGTGCCGGTCTGTGCGTCGGTGGTGAACTCCGACTTGGTGACGGTGGCACGGGTGCGGGCGCAGAGGGAGTCGTACGCCTCGCCGAAGCGCCCGGCCTTGACGTCGGTCAGGTAGTCGCCGATGACGACCTGGGCCTGCTCGTTGAGCGCGTTGGTCATGACCACGCCCAGCCCGGCGACGGCGGCCACCCCGCCGCCGCAGGCGAGCACGAGCACACCGGCACCGATGCCCAGACCCAGCCCGACGCGCCGGCGGCGGCCCTCGGTCGGCGGCGCCGGGAACGGCGGGACGACACCGGGCCCTCGCGGCGGCGCCGGAGCGACCGACCCACCAGCGGGCGGAGCGGAGGCCGGAAAAACAGGGGCCGGCGGAGCGCTGCCGGGGTAGGCGCCCGGAGCAGCCGGCGGGACCTGGGTCATGAATCCAGCGTAGTAGTCATCGCCACGGTTCGGCGGCCCGGTCGCTGGCCACCACGGCGACCTCGGCGCCGGGCGCGGCGCTGGCCAGTGTCTCGAAGGCGGACGGCTCGTCGCGCGACTGGGACAGGAACGGGGTGGCGTGGACCTTGACGTCGAAGCGGCCCAGCGACCGCCGGTAGGCTCCCACGGACTCCCACTCGGTGACGAGAGCCCAGTGCGCGGGATCGTCCAGCGCACGGGTCAGGCGCCCGGAGAGATATCCGGGGCTGGCGGCGAGCGCGGCGAGGGCGGCGTGCCCCCGTTCGGCGAAGCCGTCCTCGGCGCCGTCAGGGACCACGAAGCGGTTGAGCACGAGCATGTGATTCAGCGTACGCACGTCAGATCAGGAGCCTTCGGTGACATCGTCCGACAACCTCCTTCGCCGGCTCGCCCGGGTCAGCCCGACGGCGGCCTTCGTGGGAGCGCTGGCGTTGCTGCTGGCCGGCCTCTTCCTGCCCGGGATCATCGGCGCGGCCGTGCTGTTCGTGCTGGGCGTCGGCCTGGCCGTGCTGACCTTCACCACCTGGCCGGTGCAGAAGCCGGCCACCCGCGTCGTCCGCGTGGTTCTCCTCGTTCTCCTGTTCGCCACGGTGATCGCCAAGAGCATGTGACGGTGATCGCCAAGAGCATGTGAACGCATGCGTTTTTGACAATCATTGTCATTGTCGGCGACAGTTGCCGGTATGAGAACGCGCCTCGCGATCGCCGCCCTGTCCGTGCTGCTCGTCGCGACCGGGTGCGGCTCGGGCGCCAGCGGCAGCAGCGACGACCGCCCCCAGGTGGTGACCGCGTTCTATCCGCTGCAGTTCCTGACCCAGCGCATCGGCGGTGACCAGGTCGCGATCACCGACCTCACGAAGCCGGGCGCCGAGCCGCACGACGTCGAGCTGAACCCTCGCCAGGTGGGCACGATCAGCGACGCCGACCTGGTGGTCTACCTGAAGGGGTTCCAGCCCGCGGTCGACCAGGCGGTCGGTCAGGAGGCCGGCGACAAGGGGTTCGACGTGGGCAGCACCGTCGAGCTGCTGGCGGCCGCGGAGAGTCACGAGCACGGCGGCGAAGAAGAAGGGGAGCACGCGGAAGGCGGCAAGGACCCGCACGTGTGGCTCGACCCGGTCCGCTTCGCCACGATCACCGACCAGCTGGGCGACCGCCTCGCGCAGGCCGACCCGGCGCACGCCACCGACCACCGCGCCCGGGCCGCGGCCCTGCACGCCGAGCTGGACAAGCTCAACGAGGAGTACGCCGCGCGGCTGAAGACCTGCGAGCGCCGCGAGATCGTCACCAGCCACACCGCCTTCGCCTACCTGGCCGCCCGCTACGACCTGCACGAGGTCGGCATCACCGGGATCTCGCCCGAGGCCGAGGCCTCGCCGCAGCGGCTTGCCGACGTGGCCAAGGAGGCGAAGGAGACCCGCGCCACCACGATCTTCTTCGAGACCCTGGTCAGCCCCAAGGTCGCCGAGACCATCGCCAAGGAGGTCGGCGCGAGGACCGCGGTGCTCGACCCGATCGAGGGCAAGACCGATCCGAACGCCGACTACTTCACGATGATGCGGGCGAATCTCACGGCGCTGACCGAAGCTTTAGGGTGCACGTCATGACCGACTGCACCGAGCGGCAGGTGATGACGCCGGAGAACGGCGCCGCAACGCGAGGGCCACGAGGGCATGACAAAGAAGGCTCAGCATGACTGATGCGGTCCGGGTGACCAACGCGGCCGTCGGGTACGGCGCCCGTGAGGTGCTGCACGACGTGACCCTGGGCGTCGAGGCCGGAACCGTGGTGGCCATCCTGGGCGCCAACGGCTCCGGCAAGTCGACGCTGGTGCGGTCCGTGCTCGGCCTGGTGCCGCTGTCCCGGGGCGAGATCGAGCTGTTCGGCACGCCGCGCCGCCGGTTCCGGGAGTGGGCGCGGGTCGGCTACGTCCCGCAGCGGGTCGGCGCCGGCAGCAGCGTCCCGGCCACGGTCGGCGAGGTGGTCGCGGCCGGTCGCCTGGCCCGCCGGGGCGTACTGCGTTTCTCCCGCTCGGCCGACCGGGCCGCGGTCAAGGCCGCGCTGGCCGACGTCGGGCTGACCGACCGCGCCGGCGACCCGGTGTCCACCCTGTCCGGCGGCCAGCAGCAGCGCACGCTGATCGCCCGGGCCCTGGCCGGCGAGCCCGACCTGCTGATCATGGACGAGCCCACGGCGGGGGTGGACGCGGCCAGCCAGGAGGCGTTCGCGGCCACGCTGGGCCGGTTCCGGGAGCGCGGCGGGACGGTGCTGCTGGTGGCCCACGAACTGGGCCCGCTGCGGCCGCTGATCACCCGGGCCGTGGTGGTCCACGAGGGACGGATCGCCCACGACGGCCCGGTGCCCGACCCGGCCGGCCACCACGCCGACCCGGAGCACGACCATGTCCACCCGCACGCCGAGGCGGAGCGGCCCGGCATCTGTGTCGCGCCGACGGATCGGGTACGCAACTGATGGATCTGCTGAACTACGACTTCATGCTCCGGGCCCTGGCCGGCGCGCTGATCATCGGGGTCACCGCGCCGTCCCTGGGCATCTACCTGGTCCAGCGCCGGCTGTCGCTGATCGGTGACGGGATCGGCCACGTGGCCCTGACCGGCGTCGGTGTCGGCCTGCTGTTCAACCAGTCCCCCGTACTCACCGCGGTGATCGTCTCGGCCGTCGGCGCGGTCGGCGTGGAGCTGGTCCGGGAACGCGGCCGCACCTCCGGCGACCTGGCCCTGGCGCTGCTGTTCTACGGCGGCATCGCGGGTGGCGTGGTGCTGGTCGGGCTCTCCGACGACAGCGGCAACGCCAACCTGGTGCAATACCTGTTCGGTTCGCTGACCACCACGTCCGGCGGCGACCTGGTGGTGATCGCGGTGCTCGGCGTCGCCGTGCTCGCGGCCATGTTGCTGCTGCGGCCGGTGCTGTTCGCGGTCTGCGACGACGAGGAGTACGCGCGGGTTTCCGGCCTTCCCGTCCGTACCCTCAATCTTCTGCTCGCGGTGACCACCGCGGTGACCGTCACGATCGCCATGCGCACCGTCGGCCTGCTCTTGATCTCGGCCCTGATGGTGGTCCCGGTGGCCGCGGCGCAACAGGTCACGCGGGGCTTCCGGACGACGATGGCGGTGGCGATGGCGGCCGGCGTGGTGGCCGCGGCGGCCGGCGTGGCGCTGTCGGCCGAGGTCAACACCGCGCCCGGCGCGACCATCGTGATCGTGGCGCTGGTGCTGTTCCTGACCCTGACCGTGGCCGGGGCATTGCGAAACCGGGCGCGGAACCACACCAAGCTGGAGGAACGGGAACCCCCGGACGTGGTGTTGCATGGCTGAGGCGACGACCGGGTACGAGGCGTACGAGGGCGCGGGGGAACTCCTCCGGGCCCTCTCCGCGCCGATCCGGGTGGCGATTGTGGCAGAGTTGGGCGTCGGCGAGCGTTGCGTGCACGAGCTGGTGGAGAAGCTCGGCGCACCACAGCCGCTGGTGTCACAACACCTGCGGGTGCTGCGGGGCGCCGGGGTGGTGCGAGGCGCGCGGCGGGGGCGTGAGATCGCATACTCGCTGGTGGACGAGCACATCGCCCACATCGTCGCCGACGCCGTCAGCCATGCCAGGGAGGCCCGCTCGTGAACGAGGTGGTACGCAACACCCGCCAGCGCAGTGCGGTGAGTTCCGTCCTCGCCGAGGTCGAGGGCTTCCACAGTGCCCAGGACCTGCACGCGATGTTGCGCGACCGGGGTGAGCGGGTCGGCCTGACCACGGTCTACCGCACCCTGCAGGGGCTGGCCGACGCCGGCGAGATCGACGTGATGCGCCCGCCCGGCGGCGAACACCTCTACCGCCGCTGCAGCCAGGGTCACCACCACCATCTGGTCTGCCGCTCCTGCGGCCGTACCGTCGAGGTCGAGGGCCCGGCGGTGGAGTCCTGGGCCGACAAGGTGGCTGCTCAACATGGCTTCCAGGACGTGTCGCACACGTTGGAGATCTTCGGGACCTGCACCGAGTGCGCGGGCAACAAGTGAAGCTCTACGCCGACCGGCTACCCCACGCCATCCGTCAACTCCTCACCGATCTCGCGGTGGTGATCTGGGTGTACGCCTGGATCCGCGCCGGCCTCTGGGTCCACGACCTGGTGCTCAAGCTGGGCGTACCCGGTCAGAAGCTGGAGGGCGCCGGCACCGGCCTGGCCGACAACCTGGCCGACGCGGGCGGCAAGGTCGGCCGGGTGCCCCTGGTCGGCGACCAGCTGACCGCGCCGTTCACCAAGGCGGCCGAGGCGGCCCGCTCGCTGGCCGACGCGGGGCGGGAGCAGCAGGAGATCGTCCAGAACCTGGCCGTCGTGCTGGCTCTG
This sequence comes from Actinoplanes sp. NPDC051470, assembly GCF_040682035.1. NCBI lineage: Bacteria > Bacillati > Actinomycetota > Actinomycetes > Micromonosporales > Micromonosporaceae > Actinoplanes > Actinoplanes sp. NPDC051470. The sequence goes on from NZ_JBFBAA010000037.1 coordinate 11,115, forward strand.
CTGCTGGTGGCCGTACCCCTGGCCCTGGTTCTGTTCCTCTGGTTGCCGCTGCGGGTGCGGTGGATGCGGCGGGCCGGGGTGGCGGCCAAGGTGCGCGACCAACCGGCCGGCAAGGACCTGCTCGCCCTGCGCGCGCTGTCGTCGCAGCCGCTCAACAAGCTCACCCGGCTCGGCCCGGACATCGCCCAGTCCTGGCGCAACGGTGACGCCGACGCGGTGAACTCGCTGGCCGCGCTGGAACTCAATCGCCTTGGCCTGACTCCCTCGGGGCGTCGTCGATGAAGCCGTCGTTGTCCTCGTCCTCGCCCCAGTTGCGGCGCACCACCGGCAGCAGCCACCAGAAGACCAGGAACCAGACCGCGGTGGCGCCGGTGATGATCAGCGCCGGCAGGAGGGTCAGCAGGTAGTCGGTGATCAGCAGCACGCTGCTCACCATCGAGATCAGCATGAACGCCAGCCCGCCGGTGGCCATCCGGTGCGCGAACCGGACCAGCTCGGGCTTGCGGCCCTGGCGGAACAGCGCGCGGTGGAAGGCGACCGGCGAGATGATCATCGCGGTGGCGAAGGCGGCGGTGACCAGCGCGACCACGTACGTGTCCTTCTGGAACGCCGTCGTCTTCGGGAAGCCGCTGCTGAACGGCAGGGTGAGCAGGAACGCGAAGAGGATCTGCACGCCGGTCTGAGCGACACGGAGCTCCTGCAGCAGGTCGGCGAAGTTGCGGTCCCAGCGCTTCTTCTCCGGCTCGTCGGGCATGCTCTTCTTCTCCGGCGGCATGGCCGGGAGTTTTCCCCGCTCAGGGCGCCATCAAACGCCGCCGATGCGGGCCAGCGCGGCGTCGGCCAGCGCGTCCGGCGCCTCCTCGGGCACCCAGTGGCTGATCCCCTTCAGCGCGACCAGTTGATAGTCGGCGTCCACCCAGTCGGCGGTACGCAGCGCGGCGGTCAGGCCGACCACCGGGTCCTTGTCGCTCCATACGTACGTGGTGGGCACCTGGGTCGTGCCCACCCCGGTCAGCCCCTCGCGGTCGAGCGCCCGGTACCAGTTCAGCCCGCCGGTCAGCCGGCCCGGTTCGCGCATCGCGTCGGCGTACAGCGTGGCCCGGCTTCCGATCTGTTTCATCATCTGCCGCAGCACCAGGCCGTCGCGGGCGAGCAGCAGCCGCTCGGCGACCGGCGACCGGAACACGCCCATGTACGCGAACCGCGCGCGCTGCGACGCCCGGACCCGGAGGGCCAGCCCGAGCGCCCGCGGATGAGGCACGGACACCGCGGTCAGCGTGTGCACCCGATCCGCATGACCGTCGGCGAGCAGCCAGCCGACCTGGGCGCCCCAGTCGTGGCCGATCACGTGCGCCCGCTCGATGTTCAGGGCGTCCAGGATCGCCACCGCGTCGGCCACCGGCTCGTTCAGCCGGTACGCCGACACCTCGGCCGGGCGTGCTCCGGGAGCGTATCCGCGCTGGTCATAGCGGTACGTCCGGAGGCCGGCGGCGTGCAGCCGCGGCAGCATCGGCTCGAATTCCCGGTGGTCCTGGGGGAAGCCGTGCAGGAGCAGCACGGCCGGGCCGTCGGAAGGGCCCTCCACGACCACGTCGAACTTGAATCCACGTGCCTCGACCTGCATGTGACGGGGCTCCTTCCTGGTACGGCCGTACGGTGTTAGCTTCATCCCAACATAGTTCCGACAGGGGAGCGCACAAGCGCTGAGAGTGCGGGCAACCGCAGACCCTCGAACCTGATCCGGGTAATGCCGGCGCAGGGAGTTGGAGGAATCCAATGGCACGTGACAATCGTTGGCGGACCATCGACATCGTCATCGCGGCGGTCATCGCCGTCGCGTTCGGCGTGATCTTCTGGGCGTGGAACATCCTCTGGGGCGCCACCGGCGGCGCCTTCGCGTTCTTCCCGCCCGCGCAGACGCTGCTCTACGGCGTCTGGCTCATCCCGGCCGTGCTCGGCGGCCTGATCATCCGCAAACCCGGCGCGGCCCTGTTCACCGAGGCCGTGGCGGCGACCATCTCGGCCCTGCTCGGCGCGCAATGGGGCGCGCTGGTCATCCCCCAGGGCCTGGTGCAGGGGCTGGGCGCCGAGCTGGCCTTCGCGATCCTGCTCTACCGCTCCTGGCGGCTGCCCGCCGCGCTGCTGGCCGGCCTGCTCACCGGCGTCAGCGCGGCGCTGTTCGACTTCTTCGCCTGGAACGCGGCGTACGACCTGTGGGACTACCGCGTCCCGTACGCGCTGCTCACCATGGTCAGCAGCACCGTGGTCGCGGGCGCCGGCAGCTGGGCGCTGGTCAAGGCGCTCGCCCCGACCGGCGTGCTCGACCGCTTCGGCGCCGGGCGAGAACGCGCGCTTGTCTGAGGTCGTCCTCCGCGGGTTCGGCTGGCGACACGCCGGTCGGCGCGCCTGGGCGGCTCGCGAGGTCGATCTGCGGATCGCCCACGGCGAGCGGGTGCTGCTGCTCGGCCCGTCCGGAGCGGGCAAGAGCACGCTGCTGTCCGCGCTGGCCGGGCTGCTGCCGGACGACTCGGGTGAGGCGGCCGGCAGCGTCGAGATCGACGGGCTCGAACCACGCAAGGCCCGCGAGCGGGTCGGGCTGCTGTTCCAGGACCCGCAGACCCAGCTGGTGATGGCGCGCAGCGGCGACGACGTGGCGTTCGGGCTGGAGAACCGCGGGGTGCCCGGCAAGGACATCTGGGCGCGGGTCAGTGACGCGCTCGATCGCGTCGGGTTCCCGTACCCCCTGAACCGGCCCACCGCCGCGCTCTCCGGCGGCGAAGCGCAACGGCTCGCCCTGGCCGGGGTCATCGCGCTGCGGCCCGGGCTGCTGCTGCTGGACGAGCCCACCGCCAACCTCGACCCGGACGGCGCGGCGCTGATCCGCGCGGCGCTGACCCGGGCGGTCGGCCGCGACACCACGATGATCCTGGTCGAACACCGGGTCGCCGAGGCGTTGCCGCTGGTCGACCGGGTGATCGTGCTGTCGCCGGGCGGCGGGGTGCGGGCCGACGGGCCGCCGGCGGCGGTCTTCGACGCGCACGGCGACCAACTCGCGGCGGACGGGGTCTGGGTGCCAGGCCGGCCGCTGCCCCGGTTCCCGGCCGTTCTTCCGCCCGGTTCCCCTTTGGTACGCGCGGAGCACGCCTCTTTCGACGAACGCGTTCGTCAGGTCACGCTGTCCGCCGACGAGGCGTCGATCCTCGCGGTGACCGGACCGAACGGCGCGGGCAAGTCGACGCTGGCGCTGCTCCTGGGCGGACTGCTCCGGCCCACCTCGGGTCGTGTGTGGGCCGCGCCGGGCGGCTCGCCCTGGCAGTGGCGGGCGCGCGACCTGGCCGGGCGCATCGGGTCGGTGTTCCAGAACCCGGAGCACCAGTTCGTCACGTCCCGGGTCCGCGACGAACTCTCCCTTTCCGGCGTCTCCCCCACCGTCGCTTCGCGGGTCGACGATCTGCTGTCGCGTCTGCGGCTCTCGCATCTGGCCGACGCCAACCCGCACACGCTCTCCGGCGGCGAGGCGCGGCGGCTCAGCGTGGCGACCGCCCTGGTCCGCGCGCCGCGGCTGCTGGTCCTGGACGAGCCCACCTTCGGCCAGGACCGCCGCACCTGGATCGAGCTGGCCACGCTGTTCGCGTCGCTGCGGGACGACGGGCACGGCATCGTGGCGGTCACCCACGACGCCGACTTCGTCTCGTCACTGTCCGACCGGACGCACGTTCTCTCCCGGGACGACACATGACCGCTCCGGCGACAACCTCGGCCACCGCACCCCTGGCGCGCCGCAACCCGGTCGCCAAGCTGGCCGCCGCCCTGATCTTCGCGCTGCCCCTGGTGTCCACACTGGACCCGCTCACGCCCGCGCTCGGGCTGGCGATCGAGCTGGCCGTCCTGCCGCTGTTCGGCGTCTCGGCGCGTGAGCTGGCCCGGCGCGTGTGGCCGCTGCTGCTCGCGGCCGGCGGGATCCTGGTCACGATGGTGCTGTTCGCCGCCGACCGCAGTGGCGCTCTGCTGTTCGCGGTCGGGCCGGTCGACGTCACCACCGGGGTGCTGCTCGGGGCGCTCGGGCTGGTGCTGCGGGTGTTCGCGGTGGCGCTGCCCGGTGTCGTCGTGTTCCTCACCACCGACCCCACCGACCTGGCCGACGCGCTGGTGCAGAATGCCAAGGCGCCGGCCCGGTTCGCGATCGGGGCGCTCGCCGCGTTCCGGCTGCTGCCGCTGCTCGGGCAGGAGTGGCAGGCGCTCACCCTGGCCCGGCGGGCCCGCGGACTGGACGCCGGGCGCAACCCGGTCGCCCGGCTGCGGCTCTTCGCCTCGACGGCGTTCGCGCTGCTGGTCGGGGCGTTGCGGCGGGGCGGGCGGCTGGCCACCGCGATGGACGCGCGCGGGTTCGATTCGGGCACCCCCCGGACGTACGCCCGCAGGCAGATCTTCGGCCCGGCCGACGGAACGCTGATCGTCGCGGCGGCCCTGCTCTCGGCTGCCGCGGTCGCCGCGAGTGTCGTGACCGGACTGTTCCGGCCGATCATCGGCTGAGGCCTGCCTTGCTTGTTCGCCCGCAGGTCAGACGCACGACATGTGGCGTTGGGATGCTGCCGGGACGCTCGTGCAGTCAACCCTCTTGATCATTTGGGAGCTCAACCCATGGGTCACGGCCACCACCACCATCACGACCACGTCGGCGGCACTTCGGACGTACCCCCGGCTCTGGATCTGACCATCCCCGACGCGGAGCTGTCACCCGCGGACGTCTCCCGGCGTGGTTTCCTGCGTGGCGCCGGTCTTCTCGGCGCCGGCGCGGCCGCGTCCGTGCTCGCCTCGCCCTCGTCCCCCGCCGTCGCCGCCTCGTCGTCGCCGGACAAGCCCTCCACCGGCGGTCTCACCTGGCTCGCCGGTGACCACCACATTCACACCCAGTACAGCTCGGACGCACAGTACCGGGTCATCGACCAGGCCAAACACGGTCATGCGTACGGGCTGGACTGGCTGGTCATCACCGACCACGGCAGCAACGCGCACGCCAAGATCGGTGTGGAGAAGGTCAACCCGGACATCCTGAACACCCGGTCCGCGCTGCCGGAGCTCCTCACCTTCCAGGGTCTGGAGTGGAACATCCCCGGCGCCGAGCATGCGACCGTCTTCGTGCACCCCGGCCGCAACGAGGTCGACGTGCTCAAACGATTCGAGCAGGCGTACGACGGATCGCAGCTGCCCGCCACCAACACCAACGAGCAGAACGAGGCCGCCGCCATCGCCGGCATCCAGTTCCTCGGCGAGCAGGTCCGGGCCCGCAAGGTCGAGGGCGCGCTGTTCCTGGCCAACCACCCGGCCCGCCGCGGCATCGACTCGCCGCACGAGATCCGCAACTGGCGCGACGCCGACCCCACGGTCGCGATCGGCATGGAGGGCGCACCCGGCCACCAGGCCGCCGGCATCCCCGCCCCGAACGGTCGAGGCGGCGCCCGCGGCTACTACGACAACAACCCGTCGGCCGCGTCGTTCCCCGGCTACCCGCCGGAGAGCTACCGCACGTGGGGCGGCTTCGACTGGATGACCGCCACGGTCGGCGGCCTGTGGGACAGCCTGCTCGCCGAGGGCCGGGCCTGGTGGGTGACGGTCAACTCGGACAGCCACGTCAACTACCTGGACCAGTCCGACCGCGGCCCCGGCGGCGACTTCGAGGCCAACGGCCGGCACAACGACCCGGTCTACACCGGTGTCGTCAACACGTCGGCCGGCGACTTCTGGCCCGGCTTCTACGGCCGCACCAACGTGGGCGCCCGCAACCGCAGCTACCGCGCGGTCATGGACGGGCTCCGCGACGGCCGCGTCTGGGTCGACCACGGTCGCCTGATCAAGAACCTGGACGCGCGGGTCCGGATCGCCGGTTCGTCCGGCGCGGGCACCCCGCTCGGCGGCGTCCTCCGCGTCAAGAAGGGCGTGGCCACCGAGCTGGCCCTCGACATCGACCTGCAGGACATCCCGAACTGGCGCCAGTTCGTTCCGGTCCTCGAGCGCGTCGACGTCATCGTCGGCACGGTCACCGGTCCCGCCGCCGGCAAGGACCAGTTCACCGCGCCCGACACCAAGGTCGTCAAGTCCTTCGACGTCTCGGCCCGCACCGGCAGACTGACGGTCCGCTACCAGCTCGGCCGCCTCGACAAGCCCTTCTACCTCCGGGTACGCGGAACCGACGGCAACCGCACCCAGCCCGGCCTGATGGGCGCCGCCACCGACCCGTTCGGGCCCGCCCTCGACGCCATCGGCAACGCCGACCCGTGGGGCGACCTCTGGTTCTACTCCAACCCGATCTGGGTCCTGCCCAAGTGACGTCATCCCCCGCTTCCCCGCCCTCCTTGCCTCCCGCGCCACCCCCGCCTTCCACGCCGGCGGCCTCTTCCCACGCGCCGGCGTCCTCACCTTCCACGCCGGCGGCCTCTTCCCACGCGCCGGCGTCCTCACCTTCCACGCCGGCGGCCTCCTCTCACGCGCCGGCGTCCTCACCTACCGCGCCGGCGTCCTTCGCTGACGTGGCCGCCGCCGAGCATTGGATCGCGACCAGCGACCCGGTGCCGGCGACGGCGTGCACGCTGCTGGTCTACCTCCCGCAGCCGCACGTGGAGGTCGTGACGGTTCCCCGCGAGGGGGCGAGGGCGGTGCGCTACCCAGGCGTCGACGAGCTGACCGGCTCGATGCCGCTCGCCCAGGTGGTGGCCACGTCAGCGATCGACCACGTCGAGATCCTGGGCAGCGGCCCCGCCGACCCGTCCCTGATCCTCGACACCTGCGACTTCGTCCGCCCCATCTGGCGGAACGGCGAGCTGGTGCTGACGGTGATGCCGGCGGCCGACGGTCACGTGGTCCCGTTCGAGACCCGCAACCCCACCCCCTGCTGCGCCGCCCACTGAGTTTGGCGGGGTCGCCCCAAAGCGACCCCGCCACCTCTTCTGTCGTCCCGGCAGACGGTCAGCCACTTCTTCTGCCATCCCGCGGGCTGACCGCTACTTCTACTTTCGTCCTCGGGCGGCCCCTACTCCTTCTGCCATCCCTCAGGCGGCTCCGCCTTCTTCTTTCGGGCCGCGCGTGGCCCGCTTCCGAAGCGTCGTGCGGATGTCATTCCTGCGATTCGAGGGAATCATCGACGCGCAGCTGCCGCGCAGCGCCTTTCGCTATCAAGCCTGGTGGAGCAACGAGATCGGCGGCAACCACGTGCAGGCGCATGCGTGGATGAACGCCGGCTGGAGAGTCGACGGCGTCGACCTGGCCCGTCAGGAAGTCACCTTCATCCACACCGGGTGACCACCTCCGGCGACGCTCAGTTCAGGGTGCGCATGCCGGGGACTTCGTCGAAGACGCCGAACGGCCGGAGATGCAGAGGTTGATCCCGGAGCGGCACGTACGCGGCGTCCCCGTAGAAGTCGTCCGGAAGGTCCAGAACCCAATGGGTCGGTTCGTCGTTGTTGTTGTCGGGCAGGTCTAGCACCCAGTGGTCCGGTTCGTTGTTGTCGTCGGGCAGAGATGCGTATGGATCGGACACATCCGGCACGTTATCGCGAACGCGAAGGTTTGTATGTCACTCGTGGGATTGACCGAGTGGCTACATCGGCCTGACCGCGACGAATCGGCGCACGGAGTCCGCGTTTTTGATGGCCGTCACATCCAAGAGTGACCCGCCGCGGGGACCCGACCGCCGACCACGAGCAACCCGCCGCCAGGACCCGACCGCCGACCACGAGCAACGCACCGCGAGGACCCGATCGGCCCAACGACGCCTATCCGCCGCTCAAACGCGCTCTTGACAGCGCCGCAAACCCGCGGAGGACGCGCCGCAAGACCTGGCCGGACCAACGACGCTCAACCACGTCTTGGCGGCACAACCACGAGCGACGCGTCGACTGGCGGCTGCGTGGCGGAGGTCAGGAGTCGGGGCCGAAGGTCAGGCGGTTCTCGGGGCCACGGCCGGTGGCCAGGCGGAGCAGGGCGATCTTTGGTGCGGTGTCCGGGAAGAGCAACCGCAGCAGGTGGTCGGTGGCGGCGGCGGTGATCCATGGTGGACGGGCGGCGGCGTCGGCGATGTCGAGGCCGTGCAGGCCCAGTTCGACGACGCGGGTAGACAGGAACTCACTGAGCAGCATCGCGTCGCCGTGGCGGGTCTGCACGACGCGGGCCGGCAGCTGGTTGGCGCCGAGCGAGATCGACTCGTGGCAGGCCATGGACAACGCTTCGACGAGGGTCGCGGGGTCGGCCGAGGCGGCACGGCGGCGGGCGGACTCGATGCGGTCGGCGTCGGTGTCGCCGGCGAAGCGGCTGCCGGCGCGGTAGTAGTCCGCCGCGGTCACTGAGGCCACCGTGGGCGCCGGGCCGGCGATCATGCCGGGCAACCGGGACATCGTCGTGACCAGGTGGCCTACGACGTCCTTGACCAGCCACGGCGCGCAGCGGGTGGGCCGCTCCCACGCCGCCGCCGGCAGGTCGCCGAGCGCGTGGATGAGCGCGTCCACCTCGCCCCGCAGCACATCGAGAACAGTGAGCATCTCGTCATGATCCCATCACGGGCGGTCAGGAGCTCATGAGTCGGAATCCGAATATTGGGTAACAAGCCCGGGGTGTTCCGGCGGACGGCGTGGATTGCCGCGGGCGTGACGGCCACGGCCAGTGCTACCGCCTGGCCACCCTCGATCGCCGCCCTGCTTCTGGTCGCCTACCTGGTGGCCGCCGGCTTCGCCACGAACTGGATCGTCACGAACGCGTTCGTCTACTACGTGGGACTGTTGACCCTCATGACGGTCGCCCTCGTCACGGATCCGTGGGTGGTCTTCGGGATCTGGATCGTCTTCCTGCACGCCTGCGCGCTGTTCTCCAGCCGCTGGGCGTTCGCCTGGTCGGCGATCGGGGCGGTCGCCGGCGGTGCGGGTGATGGTGTTGAGCACCTATGCGTCCTCCGCCGACGTGGTGCCGGCGGTGGAGGCGGGCGCGGCCGGGTATCTGCTCAAGGACTCCTCCCGGAGCGAGATCGTGGATGGGGTACGGGCGGCGGCCCGCGGGGAGCATGTGCTGGCGGCCGAGGTGGCCGGGCGGCTGATGGACCGCGTACGCGAACCGGCGGAGCCGTTGCTCAAACCGCGCGAGGTCGAGCTGCTCCGGCTGGTCGCGGGCGGCGCCACCAACCGGGCGGCGGCCGCCGAGCTGTTCGTCAGCGAGGCCACCGTGAAGGCGTACCTGCAGCAGATCTACGACCGGCTGGGCGCACGCGATCGAGCGTCGGCGGTCGCGTTGGCCTACCAGCGCGGTCTGCTCACGTAGCGTCGGGGCATGCTCTGGTCAGTGGCCGGCTCCAGTTGCTCCGGCAAGACGACCGCGGCGCGCGCCTGCGGCACGATCCCCGGCGTCGTGGTGCACGACTTCGACGAGCTCGGCGTGCCCGACGGCGCGGACCTGAAGTGGCGGCAACGTGGCCTGGAGACGTGGCTGCGGCGGGTGCTGGCCTACCAGGCGGGGGACATCGACGTCGTCCTGCTGGGGCAGTCGCCGCTGGGCGAGGTGCTGGCCGCGCCGTCCGCGCCGCTCCTGGACGGCCTGGCTACCTGCGTGCTCGACGTCGCCGATGACGAACGCGTTCGTCGGCTCGAGCGCCGCGATCCCGGCAAGTGGTCGCCGGCCCAGCACGAGGCGTTCGTCAAGTGGGGTCAATGGCACCGCGGCCACGCGGCCGACCCGGGCCATCACCCCGAGATTCTGACCGTCGGCGGGTGGGCGGAGATGGCCTGGGATCGCTGGCCGTCGCATGCCGCGGAGTGGCCGGTCCCGGTGTTCGACACCACCGGTCGCACGGTCGACGAGACCTCGGCCGCGATACGGGACTGGGTGACCGGCCGTGACCGACCCTGACACCCGAGCCTCATGCCGGCCGGGTCGAGCGGGGGCAGACGCGAAGCGCGGGTGAGCCAGATACGTGGCCCACCCGCGCCCTACTCGCTTACCGACATTCGGTGCCCGGATCAGTCTCCCGATCCGCCCCCGTCACCGCCGGAGCTACCGCCGTCACCGCCGGAGCTACCACCGTCACCGGCAGAACTACCGCCGTCAGAGCCACCGTCGCCGGCAGACGACCCGCTGTTGCCGGAGGTGTGGCTGCTCGAGCCAGTGCTGCCACCCCCCGAGCTGTCGCCACCGCTGGAGCTGTCCCCACCGCCGGAGCTGTCCCCACCACTGGAGCTGTCCCCGCCAGCGGAGCTCTCCCCACCAGCGGAACTCTCCCCACCAGTGGCGGAACCGTCCCCGCCGTCGGCGCCCTCGCCGCTCGAGGCGGAATTGTCGCCGGCAGCCGAGGTGTCTCCAGCGTCGGACCCGTCACCATCGGCAGAAGTGTCTCCGGCATCGGACACATCACCGTCGGCAGAGCCCTCCGCAGCGTCGGAGCCGTCAGCCTCCGACGAATCAGAGCTTTCGCTCTGGCTGTCGTCGGAGTCCTCGGCGACGGTGTCCGCGGCGACGTCTTCGCTGTCGACGTCGTCCGCTTGGGCCGAGGTGTAGTCCGAGGTGTACTGGTCGACCATGTCGTTCTCGGCCACCGGGATGTTCAAGTCCTGCGGAGGCAGGGCGTCGTCCGGCACGCCCGGAACATCCGGCTGATGCAGGGTCGGGCCTATGTCACGTCCAGCTGCCGCAGCAGCTCCCGTCGCAGGCGACACCTCGCCCTGCGGTGCTTGCCCGGCTGGGGCTTCGTTGCTCTGCCCACTGTTGCTGGGAGTCCCGCTCTGACCGGTAGCACCACCAGTGCCATCACTCTGGCCGGTGCCACCACCGCCGACGCCAGAACCGGAACCGGACCCAGAGCCGGAGCTAGAGCCGGAACCCGAACCAGAGCCGGAACCAGAGCCGGAACCGGAACCCGAACTAGAGCCGGAGCCCGAACCGGACGCAGAACCGGAGCCGCCACTCGCGCCGCCCTGACCAGAACCGCCACCGCCACCTTGGTTGCCAGCGTCCGGAATGGACGTACTCCCGGAACCAGGGTCTGGCTGATTGCCAGGCGACGCTTGCGGCGGACTCGCCGCAGGCGCCGGCGGCGCATCAGGCAGCGGATTCTGCCCAGATTGCTGCGGCTGAGCCGGCGTCTTCTCAGGGGTGTAGGTAACTCCCGCACCCGCGAAGAAGCCTGGCACGAGCGACTGCACCCACTCCAGCGCGCTTCCCTTGGCCGGCTTCTCGGTCTTCGTCGTGGCGCTGCCCGCACCGGCCACCCCGGTGACGTGCACCCCCTTGCTGTCGATCGAGAAGTTCGCGCCACCGCCGACCTTCGTCTTGCCGCCGGCCGCGTTGATGCCGATCGGGCGGGTGCCCTGGACCCGGCCGCTGACCTTGCCGTCCAGGCCCACCCGGAGGGAGAACTGGAACGTGAAGCCCAGCCAGTCCATCTCCGCCTGCACCACGAAGCCCACACCGGTCGCGGTGGACGGCGGCATCTCGTTGGTGGAGATCCCGACCTTGTTGCCCCAGACGCCCAGCACCGTGTGTGAGCCGGTGTTCGGGTCATAGGTGTACGAAGCGCCGACGCCCCTCGCGACCGTGACCGTGACGGTAGGCAGCGGCGGCGTCGGCGCGGTGCCGTTGGGCCGGCCGGCCGGGTTGGTGCCGGGGGCTGGAGCACGCCCACCCGGCGCAGCCCCCATGGCCGGCGTCGCCTGTGTCGCATTGAGGCTGATGCTGGGCGCCTCGGACATGGCCAGCTCGGACATTGCCAGGTCGGTGGCGGTGGCCGACGTCTCTGTGGTGGTGGACAGGTCCGTGGTGGAGGCCTTGGCCGTGTCCACTGCGGACACCGCCAGAACGACCTGCTGTGATTTGTCGGCGGCCGGCCGGACCTCGGCGATCGCCAGCGACAGCTGCACGGTCTTGCCGTCCGGCCGGGTCATGACGAGGTTGCAACCGCTGCCGGCGTCGAGCTGAAGGCAGTCGCTCGCGGCCGGCGCCTTTTGCGGAGCGGCCAGAGTACGCGCGTGAGCCGCCGTGCCACCGCCCGCGATGAACGCGAACGCCACCGGCAGACCGACGAGGGCTGCGGCCAGCCGTGGCGGCCGCCCCCTACTTCGGATTGATCTGGTCAATGTTCCTCCCTGACTATTGATCGCTCGCATCGACGAGTGTGAGTCGGGGGGAAGGTCCGGTCCATGCCGCACATGTGCGGCATGGACCGATATTTATATGCGTGCAATCCTGCTGGTCCGGCCCGCGAACGACCTACGGTGGAGGCATGTTGGTTGCGTTTTCTGTGACGCCGCTCGGCGTGGGGGAATCGGTCGGGGACGCGGTGGCCGAGGCGGTGCGGGTGGTCCGGGAGTCGGGGCTGCCCAACCGTACGGATGCCATGTTCACCACCATCGAGGGTGAATGGGACGAGGTGATGGCCGTGGTCAAGCGGGCCGTGGATGTGGTGGCCGAGGCGGCGCCCCGGGTCAGCGTCGTGCTCAAGGCGGACATCCGGCCGGGCGTGACCGGCGCCCTGGACGCCAAGGTCGCCCACATCGAGCGCCGGCTGGCCGAGTGAGCGAAAGCGAGCCGAGCCGGGCCGAAAAGGCGAGCCGGAGCGAAAAGGCGAGACGCACGCTGGTCATGTGGGACATCGACCGGACGCTGCTGCACGGCGGCGGCGTCACGGCCCGGGCCTGGAAGGCGGCCTTCGCCGAGCTCACCGGCCTGGAGTGGCGCGAGACGCCGCAGTTCGGCGGCCGCACCGACCTGGACATCTGCGCCGAGGTCTTCCGGGTGCACGGCGTGACCGACCACACCGCGGAGTCCTTCTTCGACCTCTACCTCCGCCGGATCGAACACGACCGGCACCTGTTCGCCGAGCAGGGCGCGCTCATGCCGGGCGTCCGCGAGGTGCTGAGCCGGCTGGCCGCCGACCCGCGGATCGTGCAGACCCTGGTCACCGGCAACCTGGCGCCGGTGGCCCGGGCCAAGGTGGAGGCGTTCGGGTTGCATGACGTCTTCGACGAGGAGATCGGCGGGTACGGCGGGGATCACGCCGTCCGCGCCACCCTGGTGCGGCGCAGCCTGGAACGGGCGCACGACAAGTACGCCGAACCGTTCCGGGCCGTGGTCGTGGGCGACACCGTCAACGACGTCGCCGCCGCGCTGGCCAACGACGTGGCCGTGGTCGGCGTGGCCACCGGCAGCACCACGGCGGCCGAACTCCACCACGCGGGCGCCGAAGCCGTTTTACCCGATTTATCCGATGTGGACCACGCAGTGCGCACGATAGCGGGTTGAGCCGACATAATCCGACCCATGCCGATTGCCGCACCCTCCACCGATGATCTGGCGGAGATCGCCGAACTCGTTGTCACCTGGTCGGGGGTGGTCCTGGGCGGCTTCGCGCTGCTGATGGCGATCTTGACCGTGCTGTTCGTGGGCGCCGGCTTCTTCGGCGTCCGGGAGCTGCGGTCGATCCGGCGGACCGGCGCCGACGCCCGGCGCGAGCTCGACCAGCAGAAGGCGATCGCCCAGGACGTGACGTCCAACACGAACCGGGCCATCAAGGCGGCCGAGGACCTCTCCGAGGAGGCGAACTCGCTGCTGGGACGGGCCCGGACCGCGGTCGACATGACCGAGGTGCAGACCGAGCAGGTACGCCAGCTCAGCGCCCGCCTCCAGGCCCAGATCCAGGAGCTCGACCAGCGGATGAACACCATGGTCGAGATGTCGTACCTGTTCAACCAGGGCGAGGAGGCCTACCACGAGGGCCAGTACGACAAGGCCGTCGAGTTCCTCCGCCGGGCGTTGCAGATCCAGCCGAAGAACGCCCGGGTCCGCTACCGCCTGGGCCGCGCGCTGACCAACCTGGGCCGGGACGACGAGGCCCTGACCGAGCTGACCACCGCCATGGCCGACGGGCACGACCCGGAGCACAGCGAGCGCGGGCTGGCCTGGTTGTTCCGGCACACCGACCCGGCGCGGGCCGACGAGCACGCCGAGCGGGCCCTTTCAGCGGCGCCGCGCAACGCCGCGAACTGGAACTGTGTCGGCCTGCTGCGCCGCGACCAGGAAGACTTCGACGGCGCGCGGAAGGCCCACCAGAAGGCGCACGACCTGGAGCCGAACACCATCACCACGCCGTTCTACCTGGCCCTGCTGGCCGCCCACGCGGGCCAGCCGGCCCGGGCCCAGCAGTGGTCGGAAGAGGCGGTGAACCTGCTCGACGTCGAGCGCCGGGCCCGGATCTTCAACATCTGGTCGGCGGTGATCCGGTGGAGCGACCTGGTTCTGCGGGACGAGCTGACCGAGGCCGACCGCTACGCCACCGAGCTGGTCGAGACGTGCCCGTCGCGGCGGCGGGCCCTGGAGATCAGCGGGCACATGCGGTTCCTGCTGCGGGCCCTGGACCACACCGACCTCGAGAACCGCTACCTGCACGGCCTCGAAACCAAATGGCGAACCCGCCGCAAGAATTAAACGGGCGCCACCGGGTTGGGCAGGGCCCCGCCGAAGCGTCGGTCGCGGCTGGCGAAGAGCTCGCACGCATACCAGAGGTGGCGGCGGTCGAAGTCGGGCCAGAGGGTGTCGAGGAAGACCATCTCGGCGTACGCGGACTGCCAGAGCAGGAAGTTCGACGTGCGTTGCTCGCCCGACGGACGCAGGAAGAGGTCAACGTCGGGCACCTCGGGGTGGTAGAGGTACTTGGCGATCGTCTTCTCGGTGATCTTGTCGGCCTTGAGCTTGCCGGCCGCCACGTCGCGGGCGATCGCGGCGGTCGCGTCGGCGATCTCGGCCTGCCCGCCGTAGTTGACGCAGAACTGCAGGGTCAGCGTGGAGTTGCCGCGCGACATCTCCTCGGCCGTCTCGAGCTCGCTGATCACGCTCTTCCACAACCGGCCACGCCGGCCCGACCAGACCACCCGCACGCCCAGGTCGACGAGCTGGTCGCGGCGGCGCCGGATGACGTCACGGTTGAAGCCCATCAGGAACCGGACCTCGTCGGGCGACCGCTTCCAGTTCTCGGTGGAGAACGCGTACGCCGAAAGATAGGGGATGCCCAGCTCGACGGCGCCCTCGATGGCGTCGAACAGCGAGTGTTCGCCCTGCTCATGCCCCTTGGTGCGGGACAGCCCACGCTCCTTGGCCCAGCGACCGTTGCCGTCCATCACGACGGCGACGTGCTTGGGCAGCGCCTCGCGCGGGATCGCCGGGGGTGTGACCCCGGAGATGTGCGGGGTGGGCGGACGTGGGCTCACGGACTCTCCCGTCGATCGACCAGCGGCAACGAGCGCATCGCGCGCTCCATGTGCCATTGGAGATGTGCCGCCACCAGCCCGCTGCACTCGCGGCGGACCGGCGGCTCGGTGGCGTCGGCGACCGGCCAGTCGCCGGCGGTCAGGGCGGCCATCAGGCCGATGGTGGCGGGCGCCGGATGGGCGGCGCCGGGCGGGCGGCAGTCGGGGCAGACCGAGCCGCCGGCCGGGACGGAGAACGCGCCGTGCGGCCCGGGCTGGCCGCACACCGCGCACTCGATCAGCGCGGGCGCCCAGCCGGCCGTGGCCATCGCCCGCAGGAGGTAGGCGTCGAGCACCAGGGGACCGGCGTGTTCGCGGGCGGCCAGGGCCTTGAGCGCCCCCAGGGTCAGCTGGAACAGGCGCAGCGACGGCTCGCGCTCGATCGGGGTGAGCCGCTCGGCCGTCTCGGCGATGGCACTGGCCGCGGTGTAGCGCGGGTAGTCGACCAGGAACTCCTTGCCGTACAGCGCGACCGCCTCGACCTGGCTCACCGATTGGAGCGTGCTGGTGCCGACGCCCTCGGGCGACCCGGCCAGTTGCAGGTCGACGTGGCCGAACGGCTCGAGCCGGGCCCCGAAGCGCGACATCGTGCGGCGTACTCCCCGGGCCACCGCCCGCAACCGGCCGTGACGGCGGGTCAGCAGCGTGATGATCCGGTCGCTCTCGCCGAGTTTCTGCACACGCAGGACCACCGCGTCGTCGCGGTAGACATGGCGTCGATATCCGGCGGGCACGGTGAACATTGTGCCCGCCCGGTACGACAACCCTGACGCCGTATCAGGGTCAGGTGGGTGATGAAACTGATGGCGTCCCCGATCCGGCCCGTCATAGCGTCTGTGACATGACGTCGACTCTGTCCCGCCACCCCGGATTTCGCCGCGCCGGGGCCGCCACTCTGATCGCGGCGGTGGCCGCCACCGCCCTCACCGGTTGCGGCGGGGTCGGCGCCCAGCTGACCTTCAACGACGTCGAGAAGGCCAAGGTCACCGACATCGTGGTCACCGGCGACAGCGGCGACGTGCTGATCCGCACCAAGCCGTCGGTCACCGAGACCCAGATCAACCGGATCGTGCACCGCAACTCCGACCCGGGCGCGTCGTACCACCTGGAGGGTTCGACCCTGACCATCGACACCAAGTGCGGGGTCAACTGCCGGGTGTCGTACGACATCACCGCGCCCGTGGGCGTCAAGGTGCGCGGCTCGCTGGGCTCGGGCGACGTCGGCCTGACCGGGGTGGCCGCGGTCGACCTGACCCTCGACTCGGGCAACCTCATGGTCAGCGAGGTCAAGGGCGACGTGGCGGTCAAGGCCGACTCGGGCGACGTCGCCATCAGCGACGTCACCGGCAAGGTCACGGCCTCGGTCGACTCCGGCAACGTACGCGCCATCAAGATCGCCGGCGGGCCGGTCAACCTGCGGGCCGACTCCGGCGACGTGGACGTCGAGGCCGTCCAGGCGATGTCGGTGACCGCCACGGCCGACAGCGGCAACGTGATGGCCCGGGTGCCGGCCGGCACCTACTCGATCGTCACCCGCGCCTCCTCCGGCGAGGAGCAGATCGAGGGCCCCGGCCTGGTCAACGACCAGAACGCCAAGTTCAAGCTGGTGATGTCGGCCGACAGCGGCGACGTGACGCTCACCTCCCTGCCCTCGGACGACGGCAGCACGCACGTGATTCCGCTGGTTCCCGACGCCCCGGAGGCGCCCACACCCGGTCGGACGTCATGATCTGTGCATGACCGCGTTCTATCTCCCGCTGGGTGACGACCGCTACGAGCCGACCGACTTCACCGAGAGCCCCTGGGACCCGCGCATGCAGCACGGCGGCCCACCGGCGGCCCTGCTCGCGCACGCCATGGCGCCCGGTGACGGACAACGGCTGACCCGGCTCTCCGTCGACTTCCTCGGCCCGATCCCCCGCCGCCCGCTCGCGGTCGAGGTGACGCCGATCAAGCCGGGCCGGCTGACCTCGCTGGTCGAGGCCCGGATGGTGGTCGACGACAAGGTCGCAGTGGTGGCCCGGGGCTGGCACATCGCGACCGGCCCGAAGCCGTCCGTGGTCACACCCGGTGAGGCACAACCGGCGATCCCGGCGACCACCGACGACAGCATGGACTTCTTCGGGTACGGCCGGGCGACCGACTGGCGCGGCCTGGGCGGGCGGATCCTCTCGGCCGAGGGCCGCGGCGACGTGTGGACCCGGGTCAACCACCCGCTGATCGCCGGCGTGGACCTGACCGGCGTGGCCCGCACGCTGATCGTGGCCGACGCCGCAAACGGCCTCTCGACCAACTTCGACCTGCACGAGTGGCTGAGCATCCCGCCCGGCATGGCGACCACGTTCCTGCGCCCGCCGGCCGGCGAGTGGGTGCGGCTGGCCGCGCGGTCGGACGTCACCGAGGACGGCATCGGCCTGTGCACCGGCGACCTGTTCGACCAGAACGGACGGATCGCGCAGGTCACCCAACCGCTGCTGGTTCGGAAGCGGTGAAGTCGGCCCGGTCGCGTGAGCGCCGGGACAGCCAGATGAACGGCAGCGCGAGCGCCGAGACCACGGCGGAGATGCCGAACGAGGCCGGGTAGCCCCACACGTCGGCCGAGCGGCCCAGGCCGGGCTGCGCGATCGCCCCGCCGGTCGAGGACATCAGCGAGTCGAAGGAGAGCAGGGTGGCCCGCTGCCGGGAGGGGATCATCCCGTTCAGGTACGCCTGACGCACCGGCATCAGGGCCGCGCTGGACAGCGCCCAGACCACGATCAGCAGCAGCGCGACCCAGAACACCTGGATCACCGCGAACAGCGCCACCACGATCACGCCGACCACCGACATGGCCAGGATCATCCCGGTGCGGCGGTGGAACAGCGGGCGCAGCCGCGGGCCGAGCAGGCCACCGCCGATCTGGGCGGCGGCCATCACCGCGGCGCCGAGACCGGCGACGCCGTACGCGGTGTCGTCGCCCCACAGGTTGAGCAGGTGGGGCTGGAGCGCGTACCCGACGTAGATGCCGACGCCCCCGGTGCAGACCGAGGCGATCATCAGCCACCGGACCGGACGCGCCCGCAGGCCGTACCGGGCCGAGTCGCCGGCGATGCGGCGTACCTCGGTGGCGAAGCCCTGACTCCGATCGGGCGTGAACCCCAGGTCGCGCATCAGCACCGCCGCCACCACGAACACCACCACGAGCACCGCGGCCCGCGCGACGTACGGCGCACCCAGCCCCAGCCACTGCGCGAGGTAACCGCCGCCGCCCGCGCCGAGCAGCATTCCCCCGCCCATGAACACCTGGGCCCGGGCGAACACCGAGTCGAGTTCGCCCTGGTAGCCGGTGGCCCGCAACGCGTCGACCAGCCAGGCTTCGGTCGCGCCGGAGAAGAAGGTGAAGCCCAGCCCGAGCAGCACCGACGAGACCGCCCAGGCCCAGAACGGTCCCTCGATCACCCACAACCACAGGTAGAGCCCGGTCGTGACGGCCAGCGTGATCGTGCCGAGCAGATAGGACGCCCGGCGCCCCCACGAGTCGGCGACGATGCCGGTCGGCACCTCGAACAGCACCATCCCGGCGGTGAAGAACGCGTTAGCGGCGAACGCCTCGAAGTTGTTCAACCCGGCGTCGAGCAGGAAGATCGTATTGACGCCCCAGATGAGCGACGCGGCGAGAGTGTTGCCGAACCCGAGCACGTAGTACGTGCGACGGACCTGGGCGGCCGTGGACGTCATGCCGTTCATCCTGACCCTTGGGTACGACATCCGCGGGCACCAGCGTCACGCGCCGCCCGGCGGCCAGATCTTCCACCCAGCCGAAGGCCAGCGTGGCCAGACCCAGCAGCGACAGCACCACGGCCATCCGCCAGGCGTCGCCGGTCCAGCCGCGCACCGGCCAGCCCGCCGCCTCACCGGCGTGGGTCATCGCCACGATGATCGGCACGTGCCACAGGTAGATCGTCAGCGCCCGCGCGTTCAGCACGGTCACCGGGCGCCACGCCGGGATCGACGGCGAGAAGCGCAGCAGGACCAGGATCAGCGCCAGCGACCACAGCCCGTTGCCCAGCGGGATGTCGTTCAGGTCGTACCCCCGCGGCCCTGGATGGGTGACCACCCACACCGCCGCGGCCGCCGCAGCCGCCGCGGCCACCCACAGCAGCCGGCGGGCCCGCAGCTTGCCGTCGTGGTGGGCGAAGCCGATCAGCCACGCGCCGCCGTAGAGAGCCAGGTCGCGCAGGAGCGGCGGATGCACGGTCAGCCCGAGCAGCTGGGTGACGATCAGCGCGGCGTACGGCGTCGCGATCGTGACCAGCGGGAACTTCCGGTACAGCGGCAGCAGGATGGGCGAGAGCAGCACGAACCACAGGAAGTCACGCAGGTACCACATGGCGCTCAGGGCCTCGAGCCACGTGCCACCGGCCGGCGGGTCCTCCAGCGGGAAAAACCACATCAGCAGCTTCCAGTCCCAGGCCAGCCCGTCGATCATCATGGCCGGGACGGCGATCGCGGACAGCACCCAGACCGAGGGCAACAGCCGGCGCAGCCGCTTCTCGACGGCGAACGGACCCATCCGGTCGAGCGAGGCGGCCATCATCGAGCCGCCGAGCGCGAACATGATCGGCATCGCCGGGAACAGAACGGTCAACGCCGGCAATCCGGTGACGTGGTAGACGACCACCCGGACGACAGCCGCGGCACGGAGCAGATCCAGGTAGCGGTTGCGCACGGAACTAAGCCCTACCCAAACTTCGCGGCGGCTACAAACGGGCGTGAGAAGACCCACAATCCCGACATACAGCTGGGTTAATCAGAAACCGAGCTTACGCAGCTGCTTCGGGTCACGTTGCCACTCCTTGGCCACCCGCACGTGCAGATCGAGATACACCCGGCGGCCGAGCAGCGTCTCGATCTCGAGCCGGGCCCGGGTGCCCACGTCCTTCAGCCGCGCCCCGCGCGTGCCGATCACGATCGACTTCTGGCTGTCCCGCTCGACATAGAGGTCGGCGAAGATCCGGACCAGGTTGCCCTCCTCCTGCATCTCCTCGACCAGAACCGCGATCGAGTGCGGCAGCTCGTCGCGCACACCCTCCAACGCCGCCTCGCGGATCAGCTCGGCGATCAGCACCTGCTCGGGCTCGTCGGTCAGCATGTCGTCCGGGTACAGCTGCGGCGACTCGGGCAGATGCCCCACGATCACGTCGACCAGCGTCTCGACCTGGTGCCCGGACACCGCGCTCACCGGCACGATCTGCGCGAAGTCGTACAACTCGCTCACCGCGAGCAGATGTTGGGCCAGGGTCTGCTGATCGACCAGGTCGACCTTGGTCACCACGGCGATCACCACGGCCTTGAGCTCGGCGATCTCGGCCGAGATGAACCGGTCGCCACGCCCGATCGGCTCGTCCGCCGGCAGGCAGACGCCGATCACGTCGACCTCGCTCCACGTCTCTTTGACCAGGTCGTTCAGCCGCTCGCCGAGCAGCGTGCGCGGCCGGTGCAGGCCGGGCGTGTCGACCAGCACGAGCTGCGAGTCGGGCCGATGCAGGATGCCCCGGATCACATGCCGGGTGGTCTGCGGCTTGCTCGACGTGATCGCGATCTTCTGCCCGATGATCGCGTTGGTCAGCGTCGACTTGCCGGCGTTCGGCCGCCCGACAAAACACGCGAAACCCGCGCGATAGACGTCGGCCACGGCCTCCTGCCGCGCCACCGCCTTGTGCTGGTGCTGCTTACCCCGATGGGTACGCCCGGCGGGCGAGCCGCTTGCCTCGGTGCTGCCCGCCTTGCGGTGCCGGGGCTTGCGCACGCTGCCCTTCTTGGCCCCGCTGGAGCCCGTGGTGCCACGCTCGTCGGTCACGTGGTGACCGTTCCCAGCAAGGACCCGCCCGGACCGGCCACGTGGATCGGCGCGACGGCCGACAGGTCACGCACCGCGGCCCGGCCCAGCTCGTCCAGCGTCGCCGCCTCGGTCACCACCGCCGCCGCCTCCAGCTTCGTCGCGCCCGCGGCGGCCGCCGAGGCCACCGCCAGCTGCAACGCGGTCACCGCCAGGCTCGGCAGGGCCACGCTCGCCGCCGCATACGTGCGGCCGTCCTGGTCGCGTACCGCCGCACCCTCTTCAGCGCCCACCCGCGCGCGTGAGCCGCGCGCCAGGGTGACCAGCTTCTGGTCCTCCGCGGTCAGGTCCGCGGTCGCGGGCGGGATGACTGCCTCAGGCATCAGCGTGTTGCCTCTCCTCGGTCTCTTCGTCGGCCGCGCCTTCCGGCACAGCCCGGTTGACCAGCACCGAGTCGATCCGGTTACGACGCCCGGTGGTGCCCTCGGCGGTCAGGTGCAGGCCGTTCACGTTCACCTCGGCGCCCGGTATCGGCACCCGGCCCAGCGCCTGCGCGAGCAGGCCACCGACCGTCTCGACGTCGTCGGCGGGCAGTTCCACCCCGAAGATCTCACCGAGGTCTTCGATCGGCAGCCGCGCGGTCACCCGCACCGCGCCGTCGTCCAGCGTCTCCACCGGCGGGCGCTCGACATCGTACTCATCGGTGATCTCGCCGACGATCTCCTCGAGGATGTCCTCGATCGTCACCAGGCCGGCCGTCCCACCGTACTCGTCCACGACGATCACCAGGTGGTTGCGGGCCGCCTGCATCTCGGAGAGCAGATCGTCGACCGGCTTGGACTCGGGCACGAACGTCGCCGCCCGCATCAGCTCGGCCACCGCCGCCTCGGACGCGGCCGGGTCGCCGTTCTGCGTACGCCGCACCACGTCCTTGAGATAAAGCACGCCGAGCACGTCGTCGACGCTCTCGCCGATCACCGGGATCCGCGAGAAACCCGACCGCAGGAACAGGTAGAGCGCCTGCTGCAAGGTCTTGCCACTCTCGATCCACACCATCTCGGTGCGGGGCACCATCACCTCGCGGACGATCGTGTCACCCAGCGCGAACACCGAGTGGATCATCTCGCGCTCGCCGTGCTCGACCACACCGCGCTGCTCGGCCAGGTCGACCAGCTCCCGCAGCTCGACCTGACTGCCGAACGGCCCCTCCGGGAAGCCCTTGCCCGGCGTCACCGCGTTACCGATCAGGATCAGCAGCGAGGCCAGCGGGTTGAACACCCGGCCGATCCAGCGCACCAGCGGCGCCGCGGCCCTGCCCACCGCGTACGCGTGCTGCCGCCCCAACGTCCGCGGCGCCACGCCGACCACGACGAACGACACCACCGTCATCGCGCCCGCGGTCACCAGCGCGGCCCGCCAGCCGGCGCCGTACGTGTCCACACAGACCAGCGCCACCAGCGTGGTCGCGGTCAGCTCGCACAGCAGCCGCAGCAGGAGCAGCAGATTGAGGTGGCGCACCACGTCACCGGCCACCGCGGCCAGCGCCGCCGCGCCACGCTGCCCCTCCCGGGCCATCTCGGCCGCGCGGGCCGGCGACACGGTGGCCAGCGCCGCATCGGTCATCGAGGCCAGCCCGGCCAGGAAGACCAGCACCACCGCGTAGATCAGCAGTTGCAGGTCGGGTAGTCCGCCGTCCATCGGAATCAGCCGGCCTGGCGAGCGGACCGCCAGCTTTGGAGCAGCCTGGCCTGCAACGCGAACATCTCGCGTTCCTCCTCGGGCTCGGCGTGGTCGTAGCCGAGCAGATGAAGCACCCCGTGCACGGTGAGCAGATGGAGCTCGTCGGCCGGCGTGTGCTCAGCGGCGACCGCCTGCTTGGCCGCCACCTCGGGGGCCAGCACGATGTCGCCGAGCAGCGCCGGCTCACCGGCGCCGGCCTCACCCGGCCCGTGGTCGACGCTGCCCTCGTCCATCGGGAAGGCGAGCACGTCGGTCGGACCGTCGCTACCCATCCAGCGATGGTTGAGCTCGGTCATGTAGTCGATGTCGACAAGCAGGATGGACAGCTCGGCGAGCGGGTTCACACCCATCTCGTCCAGGGCGTGGCGGGCCACCGCCAGGATCGCGTCGGTGTCGACCTCGACTCCCGACTCGTTGGCGATCTCGATGGACATAGTGGTGCTTCTCATCCCCTGAACTAGCGTCGCCGCCCGGCGCGGCCGCCCCCGGCGGCCCGGCCCGGAACGGCCCGGACTTGCTGTGCGCTCTCTTGCTCCTGCGCCTCGTCGAAGCGCTGATAGGCGTCGACGATCTCGGCCACCAGCCGGTGTCGCACCACATCGGAGCTGGACAACTCGGCGAAGTGCACATCGTCGACGTTGCGCAGGATCTCTCGCACCACCCGCAGCCCACTGGACGTGCCGCCCGGCAGGTCGACCTGCGTGACGTCACCGGTGACCACGATCTTCGCCCCGAACCCGAGCCGGGTCAGAAACATCTTCATCTGCTCGGGCGTCGTGTTCTGAGCCTCATCCAGAATGATGAACGCGTCGTTGAGAGTGTTGTGGGTGACGATCAGATCGTCGGTGACGTACAGCGAGTCTGGCGCCGCCACCTGGATGCAGACCGTCTCCTCCTCGCCCAGCGGCTCGATCTCGTGAATGAACCGCATCGGACGACCGCCGCCGGTGGCGTTGTAGTGCGCCTGCTTGCGCTCCAGCCGGAATGGCTCGAGGCCGGCCGGCAGCCGGATGTCCATCACGAACGCGTCGTGCCGGTGGTGCACGTCACGGCCACGGGCGAGACCGGGCCGGCGCCCCAGCGCGGCACGCCGCCGGACGTAGGCGACACCACCGAGCGACCGCACCAGGAAGAGCACGTCGTCGCGAAGCTGCTCGGAGGACGTGGAGTACTGCACCCGGCAGGCGCGACCGCGCTGGGTCACCGGACCGCCGTCACTGTCGAACAGTCCTTGGAGCAACGCGAGTCGTACCGCGGCGCGGTTGAACTTGTAGACCTCGGGGACGAACTTCGTGTTCGACCTGGTGCCGGCGAGGTCGAGCTGACGCAGGATCGCGGTGACCGGATTCGCCGTGATCACACCGCCCCGGCCCCCACCGCCCGCCCGGCGAAGGATGTAGTCGACCTCGTTCTTGCGGGTCAGCTCGACGCCCGGCAGCGCGGCGTCCAGCGCCCCGGCCAGCTCGGGGTCGGCGGTGGTGAACGACGGCGTGGTGGCGGTGGTCAGGCAGCCGTCGCCGAGCAGGAGCCCGAGCGCGTACGGGTCCATCGGCACGTCCTGCCCGACGAACTCAACCGGCTCGACCAATGGCAACTCGTACCGGTGGACGTGTCCGCGGCGCAGGTTGCCGATCATCTCCTGGGTCTCGAGCGTGCGGGACGGACGGCCGTGGCTCCGGTCGTCCGGCGTACGCACCGTCCAGAGGTGTTCGCCACAGGCGATCGTCGAGGCACCGTCCTGCGTGGTGACCCGGTAGACCTGCTTGCGGCCCTGCGGGTAGACACCGAGCACCGGTGTGGGCAGGCCGTCGGAGCCGGTGACCAGGTCACCGGCCGCCAGATCGCCGATCGCGCGCCAGCCGTCCGGGGTCAGCACCTTCGCCGCGAGCGGCTGCGCCCGGCCACGCATGTAGGCCAAGGGGGCGACCTCGATCGTGCCGTTCTGCATCAGGCGCGGGATCGACTCGGGGTCGAGCATGTCGTGCAGCGCGTCGTACAGCGGCCGCAGGTAAGGGTCGATCTTCTCGTTCAGCGTGCCGGGCAGGAAGCCCAGCCGCTCGCCCGCCTCGACCGCCGGCCGGGTCAGGATGATGCGGTTGACCGCCTTGGCCTGGAGCGCCTGCACGGCCTTGGCCATGGCGAGGTAGGTCTTGCCGGTGCCGGCGGGGCCGATGCCGAAGACGATGGTGTTCTCGTCGATGGCGTCGACGTAGCGCTTCTGGCCCAGCGTCTTGGGGCGGATGGTGCGCCCGCGCCGGGAGAGGATGTTGAGCGTCAGCACCTCGGCCGGGCGCTCGGACGTGTTCTGCTCGAGCATCGTGGCGGTCCGCCGGACCGCGTCGACGGTCAGCGTCTCACCCTTCTCGATCAGCTCGATGAGCTCCGAGAAAAGACGCTCCGCGGTCGCGTTGTCGGCCGGCGAGCCGGTCACCGTGATCTCGTTGCCGCGGACGTGGACATCGCTGGCGAGGGTGCGCTCGATCAGGCGCAGGATCTCGTCCTTGGCGCCGAGCAGGTTCACCATGATCTTCGGGTCGGCGACCGAGATCTTGGTCTGCACCCGCGCCGCGCCGGACGCGCTCGACGTGTGGTCGGTGCTGGTCATAGGGGCGGCCCCGAGGACCTACGCCACCTGCTTCCTGTCTTGCGCCGTAAGGACCGCCCCATCGTATCCGTTCCGCGCCCGTGCCGCCGACACCATTACGGGTGCTCGCCGTGGCTGACCGGGAGCCCGTCGAAGGCTTCCTGGACGCGGGTGAAGCGATAGGTCGCCCAGTGCATCCGGACGATCACACCGTGTTCGTCCCGGGTGATCCGGAGCAGTTCGCCGGCCTCCCGTCCGGACACCGTCCGCAGCACGTCGGGGTCGTCGGGCGACGGCTCGAACACGGCCGGCGGGCGGTCGGCCGGCGCGTCACCGGCGCGCGCCTGCAGGGTGCCGTCGTGCCAGGAGAACTCGTACGGGAAGCCCTCGCCCCACCACCGGCCGAGCACCGGCTGGTAGCGCTCCGGGGCGGGCTCGCCGATCCGCCACGGCTTGATCTCGGCCGGGTCGAGCTCGGTGGCCAGGCGCAGCAGGTCGTGCGGCAGCTCGGCGATCTCCATGGCGGTGCCGGACGACGCGAGCACGGCACAGCCGAGCGCCCCCGGGTTGCCGTCGCCACCCCGCCGGCCGTAGACGGCGGAGAGGAACCCGGGCATGGCGCCGTCGTGGCCGACGTGCAGGATCCGCTTGCCGGCCGGCTGGAGGATCAGCCCCAGCCCGAAGCCGTAGACCCAGAGCTGCTCGTCGGTGGTGGTCAGCGGCCAGCGCATCTCGTCGACCGTGGCCGCCGCGAGCACCTTGCCGTCCGGGTCGACGATCTGCGGGTCGGCCAGGAACGCGGCCCACGTCGCCATGTCGGCGGCGGTGCTCCAGAGCTGGGCCGCGGGAGCCGCGCCGGCCATGTCGGTGACCGGTTCCGGGCGGGCGGCGTCCGAGTAGGCGTCGACCAGCCAGCCGACCACGGCGTCCTCGGTCGGGTGGTAGCTGGTCGAGGCCAGCCCGAGCGGCGTCAGCACCCGGTCGCTGAGCACCTCGAACCAGCTGCCGCCGCGCAGCCGGGCGACCATCTGCCCGAGCACGCCCAGCGCGAGGTTGGAGTAGTGGTAGCGGCGCGCGTTGGGCAGCACCCGCTCGGCCCGCTCGATCTCGGCGATCATCCGGTCGGCGGACGGCATCTCGAGCATGTCCCACACGTCGCCGTGCGGCTCACGCTGGAAGCCGGCGGTGTGCGAGAGCAGCCGGCGGATCGTGGCGTCGCCGTGCGCGGGCAGGTCGAGGTGCTTGCCGACCGGGTCGTCCAGGTCGAGCAGCCCGTCGTCGCGGGCCTGCATGATCAGCACCGCGGTGAAGGTCTTGGTCACCGAGCCGATCCGGAACCGGGAGCCGGCGTCCAGCGGCCGGGCCGGGTCGCCGGACTCGCCGACGGTGCAGGTCCAGAGGCCGCGGTCGGCCCGGTGCACGGCGACCGACAGGGCGGGCACGCGCGCCGCGGCCTGGACCTTGCGGGCCTCCCGCTCGTAGCGGTTCTCGGCCGCGGTCACGCGATGCTCAGCATGGGCCCGAGCGGCGTACCGCCGAGAACGTGACCGTGCGCGTGGAACACTTCCTGCCCCGCGTACCCCCCGGAATTGAAGATCAACCGGAACCCGTCGCCGCGCACTCCCTCGGCGTCGGCCACCGCCCCCGCCGCGGCCAGCACGTCGGCGGCGAGCGCGGGGTCGGCGGCGGCGAGCGCGGCCACGTCGGCGTGGTGAGCCTTGGGGATCACCAGCACGTGCACTGGCGCCTTGGGGTCGATGTCCCGGAAAGCGAGCGTCGTCCCGGTCTCGTGCACGACCGTGGCCGGGATCTCCCCCGCGACAATCCGGCAGAACAGGCAGTTGTCCACCGGGAGATCGTAATCGGGATCGGTTGGCCGACCCCGCCCAAAATCAAGATCAAGAACTTCATGTCGTAGCCGGGTGGGTGGTTCAGACCGTCGCTCCCGCCGAGGCCGGGCGCGCGGCTCCAAGGCCGTGACCGGCCAGAACAGAGCCGCCCACCCTTCATTCTGCGTGCGTGGTCACTCTCGCTTTGGTCGCCGCGCCTGTGGACAACGCCGAAAATCGTCCCACGCGTCGGCTACATTCCTGCCCACCCACAAGGGCGGGGGCGGCGGCGGTGCGGCGGTGGCAATCTCAAGATCAACGGCGTCGCTCAGGCCCTAAGCTCCCGGAATGACATCACGAGCGGTCCTGGTGACCGGGTCTTCGCGGGGTTTGGGGCGGGCGATCGCTCAGCGGTTCGCGGCGGGCGGCGATCGGGTGGCGGTGCATCACCGGGCCACCCGCGCCCAGGCCGAGCAGCTGGTTTCGGAACTGCCGGGCGACGGGCACGTGATCGTGCAGGCCGACATGGCCGAGCCGGAGGCCGTGCGGGCGATGGTGGACGCCGCCGCGGACGGCCTGGGTGGGCTGGACGTGCTGGTCAACAACGCTGGGATCTTCGGGTCGCCGCCGGCCGTGCCGGTTCTCGAGGCCGGCTACGACGAGTGGCGGGAGATGTGGCGGCGCACCTTCGACGTGAACCTGTTCGGGGCGGCCAACGCCTGCTGGGCGGCCGTGCAGCACATGCGGGCCGGGGGCGGCCGGATCATCAACGTGTCGTCGCGCGGGGCGTTCCGGGGTGAGCCGGAGCAGCCGGCCTACGGCGCGTCGAAGGCGGCCATGAACTCGATGGGCCAGTCCCTGGCCGTGGCCCTGGCCCACCTCGGCATCGCGGTGGGCACGGTGGCGCCCGGCTTCATCGAGACCGACATGACCAACGAGCACCTCAAGGCCGAGCGGGGCGCCGCGATCCGGTCGCAGAGCCCGTTCGGCCGGGTCGCCCAGCCCGACGAGGTGGCCGCCGCCGTGCACTGGCTCGCCTCGCCGGAGGCCGTGTGGGCCTCCGGCGCGATCATCGACATGAACGGCGCGTCCTACCTGCGCACCTGAGGCCGGCTGCTCCCCTGCCGGAGGCCGGCGGCTTGTTCAGCCCGAGGACGGCTGCTTGTTTCGCCTGCGCCGGCTCACGCCCCGACGGTGAGGGAGACGACCAGGCGCGGGTCGTCGAGGGCATGCGCGGCGACGATCTCGTAGTCGCCCGCGACCGTGTGCCAGCCGCCGTCCGCCCAGGTCTGGAACGTGCGCTCGGGCAGGTCGACGCGGGCGGTCACGCTCTCGTCCGGGTGGGCGGTCACCGTCGCGAAGCCGGCCAGCCATTCCGCCGGGCGTTCGTCGTCCGGTGCGGCCGGGCGCACGTACACCTGGATGACCTCGCGCCCCTCCCGCGCGCCGGTGTTGGTCACGGTGATCTCCGCCGTGCCGTCGACGACGCGC
This sequence comes from Actinoplanes sp. NPDC051470, assembly GCF_040682035.1. Classification (NCBI taxonomy): domain Bacteria; kingdom Bacillati; phylum Actinomycetota; class Actinomycetes; order Micromonosporales; family Micromonosporaceae; genus Actinoplanes; species Actinoplanes sp. NPDC051470. The sequence continues at coordinate 39,846 of NZ_JBFBAA010000037.1, forward strand.
AGCGCCTCGTAACTCCACGTGGTGTAGCCGAGCCCGTGCCCGAACGCGTAGTGCGGCTCCCGCGAGGCCCGTTGCCACGCTCGGTAACCGACGAAGACGCCTTCGTCATAGGACACGACCCCGCCCTGCGGGGTGACGTCGAGGACCGGGCAGTCCTCGGCGCGGCGCGGCCAGGTCGTCGGCAGGCGGCCGCCCGGCTCGAGCACGCCGAGCAGCACGTCGGCCAGCGCCGCGCCCGCCTCCTGCCCCGGGAACCAGGTCAGCACGACCGCGGCCACGTCATCGGCCCACGGCAGCAGCACCGGCGCGCCCGCGTTGACCACCACGACCGTGCGCGGATTGGCCGCCGCCACCCGCCGGACCAGCTCGTCCTGGGTGCCGGGCAGGGCCAGCGAGGTGCGGTCGAAGCCCTCCGACTCGACCTGCTCGGTGGTGCCCACCACGACGATCGCGACGTCCGAGCCGGCCGCCAGCGCCGCCGCCTCGGTGATCATCTCGGCCGCGTCCGGGCCGGGCGGCCGGTGCCCGAGCGTGGTCGAGACGGTGTGCGCCATCCCGGCCGGAATGATCTGGGTCAAGATCACTTCGACGGGTACGCCGGCCGCCAGCGTCACGGCGGCCCGATGTTCCCGCGGTGACAGCAGCAGCTCGCCACGCTCCGTACCCTCGACATGAAGCGCGCCCCGATAAACCTCGCGCTCACCCACCGTGAGAACAAAGGTGCCGAAGCCCGATACCGCGAACACGTGCTCGCCGTCCACGGCCGGGGTGAACGTGCCGGCGATGGTGAGCCCGTCGACGTCCGCCGGGTCGAGCCGCCCCGGCAGGTCCCCGATCCAGCGCAGCGCCGCCTCACCCACCGCGAAGTCGTACTTCCCGGCCAGGTCGACCCGCAGCCCCGTCCATTCCGGACCACGTGCCGGCGGCAGGAAGGGCCGCGGGTCGGCGCCGGTGGCGTACGCCACGTCCACACCCGACAGCGACCGCCCGATGCCTTCCAGCGGCGAGATCACATGCGGCGGGGTCACCGTGGCGCTGCCGCCACCGAGCACCCGGGCGTCCAGGGCCAGCGCCCCGATCACCGCGACCCGGGTCAGCGCGGCCGGCTCCAGCGGCAACGTGAAGTCCTCGTTCCGCACCAGCACGAACGACCGGGCCGCCACCTCGTGCGCGACCGCCGACCCGTCGAGCTCCGGCCATTCACCCGAGGGCGGCGGGCCCAGCGCACCGACGCGGGCGGCGAGACGAAGCACCCGGCGTACCTTGGCATCGATCTCTTCCTCGGGAACCAGCCCGGCGCGCACCGCCTCGACCAACGCCTCGCCCCACGGGTTCTGCATGGCCGGCATGGCGATGTCGAGCCCGCCCAGCGCCGCACCCACCGTGTCCCGGGCCGCCCGCCAGTCCGACACGACGATCCCGTCAAAACCCCATTCGTCCTTGAGTACGCGCTGCTGAAGCTCCGCGTGCGATGACATCGGCGACCCGTTGACGCCGTTGTAGGCCGACATCACACCCCAGCCACCCGCGCGCACCACCCGCTCGAACGGCGGCAGATAGACCTCACGCAGCGCCCGCTCGGAGATCCGCACGTCCACGGTCATCCGCTCGGTCTCGAAGTCGTTGCCGACCAGATGCTTGACCGTCGTACCCACCCCGAGCGCCTGCACGCCCGTCACGAAGGCCGCGGCGATCTCGCCCGTGAGCAGCGGATCTTCCGAGAAACACTCGAAGTGCCGGCCGTTGAGCGGCGTCCGGTGCAGGTTCACGGTCGGCGCGAGCAGCAGATGCACCCCCTTGCGCCGGGACTCCTGCCCGAGCAGCCGCCCGGCCCGCTCGACCAGCTCCGGGTCCCAGGTGGCGGCCAGCGCGGTCGGGCTGGGCAACGCCACCGACGGATCCTCGGGCGCCCACCCCGTGCCCCGGACCCCCACCGGCCCGTCCGACATCACCAGCGACCGCAGCCCGATCCGCGCTATCTCCGGCAGCGACCAGAAGTCCTGCCCTCCGAGCAACGACACTTTTTCCTCGAGGGACAGCTCACTGATCAATTCATCCACGCCTCGATCATTTCATCTTGATCGCCGGGGCGGCGGGTTGCAGGCTGGGACAATGCTGTTTCGGCAGGACGCGCTGGACCGGATCCGCGACGGACGGGTGTCGGTGGTCTTCCGGCGCTGGGAGCGCGCCCGGGTCCGCGCCGGCAGCCGGCTGCGCACCATGATCGGCGTCGTCGAGGTGCGCGCCGTCTCGGTGATCAAGCGGATCTCCGCCGCCGACGCCCGGGCGGCCGGCTACCCGAACGCCCGGTCAGCCCTGGCCGACCTGCCCCAGAAGGCGGGCGACGTCTACCGGATCGAGGTGGCGTACGCCGGCGACGACCCCCGCGTGGCCCTGCGGGAGACGGCGGACCTCCCCGACGACGAGTGGGCGACCCTGATCACGCGGCTCGACCGGATGGACACCACCGGCGCGCGCGGCCCATGGACGAGGCGGGTGCTGGCCGTGATAGCCACCCATCCCGGGACACGGGCCGGTGACCTGTGGTCCGACCTCGGCTATCCGGACATGCTGACCTTCAAGCGCGACGTACGCCGCCTGAAAGAACTAGGCCTGACCGAGAGCCTCCCCGTCGGCTACCGGCTCTCCCCCCGCGGCGCCGCGGCCTGGGCCCGGATGCCCGAAAGCCGAAGCCCCAACCCGTAGTCGATCCCGCTCGCCTACCAGCGCCCCATCCGCGCCGACAGCACCGAGATCGCCGCGACCCCGGCCGTGCTGGTCCGCAGCACCGCCTCGCCCAACCGCACCGGCACCGCCCCCGCGGCCACGAACGCGTCGATCTCAGCGTCGGTGATGCCGCCCTCCGGCCCCACCACCAGCGCGATCTCCCCCTCAGACGGCAGCTCAGCCGCGGTGAGCGGCGACGTCGCGTCCTCATGCAGCACAAACGCCGCCGCCGCGGCCGACAAGCGGGCGGCGACCTGCGACGTTCCCAGATCTGGCGCCCCGGAGACGACCGGCAGCCACGGCCGGCGGGACTGCTTGGCCGCCTCGCGCGCCGTCGCCGCCCACTTGGCCTGGGCCTTCGCGCCTCGGTCGCCGCGCCACTGGGTGACGCAGCGGGAGGCGGACCAGGGGATGATCTCGTCGACGCCGACCTCGGTCATCGCCTGGACGGCCAGTTCGCCGCGGTCGCCCTTGGGGATGCCCTGGATGACGGTGAGCGACGGGGTGGGGGCGGGGACGAAGGTCGGCGGGGACAGGTGGAGGACGACGCTGCCCTTGGCCACGGAGGTGACCGTGGCGGCGATGGAACCGCCGCGGCCGTCGGACAGGGTGACGGGCGCGCCGGGGCGGACGCGCTGGACGTCCGCCGCGTGGTGGCCTTCAGGGCCGTCGAGCGTGAAGGAAGGACCCGTCGGCAGCTCGGCGACGAGGAACAGGGACGCCGACATCAGTGGCCGTTGAAGGCGTCCCGCATCCGGGAGAAGAAGCCGCCCTGTTTGCTGAGCTCGGCCACGTCTTCGCCGCGGGTCTTGGCGAAGTCGCGCAGCATCCGCTCCTGGTCGGAGGTCAGCTTGGTCGGCGTCTTCACGTCGAGGTGCACGAACAGGTCGCCGCGGCCCTGGCCGCGCAGGTGGGGGACGCCCTTGCCGCGGATGCGGAGCGTGCTGGCGGGCTGGGTGCCCTGCTTGACCTCGATGGACTCTTCGCTGTCGAGCGTCTTGATGGTCAGGCGGGTGCCGAGCGCGGCCGCGGTCATCGGGAGGGTGACCCGGCAGTGCAGGTCGTCGCCCTTGCGGCTGTAGACGTCGTGCGGCCGCTCGTGGATCTCCACGTACAGGTCGCCGGCCGTGCCGCCGCCGGGGCCGACCTCGCCCTGCTGGGCCAGGCGGATCCGCATGCCGTCCTCGACCCCGGCGGGGATCTTGACCGTCAGGCTGCGGCGGGTACGGATACGCCCGTCGCCCGCGCACGTCGGGCACGGCGACGGGATGACCGTGCCGTGACCCTGGCAGACCTGGCAGGGGCGGGACGACACGACCTGCCCGAGGAAGGTGCGCTGAACGCTCTGCACCTCGCCCCGGCCGGCGCACGTCTCGCAGGTGGCCAGGTGGGTGCCGGGCGCGGTGCCGGCGCCGGAGCACTGGGTGCACAGCACGGCGGTGTCGACCGTGATCGGCGCCTCGACCCCGAACGCGGTCTCCTGCAGTTCCAGCTCGAGGCGGAGGATCGCGTCGGCCCCGGGACGGGTACGCGGCCGCGGGCCCCGCGACGCGCCACCGGCGGCGGTGCCGAAGAAGGCATCCATGATGTCCTGGAAACCGACGAACGGTCCGGCCCCGGGCCCACCCGGGCCGGCGCCACCGCCCCCGGGCGCCAAGGGGTCACCGCCGAGGTCGACGATCTGCCGCTTCTGGTCGTCGGAGAGGACCTCGTAGGCGGCGTTGATGTCCTTGAACTTCTCGTGCGCCTCCGGGTCCGGGTTCACATCCGGGTGGTACTGGCGAGCCAGCTTGCGGTAGGCGCGCTTGATCTCGTCATCGGTGGCATCCCGGCCGATGCCGAGAATTCCGTAGTAGTCCTTCGCCACGGGCTTTGGAGTCCTCAATGTTCGCGCAGATCCATCAATTCTGGGCCAGCAAGTCGCCAAGGTACCTTGCCACTGCACGCACGGTGGCGATGTTGCCGGGGTAGTCCATGCGGGTCGGCCCGAGCACACCGAGCCCACCGATGATGGTGCCGCCCGGGCCGTACCCGGTGCTCACCACCGAGGCCGACCGCAGGTTGTCGATCTCGTTCTCGTCGCCGATCCGGACCCGGGTGGTGCTGGGCTCGACCTCGCCGATCAGCTTGAGCAGGATGACCTCCTCCTCGAGCGCCTCCAGCACGGGCCGGAGCGAACCCTGGAAGTCAAGCATGCCGCCGCGCGTCAGGTTGGCCGTACCGGCCAGCATCAGACGTTCCTCGGAGCGCTCGACCAGTGTCTCGAGCAGCACGGTGGCCAGGCAGGCCATCGTGCTACGGCGTTCCGGCGCACAGTCGTCGACCAGCGCCTGCACGAGCGGCGGCGTGTCGGCGAGCCGCTGCCCGGCGAGTTTCTCGTTGACCTTGCGCCGCAGCTCGGTGACGTCGTCGGCGGCGATCGGGCCGGGCATCTCGACCAGGCGCTGCTCGACCCGGCCGGTGTCGGCGATCATCACCAGCATGACGCGGGTGGTGGAGATCGGGACAAGCTCGAGATGGCGTACGGAGGAGCGCGCCAGGCTCGGGTACTGCACCACGGCCACCTGGCGGGTGAGCTGGGCCAGCAGCCGCACCGTGCGGTGCACGACGTCGTCGAGGTCGACCGGGTTGGCCAGGAAACGCTCGATGGCCCGCCGCTCGGCCGGGCTGAGCGCCTTGATCCGGGACAGCCGGTCGACGAAGAGGCGGTAGCCGGCGTCGGTCGGCACCCGGCCGGCGCTGGTGTGCGGCTGCCGGATGTAGCCCTCTTCCTCGAGCACCGCCATGTCGTTTCGCACGGTGGCCGGGGAGACGCCGAGCTGGTGACGCTCGACCAGGGCCTTGCTGCCGACCGGTTCCTGGGTGGCGACATAGTCTTCGACGATGGCGCGGAGGACGTCGAGTTTGCGGTCATCGAGACTCATCTGACCCCTCCCCCGCTCGTTGGCACTCCTGATCGGCGAGTGCCAGTCTACGTCGCCACTCGCCGCCGCGCGATGATCGCACCCACGGCGGTTGGTCTCGACTACGTTGAGCTGCGGTCCTACCGTGTCAGCCATGACTGAACCGCCTCGTCCGCCGGGTGACGGAAATCCGTACGACCCGACGACGCCGCTCAACCCATATCCGGGTAACGAGCCGACCTCCGGATCGGCCCCGCCTCCGCCTCCGACGCCGCCGACGTACGGCTCGCCGCAGCCGCCGACCTACGGCTCCCCGCCACCGTCCTCCGGCGCCGGTGGATACGGCCCGCCGCCCAGCTCAGGGGCGGGTGGGTACGGTCCGCCGCCGTCCTCCGGCGCCGGTGGCTACGGCCCGCCGCCCGGCTCGGGCGCGGGGGGCTACGGCGCGCCCCCGCCCGATCCCGGCTACGGCCAGCCCGGGGCCTACGGCCAGCCCGGTGGTTACGGGCAGCCCGGCTACGGCGCGGCCGGCGCCGGTCCCGCCCCGGTCGGCTATGCCAACAATGACGAGAAGACCTGGGCCCTCGTCGCCCATTTCGGTGGCATCCTCGTCGGCTTCATCGCGCCGCTGGTGGCGATGTTGGCCAAGGGCAACGAGTCGCCGACCGTCCGCGCGCACTCGGTCGAGGCGCTGAACTTCCAGATCACCTGGGGCATCGCCACGATCGTCGCCTCGATCCTGGCGGCGTGCACGGTGGGCATCCTGTTCTTCCTGCCGATGATCACCTGGGTGGTCGTCATCGTGTTCTCGATCATCGCGGGCATGAAGGCGAACGAGGGTCAGCTCTACCACTACCCGGCCACGTTCCGGATGGTCAAGTAACGAGGTCGCGTACCACGGCGTCGGCCAGGAGCCGCCCGCGAAGGGTGAGTTCGAGCCGGCCGGCGCCGTAGGCCGCCGCGTCGAGCAGGCCGTCGCCGAGGAACCGCGCGGTCACCGACGGGTCGAGCCCGGCCAGCGGCATGCCGTCGCGCAGCCGCACGCGCAGCATCACATCTTCCATGCGCTGGTCCGAGGCGGTGAGGATCTCCCGGCCGTGTCCGGGCGAGTCGCCGTCGGCGAGCTTCCGGGCGTACGCGGACGGGTGTTTGACGTTCCACCACCGGACGCCGCCGACGTGGCTGTGTGCGCCCGGGCCGGCGCCCCACCAGTCGCCACCGGTCCAGTAGAGCATGTTGTGGGCGCAGCGGGCGGCCGGGCCGGACGCCCAGTTGGACACCTCGTACCAGGTCAGACCGGCCGCGGCGAGCCGCTGGTCGGCGGCCAGGTAGCGGTCGGCGGCCACGTCGTCGTCGGGGTAGGGCAGGTCGCCGCGGCGCATCCGGGCGGCCAGCCGGGTGCCGTCCTCGACGATCAGGGCGTACGCGCTGACATGGTCGACGCCGGCCGCGACCACCGTGTCGAGCGACCGGGCGAAGTCGTCCGCGGTCTCCCCCGGCGTGCCGTAGATCAGGTCGAGGTTGACGTGCTCGAACCCGGCCTCGCGGGCCTCGGTCGCGGCCTCGGGCGCGCGCCCGGCGGTGTGCCGGCGGTCGAGCACGGCCAGCACGTGTGGTGAGGCCGACTGCATGCCCAGCGAGATGCGCGTGAAGCCGGCCCGGCGCAGCGCCCGCAGCGAGCCGGGGGTGACCGACTCGGGGTTGGCCTCGGTGGTGATCTCGGCGCCCGGCGCGAGTCCCCAGGTGGCGTCGATCGCGTCGAGCACCCGGGCCAGGTCGCCGGGGTCGAGCAGGGTGGGCGTGCCGCCGCCGACGAACACGGTGTCCACCCGCCGGGGGCTGACGACCTTGCCGGCCAGGCGGAACTCGGCCAGCACCGCGTCCAGGTAACCCTCCTGGCTCGCCTCGGTCGAGGTGTACGTGTTGAAGTCGCAGTAGCCGCAGCGGCTGGCGCAGAACGGCACGTGGACATAGACCCCGAATCCGTTTTGTCCGGCTCCGGCGGCGACATCGTCGGGCAGCGACCCGTCGGCGGGGACGGGCTCACCCTCGGGCAGCGGACCAGGCATCCGTCAAGTGTGCACCGCCGCCGATAGGGTCTCCGCATGGAGCTGGTCCACACCTCGACGTCCGCCGGGATCACCACGCTGACCCTGGACAGCCCGGCCAACCGCAACGCGCTGTCCAGCACGCTGATGTCCGAGCTGCTCGACGCGCTGGCGACCGTGCTCACCGACGCCTCCGCCCGCGCCGTGGTGCTCACCCACACCGGCCCGGTCTTCTGCGCCGGCGCCGACCTGAAGGAGACCCAGCAGGTCACCTCCGGCCGCGGTCGGCTGCCGGCCGAGATGATGTCCGATCTGCTCGCGGCCATCTGGGAGTTCCCCAAGCCGGTCGTCGCGCGGGTCGGTGGTCCGGCTCGGGCCGGCGGGCTCGGCCTGATCGCGGCGGCGGACATCGCGGTGTGTACGCGGGACGCGACGTTCGCCTTCACCGAGGTGCGTCTCGGGGTGATCCCGGCCGTGATCAGCGCCACCGTGCTGCCCCGGCTGGCCCCTCGCGCCGCGGCCGAGCTCTACCTCACCGGCGACACCTTCGACGGGGCCCGCGCGGCCGAGATCGGCCTGGTCACGGCGGCGGTGCCGGCCGACGAGCTGGACGACACCGTGGCCCGCTACTGCGACTCGCTGGTCCGCGGCGGTCCGCTCGCGCTGGCCGGGACCAAGCAGATTCTGCGGCGTACGCCGGCCGAGTCCGTCCGCGCCGATCTCGCCGACCTGGCCGCCAGGTCGGCCGGATACTTCAAGTCCGAGGAGGGTCGCGAGGGTGTGGCGGCGTACCGCGAGAAGCGGCCGGCCGCGTGGATCCCGCAGTGACCATCTCCTGATGCGCTCGTTGTCTACGCTTGGCGTCCGTCAGCGAGAGGGGTGTGGGTGAGCAAGAAGCCGGTCGCGGTGCTGCTGGTGCTCGGCATCGCCGCCGTGGCCGGGGTGATCGCCGCGGTCAACTCGATGGGCAGCTCGATCAAGTCGATCAACCTGCCGCGCATCGGACCGGCCTGCGTGGTCTCCGCCGACGGCGGCGAGGTCGCCCTCGACACCGTCCAGATGGCCAACGCCGCGACCATCACCGCGGTCGGCGTCATCCGGAAGATGCCCGAGCGGGCGATCGTGGTCGCGCTCGCCACCGCGCTCCAGGAGTCCAAGCTGGAGAACCTGGAACACGGCGATCGTGACTCGCTCGGCCTCTTCCAGCAGCGTCCCAGCCAGGGCTGGGGCAAGCCGGACCAGCTCGTCGACCCGCGCTACTCGTCGAAGAAGTTCTACTCCTCGCTCAAGCGGGTCAAGGGCTGGCAGAACATGCGGGTCACCGACGCGGCCCAGCGGGTGCAGAAGTCGGCCTACCCGGAGGCGTACCAGAAGTGGGCCGAGGAGGCCGAGGTGCTGGCCAAGGCCCTGACCGGCAAGGCCACCGGCGCGGTCGCCTGCACGATCACCGGCGAGCCGGCGATGCGCGGCCAGACCGCGATCCGCAAGGTGACCGCCGGGCTGAAGCTGGACTGGGGCCGCGGGCTGGGCCAGCCGGTGACCCAGCCGACCGGCCTGACCCTCGCCATCAGCAACATCGACACCGGTTGGCGGTACGCGCACTGGCTCGTCTCGCACGCCCGGGACACCGGTCTCGAACGAGTACGTTTCGCTGACCTGGAGTGGCATGCCCCCACCGGCAAGTGGCAGCCGGTAACCGACGATCGCAAGGCCGGCAATGCTCATGTGGTCGTCGAAGTCTTCAGCTGAACAGAGAGCCAACACATTCACATTGCTCTCCGTGATGTCGACCGGGTTCGCAGGTCATAGCGCTGCGTATACACCGCCATGGACAGATAGCGACCGCGGCTGGTACTAGTTAGTCGTGCTGAGCGCCCTCGAGTGGATCGTGCTGGGAGCCGGCAGCGCCGCCGCAATCGTCTTCGGGGTCTGCCGCCACCGACCGGCCCGAGTCGGACCCTGGCTCCTGCTGGCCGGGTCCATCGTGGTGCTCGCCATCGGCGACGCCGCCCTGGCCCTCGACCACGGCGCGTTCGCCGAGGCCTGCTACTACGGCATGTTCGTGCTGGTCGCCTGTGGACTGATGCAGTTCACCCGCGGTGGCGCGGTGCTGGTCGACCGCGCCCGCCTGATCGACCTGCTCGCCTTCTCCTGCTCGGCGTTGCTGGTCGTCTGGGTCTTCGTGATCGGCGACACCGGCCAGTTCGGGCAGATCTCGGCCGCCGACGTGATCGGCGACGTGCTGCTGATCGGGGTGGCCGCCCGGCTGATCGTGGCGAGCAACCGCAACGTGTCGGCGATCCTGCTGCTGGTCGGCGCGGTCGGCATGCTGGGCTCGGACATCGCCTGGGGCCTGGCCGAGAACTGGGCCACCGAGTCCGGCTACCGGGTGCTCTACCTGGCCTGGGGCGCGGCCGCGCTGCACCCCTCGATGGCCCGGCTCACCGCGCCGATGCCGGTCCGCCCGTCGCCCTGGCGCGGGCACTGGGCGGCGCTGCTGGGCATCTCCGTCGCCACGCCGCCGGTGGTGCTGTTCGTCGAGGCGGTCAGTGGTGGCGTCACCGACGGCGTGCTGATCGCCGTGGTGGGCGCGCTCACGCTCACCATGACGATCACCCGCCTCGCCGACTCGGTCGGGCAGAACAGCCGGGCCCTGTCGCGGGAGCGAGCCCTGCGGGAGGCCAGCGCGGCGCTGGTGGCGACGGCCGACCTGGATGGCGTGGACCGGGCGGTGCGGGCGGCGGTCCGCGGCCTGATGCCGGCGTACGCGCTGGAGAAGGTCGTCTTCGCGATGGACGACCGCCAGCTCACGTGCGAGGCGGTGCCGCCGGCCGGCGCCGATCCGCGCGGCCGCAGCTGGTGGGTCGAGGACTCGGACAACGACGCCGCCACCCTGGTCTGCCCGCTGTGGCTGGAGCCGCTCGCGGTGGCCCGCCCGAGCGGCGGCGCGCTGGTCGTGGCCGGTCGCCGCGAGGACCTGACCGCCACCCAGGACGCCCTCGAGGTGCTGGCCGGCCAGGCCGCGCTCGCCCTCGACCGGATCTCCCTGGTCGAGGCGGTCGGCCGCCGCGACAGCGACCTCTACCTGCGGGCGGTCATCAGCAACACCGCCGACCTGATGATGGTGATCGACGAGGACCAGCGCATCCGGTACGCGAGCCCCGCGCTCCGCGACCTGATCGGCGCGGACGAGCTCCCGCCGCTGGCCACCCTGACCGAACTGGTCCACCCCGACGACCGCATCCAGGTCCGCCAGGCCCTCCAGGACGACGGCGACGGCGTGCTCTTCTGCACCCTGCAACGCGCCGACGACCGGCAGGTCCTGGTCGAGGCGACCTACCGCGACCTGCGCGACGACCGCCTGGTCCAGGGCTACGTGGTGACCATGCGCCACGTGCCGACCGGCCACGAGCCCGACGAGCGCCTGCCCCACGTCGACCACCTCGACGACATGCCGGCCTGGGTCAACCGCCGCAACGCCCGGCAGAAGTTCCGCTACTGAACCGTCACCGGGATACGCACCGGCCCGCGCACGAGGACGAAGACCAGCAGGAGCGCCATCACGCCGACACCGGCCCACATGGCCTGCTGCCAGCCGTCGACGAAGGCCCTCGTGCAGGACGAAGGTCAGCCCGACCGTGGCCACCATCGAGGTCAGCGAGCCGACGACGTCAAAGCCGTGCCGCGTCTCCTCGCGGGAGTTCGGCACCGCCCGCAGCGCCAGCACCGCCGCCACGATCACCAGGACGACCGGCAGGACGAACAGCCACCGCCAGGTCGCCACGTCGCCCAGCAACGCCGACAGGTACATGCCGAGCAGGCCACCGCCGGCCGCGACGCCGGTCCACACGCCGATCGCCTTCGACCGCTGCTCGTCGGGGAACGTCGAGGTGATGACGGCCAGGGTGACCGGCATGATCATCGCGGCGCCGACCCCGCCGGCGACCCGCGCGGCCAGCGCGGATGCGGCCGCGGACCACCTCGGACAGATCGACCTGCGACATGGCCGTCATGCTGCGGCTCGGCCGGACCCTCGACCGGGAAAGGCGAGAGCGCCGGACCCGTGGGGGAAACGGGCCCGGCGCTCTCTTGCCCTTCGGGCGCCTCGCGTCTTTCTCGGCGCCTCGCGTGCTTCTCTTGCCTGTCTTGCCTGGCGCCGTCTTCGGCGCTTCGCGTGCTTCCGCTTGCCTGGCGCCGTCTTCGGCGCTTCGCGTGCTTCCGTGGCCTGGCGCCGACTTCGGCGCCTCAGGTCAGCGGGTCAGGCGACGGCGACGGGTGCCGACGCCGGCGACCAGGGCGACGCCGATGGCCGCGAGCACGACCTGGAAGGCCAGCTCGGCCCAGTTGATGAGGCCGCCGGAGTCGGTGTTGACGCCGAACGCGCGGGCCAGCACGGTGCCGAGAAGCGCGGCCACGACACCGACCAGCATGGTCAGCCAGACCGGGATGTGCTGCTTGCCGGGTACGACCAGGCGGCCCAGCGCGCCGATGACCAGACCGATGATCAGGGCCATGATGATTCCGGTGACAGTCATTGGGGGTCCCTCCTCAGGATGGAGCAAGGTGTTGCGTCCGTCGAACCGAGGAGTTCCCGACCCTTCCAGAACCCAAACCGCTCGATCGAGATCTAGTCCCGTTCGAGCGGTTATGACCCTGAATTACTTCTTGTTCGCCCCTTTTGCGTCGGGGGAATCGGAGGTGCTCAGCGCCGCAATGAAGGCCTCTTGCGGCACCTCGACCCGGCCGACCATCTTCATCCGCTTCTTGCCTTCCTTCTGCTTCTCGAGCAGCTTGCGCTTCCGGCTGATGTCACCGCCGTAGCACTTCGCGAGCACGTCCTTGCGGATGGCGCGGATCGTCTCGCGGGCGATGATCCGGCTGCCGATGGCCGCCTGGATCGGCACCTCGAACTGCTGGCGCGGGATCAGCTTCTGGAGTTTCGCGGCGATCCCCACGCCGTACCCGTAGGCCTTGTCCTTGTGGACGATCGCGCTGAACGCGTCGACCGGCTCGCCGTGCAGCAGGATGTCGACCTTCACCAGGTCGGCGACCTGCTCGCCGGACGGCTCGTAGTCGAGCGACGCGTACCCCTTGGTCTTGCTCTTGAGCTGGTCGAAGAAGTCGAAGATGATCTCGGCCAGCGGCAGCGTGTAGCGCAGCTCGACCCGCTCGGTGGAGAGGTATTCCATGCCGAGCAACTGGCCGCGGCGGCCCTGGCACAGCTCCATGACCGCGCCGACGTACTCGTTGGGCACCAGGATCGTGGCGCGCACCACCGGCTCGTGGATCTCGGCGATCTTGCCCTCGGGGAACTCGCTCGGGTTGGTGACCGTGGACTCCTGAAGATCCTCGGTGATCACCTGGTAGACCACGTTGGGCGCGGTGGAGATCAGGTCGAGGTTGAACTCGCGCTCCAGCCGCTCGCCGATGATCTCGAGGTGGAGCAGGCCGAGGAAGCCGCAGCGGAAGCCGAAGCCGAGCGCCGTGGACGTCTCGGGCTCGTAGGTGAGCGCGGCGTCGTTGAGCTTGAGCTTGTCGAGCGCGTCACGCAGCGCCGGGTAGTCCGAGCCGTCGATCGGGTAGAGGCCGGAGTAGACCATCGGCCTCGGGTCCTTGTAGCCGCCCAGGGCCTCCTTGGCCGGCCGGGCGTGGCCGGTGACGGTGTCGCCGACCCGGGACTGGCGCACGTCCTTCACGCCGGTGATCAGGTAGCCCACCTCGCCGACGCCGAGCGCGCCCGCCTTCTCCATCTCGGGCGAGACGACGCCGATCTCCAGCAGCTCGTGCACGGCGCCGGTGGACATCATCTTGATCTTGTCGCGGGCCTCGATCCGGCCGTCGATCACCCGGACGTAGGTGACCACGCCGCGGTACACGTCGTACACCGAGTCGAAGATCATCGCCCGGGCCGGCGCGGCCGCGTCGCCCACCGGCGCCACGAAGTTCCGCACGATCTCGTCCAGCAGGTGTTCCACGCCGACGCCGGTCTTGCCGGAGACGCGCAGCACGTCGTCGGGCTCGCAGCCGATCAGCTTGGCGAGCTCCTCGGCGTACTTCTCGGGCTGGGCCGCCGGCAGGTCGATCTTGTTGAGCACCGGGATGATGCGCAGGTCGTTCTCCATCGCGAGATAGAGGTTGGCCAGCGTCTGCGCCTCGATCCCCTGGGCCGCGTCGACCAGCAGCACGGCGCCCTCACAGGCGGCCAGGCTGCGCGACACCTCGTAGGTGAAGTCGACGTGGCCCGGAGTGTCGATCATGTTGAGCACGGCCGTGTCGCCCTTGCGGTCGCCCTGACGGATCACCCAGGGCATACGCACGGCCTGCGACTTGATCGTGATGCCGCGCTCGCGCTCGATGTCCATCCGGTCGAGGTATTGCGCTCGCATCTGCCGTGGGTCGACCACCCCGGTGATCTGCAGCATGCGGTCGGCCAGCGTGGACTTGCCGTGGTCGATGTGCGCGATGATGCAGAAGTTGCGGATGCGACCCGGGTCGGTCGCCCCGATGATGTTCACGACGGGGTCGGGCAACGGTCGTCCGTTCTCGTAGTAACTCAGGGTCCAAGCGCCTCCCATCGTCCCACGCCGCGCCGCGTGGTTTTACTCCGGCGGCTCCAGGCTGCTGCTTCGGAGGCTCCCGCTGTTACTCCGGAGGCTCCAGAAACAGCGCGGACAGCCTCGGAAGGCGCTTGCCCATCTCTTCCTCGTCGTCGAAGTCCCACAACTCGGCCGGGTCGGGACGGGTCACCTTGACATCGGACGGCGGCAGGTCGGTGCCCGTGGCCTGCTGGTAGGCGGACTGCGCGATGGACAGCACCTCGCCCGCCTCGAACACCGCGCCGCTGGCCGCCGCCGCCCGCACCGCCGGCAGCTCGGCCAGCGAATCGGGCTCGCGCACCGACCGCGCCACCACGTCACGCCCATGGGCGATCAGCCACCCCCGGAACGAGTCGAAGCCCTCTTCGGAGCACCCGCCGTTGATCAGGTAGGCCGCCGCCCACAGGTCTTCGGTGCCGGAGGCCGCCATCACCTTGTCGAGGTGTCGCCCCCAGGCCGCGATCTCCTCGGGGTCACGCGAGGTCAGCTCGTCGACCGCGCGCTCGGCCACCACCGCGGGCGAGCCCGGCCGGTCGGCGGTCGCGCGGGCGATGACCGCCCAGAAGTCGTCGGTTCTCATGGAACAGGATCGTGCCATTCGGGTACGACAAAATGCGGCCGAGCCTCGAACGGCAGGATGGACGTCATGCGTCCGGTATCGCTGCCCGAGATCCCGTACTCGGCGACGGCCGTACGCCCTGATTGGGATGATCTGCCGGCCGCCGTGCGCGACGCCGTCTCGCGGCGCCTGGACGCGCCGATCACCTCCGCCACGAGCGCGACCAGCGGATTCACCACCGCGTTCGCCGGGGTGCTGACGACCGGGTCCGGCCGGCGCGTGTTCGTCAAGGCCGCACCCTTCGGAAACACCGGCTATGCGTACGCCCGCGAGGCGCACATAACAGCCCTGCTGCCGGACGGCGTGCCCGCCGCGCGCCCGCTGTGGACCTGCGAGGTGGACGGCTACTACGTGCTGGCCCTGGCGGCGATCGACGGCCACATCCCCGCCCTCCCGTGGCGGCCGGCCGAACTGGCGGCCACGCTGGCGGCGTGGCGCTCGGCCGCTCTCGCCCTCACCGATCCACCGGCGGCGCTGCTGGCGGCCGGGCTTCCCCGCCTGCCCGACCTGGTCCGCGACGAGCTCTCGTGGTGGAGCGCGGGCGGCGTACCCCCCGATCTGGTTCCGCCGTGGGCCCGGTCACACCACGCCGAGCTGGCCGCTCTCGAACAGGGATTCCCGCCCCTGGTCGCGGGCGGCGGAGTGGCACACGGCGACCTCCGCATCGACAACGTCATGATCGACACCGCGGGCGACGCCTGGCTCTGCGACTGGACCTGGCCCTGCCTGGGCGCACCCTGGTTCGACACGGTGACGCTGCTGGTCAGCGCCTGGGCGAGCGGGCACGACGCCGACGCCATGCTGGCCGATTGGTCACCCCCGCCGGAGGGCGTGGACGGCGCCCTGGCCGCGATGAGCGGCTACTGGCTGACCCGGGCCGGCGGCGCCACCGGCACGGCCGCGCCGACCGCCCGGCAGCACCACCGCTACAGCGGCGTCCAGGCCCTCGCCTGGCTGGCCGCCCGCCGGGGGTGGCCGACCGGTTTTGGTGGGACTGGGGCGGACTGGTAACGTGGTTCTTCGCGTTGTGGTGACGCGCCGCTGACTGCTGGCGTGACCCGCGACGGAAGACATCATCCGCTCGGAACCTTCCGAACTAGTCAGGACAAGGCTGTCGCGTGGCGAACATCAAGTCCCAGATCAAGCGCAACCGGCAGAACGAGAAGGCCCGGCTGCGCAACAAGTCGGTCAAGTCGTCGCTGAAGACGGTCATCCGCAAGCTCAACGAGGCGAGCGACGCCGGTGACTCCGCGACGGCCACGACCCTGCTGCGCGTTGCGTCGCGCCAGCTCGACAAGGCCGTGAGCAAGGGCGTCATCCACAAGAACCAGGCGGCGAACCGCAAGTCGGCGATCGCCAAGCGCGTTACGTCGCTGTCCGCCTGATCCCGCGCGGCCGCGGCTCAACCCGCGGCTGACGCCGGCGCATCGGCACACCCGGGCATCGCCGGTTCTCCTTCGGGGGTTCCGCCGCGGTGCCCGTTTGCCGTGTCCAAGCCAGGCCCGCCGCGTCCGCATTCAGGGCTTTGCGGTTGCCTTGAGCTCCCGGCGGCCGCAATCAAGGTATCCTGCGCCCATCCTGAGGTCCTGCGCCCGCGACCAGGTCTCTCTCGCCCGGGATCGCGCCGGCGATGACCGAGTCCGGCTTCCCGCTTCGCCAGCATCCCGCCTCGCCGGCTTCCCCATCGCGACCGGCCCTCATCGCGGCCACGCTCCGCTTTGGGGGGCCGGCCACCGCCGGAAAACGGTGGCCGGCCCAAGGGGCGAGGAAGGACTTGCTCTCGCGTTCCAACAGCGCGCGGGCACCGCGACCGTATGATCGCAACGCAGCCCTCGTGACCAGCCAAAGCCAAAAACGAACAGGTTCTAAGCTGTTCCTCAGAAAGAAAGTGACGAACCGGTCACTCGTAGCGGCGCGCGGCCGACTGCCGGGACCGCCGCCGAGTGGTCTCGGGGTCTTCGGCCCAGACGTGAGCGGCCTCGTTCGGCGAAGCCGGGTCGGGAACCGTCGTGATGTTCGACTCCCCGGAATGCCCGCGGTCGGCGGGCGCCTCACCGGACAGCCCCCGCTCGCGCCGCACCTCACCGGACCCCCGTCGCTCCCCCGGCAGATCACCGGACTTGCGCCGCTCACCGGGCAGATCACCGAACCCGCGCCGTTCTCCAGACAGATCGTCGAACCCGCGCCGCTCACCGAGCCCACGCTGGTCATCCGACCGGCTGAGATCCCAGAACGCCCCGATCGGCCCACCCGGCTGCTCTTCCGGCCGACCATGTTCAGGACTCGGCTCAGCCGACTCCCCCGGCCGACCGCGCCCCCGACCGGCTTCGCCCGGCCCAACGGGTTGAATCGGCAACTCGGCCGGCCCACCGGGCGGACCCAGCAGGTCGCCGGGCCACGCCCGCTCACCGCGCGTCTCCCCCGAGTCGGACGCGCCGCCCAGCCAGCCACTGCCGAGGCCGACGCCGGGCCCGGTCTGGTCGGCCGGATCGTCGAGGAGGTTGCCGGGCCACACGTCGCGCCGGATGACACTGCGCTGACCCGGCGTCGTGCCGGACCGGAGCCGATCGCCCCCATCGCTCTCGGCCAGGCCGGGGAACGAGGGGCCGAGGCTTCGCAGGTCGACGGTCCGCGCGCGGGACAGCGAAAGGTCGTCCATCGCGAACTCGGAATGGGCCGGCGCCGGGGCCGAGGCCGCCACGGCCGGACGGACCAGCGGGCGCTCGCCGCCCGGTCCGCCGGAGGTAGCGGTGGTCGCCGGGCGGCTGAGCACGCCGGCGATGATGTCGTTGAGCTTGACCATGCCGGCGACGGTCAGCGGCAGCACCAGCACGCCCCACCAGCTGACCAGTTCGGCCAGGGCCAGCAGGACGCCGAGCGCCACCGTGCCCTCGAGGAACACGAAGCAGAGGAAGCCGCTCGGCGCGAGTTGTCGCAGGCCGAGCAGGCGGGCGTACAGCGGAAGGTCGTGCGCGGGAGCCGCCCGGCGCGACCGGATCATGCGGCTCATCTCGCCGGGCCCTTGCGGGCCGCGGCCACGGCGAAGACCGCCTGCTCCAGGGCCCAGCCGCGATCTTCGGCCCCGCCCTTGACGGCCGCGTTGCAGTCGGCCGCCGCCTGCATCGCGTCGACCAGGCCCTCGGGGCTCCAGCCGCGGGCACGTTCCTGGGCGCGCTGGATCTTCCACGCCGGCATGCCGAGGCTGCTGGCCATCTGGTAGGGATTTCCGCGCCCGGCCGACGCCACCCGGGCGACGGTGCGCACGCCGTCGGCGATGGCATCGGCGATCGGCACCGGGTCGACGCCGACATGCAGCGCCCAGCGCAACGCCTCCAACGCGCCGGGCACGTCACCGATCATGGCCGCGTCGGCCACCGTGAAGCCGCTCGCCTCGGCCCGCCCGCGGTAGTAGCGCGCCACCACACCCGGCGTGATCTTGCCGTCGGTGTCGGCCAGCAACTGTGAACAGGCCGCCGCGATCTCGCGCAGGTCGTTGCCCACCGCCTGGATCAGCGCCGACGCCGCCGCCTCGTCGCACTTGCCGCCGTGGCGCCGGAACTCGTCGCGCACGAACGCGACCCGCTCACGGTCGCCCTTGAGCTTGGCCGCGGCCACCACGGTCGCGCCGGCCGATTTCAGCCCGTCGGCAAACGCTTTTCCCTTGGCGCCACCCGGGTGGGTGACGATCAGGGTCACGTCGGGGTCGGGATTCTTCGCGTACGCCAGCAGCGCCACCGCCAGATCCTTACGCGCGTCTTGACCACCGCGGACGACCAGCACCCGCCGCCCGCCGAACAGCGACGGGCTCAGCATCTCGGCGACCTCACCGGGCGTGAGCTGGCCGGCCTCGTACTCCCGCACATCGGCGCCCGGCTCAGCCGCGCGGGCCGACGCGACGGCCGCCTCCACGGCACGGGCGGCCAGCAGCTCCTCGTCGCCTTGGACGAGCAGCAACGGGGCGGGGGGTGCGTCGCTCACGCCCAACATCGTCGCACGCGGGTGTGACAGTTCGACCGGCCACACCCCCGGGCCGTCAAGCGCTGGACACCGGACGAATACCAACATATCGACCCGCGAACATGCCCCGGGAACCGCAAATCCCCTCGATCAGGCTGAATGTCTCCGCGGCCCCGGACAACCCGGTCGCATGACATCGAACCCGATCATCCGACCCCTCCCCGCACCAACGGCCTAACCCGGGCGTGTCGGCCGAGACGCGGGACAACCCGCAGCGGTCACGCGGAGGTCTCCCCGCGATCGGCGCTGGTAGTCAATGGGGAGGTCTGCGTCGCGCGTACCCAAAGGGTGTTGGGGTTGGGTCCGGGCTTGACCGTGACCGCCCCGCCCTTCCGCACGAAGGCCTCGGGCAGCCACGAACGGGTGAGGTCGGCGGACGTTATGGGTGCCGCGTGAACAGAAAGATGATCAATGCCCCCTCGTGACGACGGACAGACCGTTGCCGGTCGCGACCGCGGCGAGGTCACCCGATTCATCGGTACGCAGAACGCGCGCGCCGCCACGCCGCAACCTCTCCAGCAGCGCCCCGTTGGGGTGACCGTAGTCGTTGTCCCGGCCGACGCTGACCAGCGCCACCTGAGGATCAACCGCGTCCAGAAACGCCGGTTCCTGATACGCGCTGCCGTGATGAGCAACCTTCAAAATGTCCGCTTCGACACGTAGCGCCTGCGAGAGGAGCGCATGTTGCTCCTCGGTCTCGGCGTCGCCCGGGAGCAGGATCACCCGGCCGTCGATCACGGCTCGCAGCACGAGCGAGTTGTTGTTGGCGTCGGACGAGGTGCCGTGCAGGAGCTCGGGCGGACCGATCACCTGAAGCGTGACGCCGCCTGCCCGATATGTCCACCCTGGACCGACGTTCGTGACAGCCGACAATTCGGATACTGCCCGTCGACCGGCCGGCGGCTCGGCGAAGTCCGGCCCGATCACGGCCTCGACGGCGCGGTGGCGGAAGACGCCGGCCACGCCGCCGATGTGGTCCACATGGAAGTGGCTGACCACGAACACCACCACGGTGTGTACGCCCAGCCGCCGCAAGCAGGTGTCGACCGCGGTGGGTTCCGGGCCGGCGTCGACCACCACGGCCCGGCCGTCCCCCGCGGGCAGGACGACGGCGTCGCCCTGGCCGACGTCACAGGCCACGACCAGCCAACCGGCCGGCGGCCAGCCCGAGGCGAGGATCCGCACCGGCAGGGCGCCGAGCACACCGCCCAGGGCGATCACCGCCACCAGCCGCCGGACGATCACCCGCCGCGCCGCCACCAGCAACGCCACCGTGATCACACCGAGCAGCAGAGCGCCCGTGACACCGCCCGGCCACGGCAGCGCCCCGGCCGGCAACCGCGCGCCGTAGCTCGCCACCAGCACCAGCCACCGCGCCGGCCAGTGCCCGAGCCAGGCCGCGAACTCCGCCCCGCCGGCCCACACCGGCGACACCACCGCGGCGGCGATCCCGAGCAGCGTGGCCGGGGCGATGGCCGGGACGGCGAGCAGGTTCGCGGGGACGGCCACCAGGCTCACCGTCCCGGACAGGCCGGCCACCACCGGTCCACACGCGACCTGAGCGGCGGCCGGCACGGCCAGGGCCTCCGCCGCGCCGGCCGGCCAGCCGCGGCGGCGCAGGGCGTCCCGCCACGTCGGGGCGAGCAGCAGCAGGCCGCCGGTGGCCAGCACGGACAGCGCGAACCCGGCGTCACCGGCCAGTTCCGGGTCGACGACGACCAGCCCGGCCACGCCCGCGGCCAGGGCCGGCAGCGCCGCCCGCGGCCGGCCGGTGGCGAGTCCGATGAGGCCGATCGCGCCCATCGCCGCCGCCCGCACGACACTGGGCGACGGGCGCGCCAGGATCACGAACCCCACCAACGCGACCGCGCAGACGACCGCGGCCAGGACCGGACCGGCCCGCAACCGGCGCGCCGCGAACAGCACGACGCCCAGCACGATCGCGACGTTCGCACCACTGACCGCGTTCAGATGAGTCATCCCGGTGGCCTGGAAGTCGGCCTCGAGTGCCGGGTCGAGGCGGCTGGTGTCGCCCACGACCAGGCCGGGCAGCAGGCCGCCGGCGTCGTCCGGCAGCGGCTCGCAGGCTCGTTGCAGGCCCGCCCGCAGCACCCCGGCCGCGCGTTGCGCCCAGGACGGCTCGCCGTGCGGCTCGGGCGGCTCGCGGACGGAGAACACGACCGCGCGCAGGTCGCCGCCGCGGGGTGGCAGGAGGCGGCCGGTGGTCGTCACGCGCTGGCCCGGCAGCAGCGGGCGCCAGCCGTCGTGGCTGCCCAGGACCAGCCCCCGGGCGTGCAGGCCGAGGTTCCCGACCTGGCGGACATCCACCGCGACCAGATAGGTGGGCGGCTGACCGGCCGACCTCGCGAGCGATCGTGGGTCGTCCCGCACGATCAGTTCCGCGCGTACGGTCTCTCCGCTCTCGATCAGCTCACGCAGCGGCACCGACTCGCGGGCGAGCACCCGGGCGGCCGTGGCCACCGC
Organism: Actinoplanes sp. NPDC051470; assembly: GCF_040682035.1. Lineage (NCBI taxonomy): Bacteria > Bacillati > Actinomycetota > Actinomycetes > Micromonosporales > Micromonosporaceae > Actinoplanes > Actinoplanes sp. NPDC051470. The sequence continues at coordinate 61,240 of NZ_JBFBAA010000037.1, forward strand.
GCCGCATCCGGCCCCGAGCAGCAGCGCGATCACGATCCACGCCGCCCCTCGTGGCCGGCGCCGGAACACCGCCCCGCCCACGGCCGCCAGCGCGAAGGCCGTCCCGGCCAGCCCGAAGCCGAGTGGCGCCGAGGCGTACAGGCAGCCGAGCGCGGCCAGCCACGTGGCCACCGCGAAGCCGGCCAGCCGCAGGTCGGGGATCACACCGTCACCAGGTCCTTGAGCTGCTCGAATCGCGAGCTGCCGATGCCGCTCACCTTGCGCAGGTCACCGACCGCCTTGAAGCCGCCCTGGGCGTCGCGGGCCTCGAGGATCCGCTGGGCGAGCACCGGCCCGACGCCGGGCAGGGTGTCCAGGTCGGCGACCGTCGCGGTGTTGAGATTGAGCGGGCCGCCGGGAGCAGCGCCGGGCGCGACGGCCACGGCGACCGACGGTGGCGGGGCGCCGACCATGATCAGCTCGCCGTCGACGACCTTGCGGGCCAGATTGAGCGGGCCGGGGTCGACGCCCCGCCGGGCCCCGCCGGCCGCCGCCAGCGCGTCGGCCACCCGCGCACCGGCCGGCAGCGTGACCAGCCCGGGCCTGGCGACCTTGCCGGCGACCGCGACGACCACCTGGGCCGAGGCCGATCCGCTGGGCGGCGGGATCGCCATCGGGTCCTGTTCGTCGTGCTTCACCGCGGCGGGCGCCTTCGGCTCGTCCGGCGCCAGCGTCTCGGTCTGCGGTCGCGCCCGCCAGGCCAGGAAGCCCGCGATGATCACGACCAGCGCAGCCACGGCGGCCAGCGCCTTCACGCCGGGCCGGCCTAGATCGAAAGCGGCCAGCCGCCCGCCGAACGCCCCGGCCGCGCCGAGCCGCGGCGGCGCGTCGCCGGGATCCTCCGCCGCGGCCGGTCGCCACGGCTGCCGGACCGCGGCCATGGCGGCCAGGTCGGCCGGCGCCCGCGGGCCCGGCCCGGGTGGATCGGGCGGTGATTCGGGCGGCTGGTCGGGCGGCTGGTCGGGCAGGTCGACGTCGTCGGGCCAGCTCGGGATGAGCTCGGACCAGGACACCGGGCTGCGGTCCGCGAAGGCGTCGTGGATCGGCGGGTCGGCGGCCAGCACCGACCGGAACCGGGCTTGGACCACCTCGTCGTTGTCATCACGCTTGGGCACGCGGCGAAGCTAGGCAGCGGGGCCGGCCCGTCGCCCCCGGCCCTGTGGATAACCGTCGATTGTGGATAACTCCCGGGCCGGCTTGGACGAGATGCTAAACCTGTGGCCATGACCGAGGACGAGGTGGTGACCACGCTGCGGGCGGCCGGCTGCGTGTTCGCCGAGGACGAGGCCGCGATGCTGGTCAAGGCCGCTTCCGGCGACGCGGCTCTGGCCGCGATGGTCGGGCGGCGCGCGCGGGGCGAGCCGCTCGAGCAGGTGGTGGGGCACGCCGACTTCGCGGGGGTACGGGTCCGCCTGCGCCCAGGCGTCTTCGTCCCGCGCGTCCGCAGCGAGCTCCTGGTCCGCGAGGCGGTCCGGCGCACCGCTCCGGGCGCGGTCGTGGTCGTGGTCGACCTGTGCTGCGGGTCCGGCGCCCTCGGCCTGGCCGTCACGCGTCAGCGGCCGGCGATCACGCTCTACGCGGCCGACGTCGACCCGGTGGCGGTCGCCTGCGCCCGTGACAACCTGACCGGCATCGGCGAGGTGTTCCAGGGCGACCTCTATGCGGCGCTTCCCCGGCCGCTGGCCATCGACGTCCTGCTGGCCAACGTGCCCTACGTGGCGACCGGGCACATCCCGCTGCTCCCGGCCGAGGCGCGCGACCACGAGCCACACACCGCGCTCGACGGCGGCGGCGACGGGCTCGACGTCTTCCGCGCCGTGGCCGCCGGGGCGCCCGGGTGGCTGGCGCCCGGCGGGGTGCTGCTGTCCGAGATCACCCGGGCCCAGATCGAGCCGGCCACCGCGGCGGCCCGGGCGTCCGGCCTGCGTCCCGAGGTGGTGAGCGACGAAGATCTTGAGGCGACGGTGATCGTGGCGGTGCGGTAGGGTCTGCGACCTGGCAGAGAGGGGCCGCGCCGTGGGGCTGTTGCACCGGATCGCCCGTGCGCGGCTGGCCAGCCAGATCATCCGGCGGCTGCGACGGGCCGGGGTGACCGACGCCCGCTACCAGTCGGCCGCGTTCGCGGTGCGTTTCACCCGGCCGGGCGCCGACGAAGCGACGGTCCTGCCGCTCGAGCCGCTGCTGAAGTCGCTGCCCCGGCGAGGCCAGAAGGCCACGACCGCGGGCCCGGCGCCGGCCGCGGCGAGAGAGAAGACGCGGGCGCGACGAGGCGGCGGGCGGCGGAAGCGGCGGGCCGAGGTCGACAGCTACGTCGCCGGCTGCCTCAGCGAACCCGGGCTGCCGCGCGACTGGGCCGAGGTGTGCCCGATGCTGCGGCCGCTGCTCCGGCCGGCTCACCTGCGCGCCGGCATCCCGGCCAGCGGCCCGGACGCGCCGCTGCGGCGGCCACGGCTGCCGTTCCTGTCCGAGTTCGTCGTGGTCGATCAGCCCGACACCATGACGTACGTCGGCGCCGACCAGCTCGCGAGCTGGGGCGTGACCGCCGACGAAGTGTTCGCGGCCGCGCGCGGCAACCTGTCCGGGGCGGTGCTCCACGGGGTGGCCGACGAGCCGGTGATCGTGCAGTTCGCGGGGGACGGCGCCTACTGGACGTCGCACCTGCTGCTGGACGGCTGGCTGGCCCGGCTGTCGGCGCAGGTCGGCGGCGAGCCGGTCGCCTTCGCGCCGGACCACGCGACGCTGATCGTGACGGCCGACGGCAGCGCCCACCTGCCGGAGCTGTTCGCCCGGGCCGAGGTGATGTACCTGGCCTCGCCGCGCGCGATCACCCCGATGGCGTACGTCAGCGGCCCGGGCGGGCGCACGATCCCCTACCAGGCCGCGCCCGGGGAGCCGCTGCACGACTGTGTGCGGCGGGCCGAGACGATCCAGCGGATCCAGGAGTACGCCCGCCAGGCCGAGACGCTGCCCGGGGCGACCGAGCTGACCCTGGTCGACGGCCTGCGGACCCGCGCCGTGGCCACGCCGGGCGCCCTGCTCCCGGCGGCCGACGAGGTCGACTGGGACGGCACGATCCGCCCCTGGTCCGACGCTCGCCCCGAGCTGACCCCGGTCCCCGACCTCGACCCACCCCGCTGGACCCGCCCGGCCTGATGCGCCGGCGTGTCAGAGCAAAGAGACCGGCCCGAGGCATCGGCGTGCTCAGAGCAAAGAGAGCAGCCCGATACACGGGTGTGCTCAGAGCGAAGAGAGAGCAGCCCGACGCACGGGTGTGCTCAGACCAAAGGGCGTCAGCGGCGATGCACCACCACGCCGGCCACGCCGGGGCCGACGTGCGCGGCGACCACCGCGCCTATCTCGGCGATGTAGCAGTCGCGCAGCCGGTCGCCGAGCCGCATCGACACCGCGTCGGCCAGGGCGGCGGCCCGGTCGGGCCGGCCGAGGTGGTGCACGGCGATGTCGACCTCGCCCGGGCCCGAGGCGTCCACCGCCAGGTCGACCAGCTTGGCCAGGGCACGACCGGCCGTCCGGACCCGGTCGCGCATGACGATCGCGCCCTCGACGACGTGCAGGATCGGCTTCACCGAGAGGGCGGTGCCGACCAGGGCCTCGGCGGCGTTGATGCGGCCGCCCCGGCGGAGGAACTCCAGCGAGTCGACGTAGAAGAGGGTGCTCGTGCGGGCGGTTTCGTCGACCGCGACCTGGCGTACCGCGTCCAGCGATCCGCCGGCCCGGGCGGCCGTCGCCGCGCCCAGCGCCACGAAGCCCAGGCCCATGCCGGTGGTCTGGCTGTCGACCACCCGCACCCGGTCGCCCACCTCGGCCGCGGCCAGCCGGGCCGCGTCGTAGGTGCCGGACAGCTGCGCCGAGAGGTGGATCGAGACCACGCCGTCGGCGCCGGCCGCCAGCAGCTTGCGGTACGCCTCGGCGAACTGGGCCGGCGCCGGCCGGGACGTGCTCACCTCGGAGCGCCGGGCGTTCAGGGCGCGGGCCACCTCGGCGGGGGTGATCTCGCTGCCCTCGAGACCGGAATCGCCGTTGATCACCACGGTCAGGGGCACGACGGTCAGGTCATACGTGCCGCCCAGCTCGGCGGGCAGGTAGGCGGTGGAGTCGGTGACGACCGCGACGGTCATGGGGGCACCGTAGCTGATGACGGGCGGGTCGGCGCGGAGAGAGCCTCAGCCGGGCCGGACGGCCGTGACGAGGAACGGCGTGCCCTGCTGGCAGGTGGTCATCAGGCTCGGGTCGGCCCGGCCGGTGACGACCACGGTGGCGCCTTCCTTCGCCTCGGCCTTCAGCGCGGCGTCGGCGAAGATCAGCAGGTGGCTCTTTCCGCCGCCGGTCAGTACCAGGCAGTTCGGTTCCACGCCGGCGGAGACCTTGCCGGTGATGGTCTGGGCGCCGGTGTCCCCCGGATCGCCGCCCTTGCTGGGCGCCGGCAGGTCGGAGGATTCCGGCAGACCGGGCGACGCCGACGACGCGGCCGGCGGCTGACCACCGGGGGAGGCGGCCGACGGCTGGCCGCTGGTGTCGGTCGAGCGCGCACACCCGGCGGTGGCCAGGGCCGCCACGACCGCGATCAGGACGAGAGGTCGGGTGATCTTCATCGGGATGAGACGCTACGGCACCGAGATCGGTTCCTGGCGCAACGACTCAGCCGGGCCACGGAACAGGCCGGGCGACCCAGGCCAGGCCACGGAACAGGCCGGGCGACCCAGGCGGGCCCGGGACGGGACCGGACGACTCAGACCGGCGGCGGGACGGGCCGGTCGGAGAAGGCCCCGACGTTGTACGCGGCCAGCTGCCAGCCCCGGGACGTGTCGTGGGTCAGCTCGACCCAGTGGCAGTTCTGCAGGGCCCGCCACGTGCGGAGTTGCTCGCGCGGCCAGCCCAGCAGGTGCCCGAGGCCGGAGCGGGCGCCGGCCCCGTGGGTGGCCACCACCACGGTGCCGCCGGAGGGGACCAGCCCGGCCGCGTCGATCAGCGCCGAACTCACCCGTTTACCCAGGTCGTCGAGGGTCTCGACGTCGCCGCCGATGACGTCCTCACCGCGGGTCCAGCGGGCGTACTCGTCGGGCCGCCGCTCGGCGACCTCGGTCATCGTCAGACCTTCCCAGAGCCCGAAGTAGCGCTCGCGGAGCCGTTCGTCGGTCGAGACCTCGAGCCCGGTCACCGCGGACAGCGCGGCGGCCGTGTCGGCGGCCCGGCGCAGGTCGCTGGAGACGATGGCGCCGGGTTTGAACCGGACCAGCAGCGCCGCCGCCTCGACAGCCTGCTGATGGCCCAGCTCGTTCAGGGACACGTCGGTCTGACCCTGGACCCGGTGCTTCGCGTTCCAGTCGGTGTTGCCGTGGCGCCAGACGATGAGCCGCGTCACGCCGCGCCGGTGGCTTCGGCGTCGGCCATGTCGCGGTCGACGAACTCCAGGCTGGGGCAGTCTTTCCACAGTTTGTCGAGGGCGTAGAACTCGCGTTCCTCGGCATGCTGGATGTGGACGACGATGTCGATGAAGTCGAGAAGCACCCAGCGGCCCTGACGCTCGCCCTCGCGGCGAACCGGCTTCGCCTTCTCGGGGAGCGCGAGCAGAGCCTCTTCGACGGCGTCGACGATCGCGGCGACCTGTCGTTCGTTGGAGGCGGAAGCGATCACGAAAGCGTCGGTGATGGCGAGCTGGTCGCCCACGTCGATGATGACGATGTCTTGCGCCTTCTTGTCCGCTGCGGCCTGGGCGGCCGCCATGGCGAGTTCCAGAGCGCGTTCGGTGACGGGCAAGAGCATCCCCTCTGACTAAGGTCCTTCGAGACTCAAGCGTCTCACACAGGGGTGACATTCCCCGAGTCGCGATACAGGCCGCGCTTGGCGATGTATTGCACGACACCATCCGGCACCAGGTACCACACCGGTTTCCCGGCGGCGACCCGCGTGCGGCAGTCACTCGATGAGATGGCCATCGCGGGCACCTCGACCAGCGTGACCGTGTCGGCGGGGAGGTGTTCGTCGGTCAGTTCGAAGCCGGGCCGGGTCACCCCGATGAAGTGCGCCAGCGAGAAGACCTCGAGCGCGTCCTTCCAGGAGAGGATCTTGGCCAGCGCGTCGGCGCCGGTGATGAAGAACAGCTCGGCGTCCGGCCCGTGCAGGGCCCGCAGGTCGCGCAGCGTGTCGACGGTGTAGGTCGGCCCGCTCCGGTCGATGTCGGCCCGGCTGACCTGGAACTGCGGGTTCGAGGCGGTGGCGATGACCGTCATCAGGTAGCGGTCCTCGGCCGGTGTGACCCCGCGCGGTTTCTGCCACGGCTCGCCGGTCGGCACGAACACCACCTCGTCGAGGTGGAACCGGCCGGCCACCTCACTCGCCGCGACGAGGTGACCGTTGTGGATCGGGTCGAACGTGCCACCCATGATCCCGACGCGCTTGCCGCCCATCGACGAAGAATAGATCAACCATCGAGACGCTTGCGTACGGCACTGAGCAGATCACTGGCCGTGAAGGGCTTCTCCAGCAGCGCTACCCCGGGCGCGAGCGTCCCCTGCGAGGCGAGCACCGGCTGGGCGTACCCGGACATGAACAGCACCCGGGTGCCGGGCCGCACGTCGGTCAGCCGCTCGGCCAGCTCGTTGCCCAGCATCCCGGGCATCACCACGTCGCTGACCAGCAGGTCGATCTTGCCCTCGTGGAGCGCGGCCAGTTCCAGCGCCTGCCGGCCGCCGTCGGCGGTGAGCACCCGGTACCCGGCGCCGGAGAGGATCCGTCCGGCCACGTCGCGCAGCGCTGCCTCGTCCTCGACCACCAGCAGCGTCTCGCCGTGCCCGTCGCTCGGTGGCTGGGCGGCGGCCAGCGGATCCACCGGCGAGGAGGAGCCGACCGGCAGCAGCACGGTGACCGTGGTGCCGACCCCCGGCTCTGAGGTCAGCGACACCGCGCCGCCGGACTGGCCGGCGAGGCCGTAGACGGTGGCCAGCCCGAGCCCGGTGTTGCCGCTCTTGGTGCTGAAGAACGGCTCGAACGCGCGCTCGGCCACGTCCGGCGGCATGCCCTCGCCGGAGTCGCTGACCCGGAGCCGCACGTACTCGCCGGGGGTCAGCTCGCGATGCCCGGCGCCGATCCGCTGGTACGCGGTGTCGATCACCAGCTCGCCCCCGTCGGGCATGGCGTCGCGGGCATTCGCGGCCAGGCTGGCGAGCATCTGCTCGATCTGGCCGGGGTCGCAGGTCACCGGGGGCAGATCCGGCCCCGGGCGTACGGTCAGGCTGATCCGGTCGTTGATCTCGGCCCGCACGGCTTCGTCGAGGCCGGTGACCACCTCGTTGAAGTCGACGACCCGCGGGCGGGCCACCTCGCGGCGGGCGAAGGCCAGCAGCTTGTGCGTGAGGTCGGTGCCGCGCTCGCCGGCCCGGACCACCTGCCGCGCGTCGTCGGCGATCGCGGCCAGGTCGGGCTTGTCCGAGGACGCCTCCTCGATCACGAAGTGCGCGTAGTTGAGGATCACGCCGAGCAGGTTGTTGAAGTCGTGCGCGATACCACCGGCCAGCCGGCCAAGGCTCTCCAGGCGCTCCGCCCGCTCATTCACCACAAATGCCAGCTTACGGGTTGAAACTGGGCGCAAACCCAGACACGCTCATCAACGACGCGCCAGTAGTGCCTTGCGCATGTCGTCGTCCTGGTCGATCACCGTGCGCCGCAGCGTGGCGTTCACGTCGGGCCGGGCGAGCAGGCCGGCCGCCAGGGCGCGGGTCGACTCGGCCACGGCCAGCGACGGATAGAGCGCGGTCCCGATCAGCTCGGCCCCGGACCCGCCCCGCTCCTTGAACAGTTCCGGCATCTCGGTGAAGTAGCGGGCCACGTACGCGTCGGTCAGCGCGGCCTGCTCGGGCTGCCAGAAGCCCAGCGCCGCCGCCTCGGCCATCCGCGCCGAGGTGCCCGGGTCGACGATCCGCCGCCACGCGGCGGCCTTCGCTTCGGGGGTGGGCAGCGCGGCCCGGCAGCGCATCGCGAACCGCTCGCCGGTGGCCGTGCGGTCCCGGGCGAACTCGGCCTCGATCTCCGCCTCGGTGGCGGCGCCCAGCTTCACCAGCCGGTAGAGGATGTACCAGCGCACCTCGGCGTCGACGGCCAGGCCCTCGGGCACACCCTCGTCGTTCAGCCAGCCCCGGATCCGCCCGGTGTCCACGGTCGACGCGATCAGCATCCGGGCCGCGGCGAGCTGCCGCGACCCGGCCGGCTCGGCGACGGTCAGCAGCCGGTCACAGGCCTGGGCCATCAGCTCCAGCGCGGCCGGGCGGGTCTCCGGGGTGGAGTAGCGGTCGGCCAGCCGGCGGGTCATCGCGAGCACGTCCTCGATGACCACCACCTCGGTCTCCATCGGCAGCGCGGCCATCACCAGGGTGACCAGCTCGGCCACCGGCCGCTCGGCGTCCCGCGCGGCGTCGATGACGGCGCCCCAGATCACCGCGCGGGCCAGCGAGTCGCCGAGCAGTGGCAGGAGCATCGGCACGGCGGCCAGCGAGGCGTCGTCCAGGCGGATCTTGGCGAAGGCCAGGTCGCCGTCGTTGAGCAGCAGCAGGTCGGCGGCCGGGGTTCCGGTCAGCTCGGGCAGCACAGTCCGCGCGGCGCCGGCCGGGATGTCCACCTCGATCAGCCGGCGGCGGGTCACGGTGGCGTCGGCCCGGTGGTCGAACACGCCCATCCCGATCCGGTGCGGGCGCAGCACCGGGTACTTCTCGTGCGCGGTCTGCACCACCGCCACCTCGGCGTAGGTGCCGTCCTCGGCCAGCGTCACCTCGGTGCGCAGCGTGTTCACCTCGGCCGTCCGCAGCCAGGCCTCGGCCCAGCCGGTCAGGTCGCGGCCGCTCACCTTGGTCAGCGTGCCGAGCAGGTCGGCCAGCGTGGCGTTGCCGAACTGGTGCGCGGCGAAGTGCTCGTTGACCCCGGCGAAGAAGACGTCGTCACCGAGGAAGGCGACGAGCTGCTTGAGCACGCACGCGCCCTTGGCGTACGAGATGCCGTCGAAGTTGAGCAGCGCCAGCTCGGTGTCGTCGACCCGGGCCGGCGCCACCGGATGGGTCGACGGGAGCTGGTCGGCGCGCAGGCCCCAGGACTTGCGGGCCACCGCGAAACTGGTCCACGCGCTGGTGAAGCGGGTCGCCTCGGCGGTGATCCGATATCCCATGTGCTCGGCGAACGACTCGTTCAGCCACAGGTCGTCCCACCAGCTCATGGTGACCAGGTCGCCGAACCACATGTGGGCCATCTCGTGCGCGATCACGGCGGCCCGCATCTGCCGTTCGCTGTCGGTCACCGCCGACTGGAAGATGAACTCGTCCCGGAACGTCACCAGTCCCGGGTTCTCCATCGCTCCAGCGTTGAACTCGGGAACGAAGGCCTGCTGGTAGTGCCCGAACGGGTACGGGATCTCGAAGATCTCGGCGTACCGGTCGAGGCACTGCTTGGTGATCTCGAACAGCTCGGGCGCCTGCTCGTCCAGGTGCGCGCCCAGCGACTGCCGGCCGTAGACGGCCAGCGGCACGTCACCGTGCTCGTCCCGCACCACGTGGTACGGCCCGGCCAGCAGCGACACGAAGTAGGTGGCCAGCGGCGCGGTCGGCGCGAACTCCCAGCGCCCGTCCCCGGCCGAGGCGACCCGGCCGTTGGCGGCCACCTCCCACTCGGGCGCGGCGGTGACCCGCAGCGTGTACGGCGCCTTCAGGTCGGGCTGGTCGAAGCAGGCGAACACCTTGCGGGCGCCGTCCAGGAACAGGTTGGCGTAGAGATAGGTGCGCTTGTCGCCCGGGTCGACGTAGCGGTGCAGCCCCTCGGCGTCGTTGGCGAACCGCATCCGCGCCTCGACCACCAGCTCGTTGGCGGCGGCCAGCCCGGTCAGCGGCAGCCGCTTGTCGGCCAGGCCGGCCGGGTCGACGCGGGCGCCGTTCAGGGTGACCGAGATCAGCTCGGCCGGCTCCAGGTCGGCGAAGGTCGAGCCACCCGGGGTCGCGGCGAACCGCACCACGGTCCGGGACAGGAACGAGCCGGCCGGATCGGTCAGATCCAGGTCGATCTCGTACGACTCGACTTCGATCGTCGCGGCCCGATCGGCGGCCTCGGCACGGGTCAGGCTGGGCATACGCCAATCATGCCGGTAGAAAGTCCGGGATATCCTCGTCTCGCGCGCGTGTCGACAGCACGGCGTCACCAACGTGCTGACATCCTGGCCGCCGCGCCCGGTCGGCCATGGGCCTCTACGCCTATTGAACCAACGCCGGAAGGCGCTTCTCGAAGCACACGCTGAGCGGGTTGCCGACGTATTCCCCGTACACCGGGATGGGCCGGTAACCCGCCGAGCGGTAGAGCGCGATCGCGCCGGTGAGGTAGACGCCGGTCTCCAGCCGCACCGTGGTGTGGCCGGCCGCCAGCGCCTCTTCCTCGAGCGCCACGACCAGTGCCCGGGCGATGCCCTGACCGCGGTAGGACGGCCGCACGAACATCCGCTTCAGCTCGGCCACCCCCTCCTCCAGGGGCTGCCAGCCACCGCAGGCGACGGCCCGGCCGCCGATCAGCGCGACCAGGTAATGGACGTCAGGGGCCGGGTAGACGAACTCGTCGCCGGACTCGGCCAGCTCTCGCTGCTGCGCCGTGACCAGGGCGGCGACTTCGGGGTCGAGCGCCTCGCGCGCCTGGATCTGCACGCTCGAAGCCTAGTCGTCGTCCGTTTCGCCAGGGTTGCGCCCAGCTGGCCGGGAATCTATCCCTCGGTGTCGTCGCCCTCCACCAGGACCGGTCGGGTCGCGTTGGCCACCGTGGTGATCGTGCCGTCGTCGGACATGTGCAGCAGCTCGTCGTCCGAGCGCATCCGGCGTGCCTTGCGGGCGGCCAGGCGCTGGGCGGCGCTGGGCCGGTGGTTCTCGTCCTCCAGCCGGGAGTCGGTGCCACGCGGGCCCTGGACGTAGGCGCTGGCGGCGGGCTGGTAGTCGAACTCCTGGGCGCCGATCCGCACCGGGTCGCCCGGCTGCGCGCCCTTCTTGGCCAGGGTGGCCTCCACCCCGAGGCGATCCAGCCGGTCGGCCAGGTAGCCCACGGCCTCGTCGTTGTCGAAGTTGGTCTGCCGGATCCAGCGCTCGACCTGGACGCCGCGGACGACCCACACGCCTTCGCCGTCCTGCTCGACGGTGAAGCCCTTCTCGTCGACCGCGCGCGGCCGCACCACGGTCCGGGACGGCTCGGCCGGCGGCGCGGCCAGCCGGTGCTCGTCGACCGCCCGGGCCAGCGCGAAGATCAGTTCCTTGAGGCCCTCGCGGGTCACCGCGCTCACCATGAACACCTGGTAGCCGCGCGCCTCCAGGTCGGGCTTGACCATCTCGGCCAGGTCCCGCCCGTCCGGGATGTCGATCTTGTTGAGGACGACCATCCGCGGCCGGTCCTCCAGTCCGCCGTACGCGGCCAGCTCGGCCTCGATCGCGTCCAGATCGGCCAGCGGGTCGCGCTCGATCTCCGGCGCCGCCGAGTCGAGCACGTGGAGCAGCACCGAGGTCCGCTCGATGTGCCGCAGGAACTGCATGCCCAGGCCCTTGCCGGTGGCCGCGCCCGGGATCAGGCCGGGCACGTCGGCGACCGTGAAGGTCTCCTCGCCGGCCTGCACCACGCCCAGGTTGGGCACCAGGGTGGTGAACGGGTAGTCGGCGATCTTGGGCTTGGCCGCCGAGATCACCGAGATCAGCGACGACTTGCCGGCCGACGGGAAGCCGACCAGGCCGACGTCGGCGACGCTCTTCAGCTCGAGCACCACGTCGAGCTGGTCGCCCGGCTCGCCCAGCTCGGCGAAACCCGGCACCTTGCGCCGGGTGTTGGCCAGCGAGTGGTTGCCGCGCCCGCCGCGGCCGCCGCGGGCCACCTCGAAGGAGGCGTCCGCCCCGATCAGGTCGGCCAGCACCTCGCCCTCGGTGGTCATCACGACCGTGCCGTCCGGCACCTTGAGCACCAGGTCGGCGCCGTTCGCGCCGTCCCGGTTGGCGCCCGCCCCGCCGGCGCCGTTGGTCGCCTTGACGTGCGGCCGGAAGTGGAAGTCGAGCAGGGTGTGCTGCTGCGGGTCGACCTCGAGCGTGATGCCGCCGCCGTGGCCGCCGTCGCCGCCGTCCGGGCCGCCGAGCGGCTTGAACTTCTCCCGCTTCACGGACACGCAGCCGTGCCCGCCGTCACCTGCCTGCAGATGAAGGACGACGCGGTCGACGAAGGTGGTCACTGTTGTCTCCTGCCCGAAAACACAAACGGGCCGCGGGACCCTGAGGTCCGCGGCCCGCCGGAAAAAAGAAGTTACTGCGCGACCGGCACGATGCTGACCGTCTTGCGGCCACGCTTGGTGCCGAACAACACGTTGCCCTGCGCGAGGGCGAACAGCGTGTCGTCGCCGCCCCGGCCGACCAGGTCGCCCGGGTGGAACTTCGTGCCGCGCTGGCGGATCAGGATCTCGCCCGCGTTGACCAGCTGGCCGCCGAAACGCTTGACACCGAGCCGCTGGGCGGCGGAGTCGCGACCGTTCCGCGAGCTGGAAGCACCCTTTTTGTGAGCCATGACTGCGCCCCCTACTTCCCGGTGGAGATGCCGGTGACCTTGACGCGGGTCAGCGGCTGACGGTGACCCTGGCGCTTGTGGTAGCCGGTCTTGTTCTTGAACTTGTGGATCCGGATCTTCGGACCCTTGGTGTGCTCGGCGATCTCGCCGGACACCGTCACCTTGGCAAGCTTGGCCGCATCGGTCACCAGATCGTCACCGTCGACGAGGAGGAGCGGAGCGAGCGTCAGCGAGTCGCCGGGAGCACCAGCAAGCTTCTCGACCTCGATCACGTCGCCCTCGGCAACCTTGTACTGCTTGCCGCCGGTCTTGACGATCGCGTACATCGGACGCGGACTCCCTGACACTTACGCAGCCCACGATTGCGCTGCTTGGCGGATGGTGCTCGTCTTACCGTGCTCGTCTAACGCTCGACCCCAAGGGCCGCACAGGAAGAGGGCGCCTGGAAAAGCGCCGTTGATTAGCCTACTTCATCGAGGCGGCAGAGCCCAAACCGGGGTCAGCCCCGCCCGCAGGCCTTGTCCAGCGTTCCGCTGAGCTCTCCCAGCTTGTCGGCGTCCAGCTTGCGCACGTCGCCGTTGAGCGCCTTGACCTCGGTGCTCATCTCGCCCAGGGCCTTCTTCAGCCCGGCGTCGCCGGCCAGGGTGGAGAGGTCCTTCAGGGCGAACGAGAAGTTCTGCACGTCACGCTTGGTCTTCTGCTCGACCTCGGCCTTGACGGCGTCGGTGGCCCCGGTGAGCACCTTCAGGTCCCGCGTGAAGGTCGCGCCGAACTGGGCGGTCACCTTGTCGGCCTGGGTGCAGATGGCCTTGGTGTCCTTCGACAGCGCGGCGTCACCCCCGGCCGCCTTGGCCGGGGCGCCGCTGGGGGCGGCCGCGGTGGCCGGCGGCGGGATCGCGCCCGGGGTCGCCGTCGTCGCGGCGGCGTCGGGCGACGACGAGCACGCGGCGATCGGCAGGCTGAACAGCAGCGGGAGCAGGAGTAGCAGGCGTCGCATCGGGAGAGAGTAACCGACGTCGATGGCGATGGCGGCTCGGCAGTTAACTTTCTTTACCGAACCGCCATCCCCGGATCGATCAGGGGCGGGTACGCCGCCGGGTTCCCCCGCGCCGCGACCGTCGCCGGCCACCGGCGCCGGCGCCCACCGGCTCGTCGTCCTCGTCCTCGTCCTCGTCACCCGCGGCGTCCGGGTCGTCGGAACCGGCCAGCGGCGCCGCCGAGCCGTTCGACTCGAAACGGGACAGGTCGTACCCGCTCATGTCGTAGTCGTCGTCGTTGTCGCTGGTGGTCAGCACCTTCTTGGAGCCGATGATGCCCGACCCGGTGACCGGAGCCGCCGGCGCCACCGGCTCGACCGGCGCCACCGGCTCGTCCGCCTCGACCGCGACCTCGAACTCCAGCGGCTCGTCGTCCGGCTCGTCGATGACCACGAGCTCGGCCACCGGCTCTTCCACCGGCGCCGGCTCGGTGTTCCGGCCCCGCCGCCGGGACGACGACTTGGTCGGCGTGGCCGGCGTGGTCGCCGCGGCCACCGACTTCACCTGGTTCACCGCGCCGGACGAGCGCTTCTCCGGCACCGGCTCGGTGTGGATCATCACCCCGCGGCCCTTGCAGTGATCGCAGGTCTCGCTGAACGCCTCCAGCAGGCCCGCGCCGATCCGCTTGCGGGTCATCTGCACCAGGCCCAGCGAGGTGATCTCGGTGACCTGGTGCTTGGTCCGGTCACGGCCCAGGCACTCGGTCAGCCGGCGCAGCACCAGGTCGCGGTTGCTCTCCAGCACCATGTCGATGAAGTCGATCACCACGATGCCGCCGAGGTCGCGCAGCCGCAGCTGACGCACGATCTCCTCGGCCGCCTCCAGGTTGTTGCGGGTGACCGTCTCCTCCAGGTTGCCGCCCGCGCCGGTGTACTTACCGGTGTTGACGTCGACCACCGTCATCGCCTCGGTGCGGTCGATCACCAGGTGGCCACCCGAGGGCAGGAAGACCTTGCGGTCCAGGCCCTTGAGGATCTGCTCGTCGATCCGCTTGTCGGCGAAGACGTCGGAGACGCCGGTGTGCCGGTGCAGCCGCTCGACCAGGTCGGGCGAGACGCTGTTCAGGTAGTTCTCGATCTCGCCGTAGGCCTGGTCGCCCTGGACCACGAGGTCGTTGAAGTCCTCGTTGAAGAGGTCGCGGACCACCCGGATGACCAGGTCGGGCTCCTCGGACAGGGCGGCCGGGGCGTGCCCCTGCGCGGCCTTGGCCTGGATGTCCTCCCACTGCGCCTGCAGCCGCTTGACGTCGCGGGCCAGCTCGTCCTCGCTGGCGCCCTCGGCCGCGGTCCGCACGATCACGCCCGCGCCATCCGGCACCAGCTTCTTCAGCACGTCGCGGAGCCGCTTGCGCTCGGTGTCCGGCAGCTTGCGGCTGATTCCGGAGGCGTTGCCGTTGGGCACGTAGACCAGGTGCCGGCCGGACAGCGCGATGTGGCTGGACAGCCGGGCGCCCTTGTGCCCGATCGGGTCCTTGGTCACCTGGACCAGCACCGAGTCGCCGGAGCGCATCGCCTGCTCGATCGAGCGGGCGCGACCCTCCAGCCCGGTGGCGTCCCAGTTGACCTCGCCGGCGTAGAGCACCGCGTTGCGGCCCCGGCCGACGTCCACGAACGCCGCCTCCATGCTGGGCAGCACGTTCTGGACCTTGCCCAGGTACACGTTGCCGACCATGGTGCCGGAGGTGGACCGGGACACGTAGTGCTCGACCAGGACGCCGTCCTCGAGCACGGCGATCTGGGTGCGGTCGGGCTTCTGGCGCACCACCATCACCCGGTCGACCGCCTCGCGGCGGGCCAGGAACTCCGACTCGCTGAGGATCGGCGGACGGGTCCGGCGCTGCTCGCGGCCGTCCCGGCGGCGCTGGCGCTTGGCCTCGAGCCGGGTCGAGCCGGAGACGCCCTGCACCTCGTCGCTGCGGCGCGGCTCACGGACCCGCACCACGGTGTGCACGCCGTCCTCGACGCCACCCGAATCGTCGCTGCCACCGGAGCCCTTGCGCCGGCGCCGGCGGCGGCGGCGGGTCACCCCGTCGCCCTCGTCGCTCTCCTCGTCGTCCTCGCCCTCGGCCTCCGCCTCGCCGGCGTCGGCCGCGGCGGGCTCGGCGTCATCGCCCTCGTCGGACGGGCCCTTGCCCCGGCCCCGGCCACGACGGCCACGGCGGCGACGGCGGCGGCCGGCGGCCGAGTCATCGTCGTCGTCACCCTCGTCGGCGGAGTCCTCGTCCTCGACGTCGTCCGCGCTCTCGTCGATCTCGTCCAGCGGGGGCAGCTCGACGACCGCGGCCGCGGGGGCCTCGGTCTCGGCGGGCGCCTCCTCGGCCCCGCCGCGGCGACGGCGACGGCTGCTCCGGCGCGGCGCCTCCTCGACCGGCTCGTCCTCGGCCACCGGCTGCTCCGGGACCTCGGCCTCGACGACGGCCGGGACGGCCTTCTTCCGGCTGCGACGGGCCGGGGCGGGCAGTTCCGCCACCTGCGCGTCGGGCGGGATGAACAGCACCGCGGCGGGCACGGCGGCGGCCCGCGGCCGGGCCGGCTTGTCCTCCTCGACCAGCTCGTCCTCCAGCGGGAGGACGACGATCGCGGTGTCTTCCTCGTCCTCGGGCTCGACGACGGCCACCGGCTCCTCGACCGGCGGCGGCGCGGCCTTCTTCCGGGCCCGGGTGCGCTTGACCGGCTTCTCCGCGGGCGGCGCCTCGGCCTCCGGCGTGGCCGGCGCCTCGGCCGGCACCCCGGCCACCTCGTCGACCGGCGAGGAGGAAACGGCCGGCGCC
Organism: Actinoplanes sp. NPDC051470; assembly: GCF_040682035.1. Taxonomy (NCBI): domain Bacteria; kingdom Bacillati; phylum Actinomycetota; class Actinomycetes; order Micromonosporales; family Micromonosporaceae; genus Actinoplanes; species Actinoplanes sp. NPDC051470. The sequence continues at coordinate 77,647 of NZ_JBFBAA010000037.1, forward strand.
GCCTTCTTCCTGGTCCGGCGGACGCGGGCCGGCGCCTCGGTCGCGGCTGCCTCGACGGCCGCGCCGGGCTCGTCGGCGGGAGGTTCCGGCGGCACGGCCGCCGGGGCGGCCTTCTTCCGGGCCCTCGTCCGCTTCACGGGCGTGACGGCTGCGTTGCTCTCGGTGGCCTCCGCAGGCTGAGGTGTGACCTCGCCCTCGTTTCCACCCTGAGGCTCGTTATCGAGCATGGGCTCTCCAGTTCTGGCGGCCCCGGGCGCGTGTGAGCGCTGCCACGCAGGGTCGCCGCAAGTTTTTCGGGCCCGCCCGCCGTGGTGGCGGCCGAGTCGACCGAAGTCTCCGACGGACGCCAGCCGAATCGGCTAACGCCCTCCGATGGGTACGTCCTCGCGATCCGCGTCCAACGGATCGACGAAATTCCCCTGCGCGGTGAGTGAACCCTGGGCCAGCCGGGTCGCTCGAGGCGGCGCCGGCGGCTCCAGACCGGCCACCACGCGTAGACCGGACAGGACGTCATCGGGTCGAACGGCGGGCGTGACCTGCCGTACGACAAGGTCGAGTATCGCACACGGCGACGCGACCTCCCCGGAAGGTGCGCCAGGTTCGTCGATCACGGTGCCGGAAGTCACCGCCACCCGCGCGTCGAAGGTCCGCCGGCCCTGCTTGGTCATGCGCTCGACCTGCACTTCCGGAGCGCTCATGAACCGTTGCAGAGCGTCCGCGGCGTCGGCCGTCGCCACGCCCGGGAGCTCCAGGCGCCACCGCGACGCGTCGATCCGCTCGGCCAGGCTGGTCCCCTCACGGGCGATCACCGCGTCGAGCACGTCCAGGCCGGGCGACAGTGCCGCGTCCAGCGCGACCCGCAGCTCGGCCGGGTCGACCGGGGCCTGGAGAGCGATCTCCAGGTATTCGGCCTCGCTGGCCACGCCGGTGGGCGCCGCGCTCGCGTACGAGATCTTGGGGTGGGGGTGGAAACCCTGGGAGAAGGCGATGGGTACGGCCGCACGCCGCAACGCCCGTTCGAACGCACGAGCGAAGTCGCGGTGTGAGGTGAAGCGCAACGGGCCACGCTTGGCGTACCGGATCCGGATCCGCTGGACCACCGGCGCCTGACCGCCGGCGGGCTGGTTCTTGGGCGCCATCTCAGACCGGCACCCGGAGGCTGTTCACCGGGGTCAGCGGCAGCAGCTTCTTGCCGGTGGGCCCGATCTGGATCTCGGTGTCCATGGACGGGCACACGCCGCAGTCGAAGCAGGGCGTCCAGCGGCAGTCGTCCTGCTCGTACTCGGACATGGAGTCCTGCCAGTCCTGCCAGAGCCAGTCCTTGTCGAGACCGGAGTCGAGGTGGTCCCAGGGCAGAACCTCGAGCTGCTCGCGCTCGCGGGTGGTGAACCAGTCGAGGTCGACGCCGAACGCGGGCAACACCTCGGCGCAGGCCTCGACCCACCGCGCGTACGAGAAGTGCTCGGACCAGCCGTCGAACCGGCCGCCCTTCTCCCAGACCCGGCGGATCACCTGGCCGACCCGCCGGTCGCCGCGGGACAGCAGGCCCTCGATCAGCGACGGCTCGCCGTCGTGGTAGCGGTAGCCGATCGCCCGGCCCAGCGACCGGTCCGAGTTGATCTCCTGCTTGAGCATCTTGAGCCGAGCGTCGATCACCTCGGGCCGTTCCATCTTCGCCCACTGGAACGGGGTGTGCGGCTTGGGCACGAACCCGCCGATGGAGACCGTGCAGCGGATGTCCTTGGTGCCGGCGGCGGCCCGGCCGGCCTTGATCACCTCGTGGGCCATCCGGCCGATCTGCAGCACATCTTCGTCGGTCTCGGTGGGCAGGCCGCACATGAAGTAGAGCTTCACCTGCCGCCAGCCGTTGGAGTAGGCCGTGACGACCGTCCGGATCAGGTCCTCCTCGGTCACCATCTTGTTGATGACCTTGCGGATCCGCTCCGAGCCGCCCTCGGGGGCGAAGGTGAGGCCGGTGCGCCGCCCGTTGCGGGAGAGCTCCTGGGCCAGGTCGATGTTGAACGCGTCGACCCGGGTCGAGGGCAGGGACAGCGAGACGTTGGTGTCGGCGTACTGCTCGGCCAGGCCGGAGCACATGTCGCCGATCTCCGAGTGGTCGGCGCTGGACAGCGACAGCAGGCCCACCTCGTTGAACCCGGAGAACTCCAGGCCCTCTTTCACCATCTGGCCCACCGTGGTGATCGAGCGCTCACGCACCGGGCGGGTGATCATGCCCGCCTGGCAGAACCGGCAGCCGCGGGTGCAGCCCCGGAAGATCTCCACCGCGTACCGCTCGTGGACCGTCTCGGCCAGCGGGACCAGCGGCTTCTTCGGGTACGGCCACGCGTCGAGATCCATCGTGGTCCGCTTGTGCACCCGGAACGGCACGTCCGGCCGGTTGGGGACGATGCGCTGGATCCGCCCGTCGGGCAGGTAGTCGACGTCGTAGAAGCGAGGGACATAGATACTCTCGGTACGCGCCAGACGCAGCAGCAGCTCGTCGCGCCCGCCGGGACGGCCCTCGGCCTTCCACTCCCGGATGATGCCGGTGATCTCCAGCACGGCTTCCTCACCGTCGCCCAGCACGGCGGCGTCGATGAAGTCGGCGATCGGCTCGGGGTTGAAGCTGGCGTGCCCGCCGGCCAGCACGATCGGGAACTCGTCGCCCCGGTCGGCGGCCAGCATCGGGATCTGGGCGAGGTCGAGCGCGGAGAGCAGGTTGGTGTAGCCCAGCTCGGTGGCGAACGAGACACCCAGCACGTCGAAGGCGTGAACCGGGCGGTGCGCCTCGAGGGTGAACTGCGGGACGCCGTTCTCCTTCATCAGCGCCTCGAGGTCGGGCCAGACCGCGTAGGTGCGTTCGGCCAGCACGTCGGGCTGCTCGTTGAGCACCTCGTAGAGGATCTGCACGCCCTGGTTGGGCAGGCCCACCTCGTACGCGTCGGGATACATCAGCGCCCAGCGGACGCTGGCGGAGTCCCAGTCCTTGACGACGGCGCCGAGCTCGCCACCCACGTACTGGATCGGCTTGCTGACCCGGGGCAGCAGCAGTTCGAGCTGGGGGAAGACGGAAGCGACGCTCATGGGGACCCAGACTAGCCGCCTTCAGTCCGGCTTTGGGTGGTGGGCGGGGCGGCGGACGTGCGGCTTACCCGCCCAGGTCGGCCGCGGCCTTGTCGAGATCGGTGGCGAGGAGATCGTCCCGGAAGGCGCACAGCTGGAGCGTCATCCGGGCCGGCCCGGTCGCGCCGACGACCAGCCGGATGCCGCGGCCCCGATCGTCCATGTCGCCGACGATCCAGTCGAGCAGCCGCACCCCGGCGCTGTCCAGGAACGACACCGAGGTCAGGTCGATCACGACCGGGTCCTCGCCGCCCACGTACCCGACGATCTCCCGGCCGATCGCGGCCGCGGTGGCGAGGTCGATCTCGCCGGTGATCGAGACCACGGCGACCGGTCCACGGCGCGAGTAGGCGACCGCCTTGCCCGCCTCGTGGTTCACGCGTTCTCCTTCCGGGTGCGCCGCATGGTCACCACGGTGCCGGCGCTCCGATCGAACGACACATGATCCATCACCTGTCGGATGAGTTGAAGCCCCCGCCCACGCGACACGTCGGAGCGGGCCGGCCGCCACACGCCCCGGTCGGCCACGACCACCTCGACGGCCTCGCCCGACACCGTCGCGACGATCTCGACCTGACCGAACGGGTCGTCCCGATAGCCGTGCTCGATCGCGTTGGCGACCGCCTCCGAGCAGGCCAGCAGCACGCCCTGGACGCTCTCCTCGTCCACCTGGTGCGTGATCAGCCAGGCCTTCATCTCCTTGCGGAGCAGTGCAATCTGCATCGGGTCAGCGCCGATGGAACGCTCCAGGCGCTCGTCGGTGCCCAGGGTCAGGCAGAGCAGGCAGACGTCGTCGGTGTGGTCGGTGCCCACCATCAGGTCGGCGAACCCGGCGGCCAGCCCGGCCGTGGGCGCGTCCCGGCGCCGGGCCCACTCCCGGGCCATCGTGTCCAGGCCCTGGTCGATCGGGCGGTTGCGGCGCTCGACCAGGCCGTCGGTGTAGAGCAGCAGGCGGCTGCCGGAGGCCAGCTTGACCTTCTCCTCCACCCGGTCGCGCTTGCCGGCCCGCGAGCCGAGCGGCGCGGACCGGGCGCCCATCAGGTAGCGGGCCTGGCTGGCCGGCTCATGCAGCAGCGGCGGGAGGTGGCCGGCGCAGGCGTACGTCATCACGTTGGTGGCCAGGTTGATCTCGCAGTAGGCGACGGTCGCCATCTTCGCGGTGATCACCCGGTCGACGAACCGGTCGAGCTTCCGCAGCACCTTGGCCGGTCCGGCGTCGGCCGAGGCCACGGCCCGGACCGCGCTGCGCAGCTGGCCCATGGTGGCGGCCGCGTCGATGCCCCGGCCGACCACGTCACCGACCACGACGGCCAGCTTGTCCGGCGAGATCATGAAGGCGTCGAACCAGTCGCCGCCGACCTCCAGGCCCTGCGCCGCCGCGTGGTACTGCGTCTCGACCACGAACCGCGAGTCGCGGGGCGTCGACCCGGAGAGCAGGCTGCGCTGCAGCGTACGGGCGACCGCCCGCTCCTGCTCGTAGAGCCGGGCGTTCTCCAGGGCCAGCGCGGCGCGCGAGGTCAGTTCGGTCAGGAAACCCGACTCGGCCACGGTCCGGCGGGCGCCCTCGAGCCGCAGCGCCAGCGTGCCCAGCACCAGGCCGCGGGCGGTCAGCGGCAGCACCGCGGTGCCCACCTCGGTGGCGTCGGCAGCCGGCCACAGCGCCTCGCCGCTGACCGTGACCCGGGCGATCTGGTCGGCGATCAGCTCGGGGTCGGGTGGCGGGCCGCCCGACTCGGCGAGCAGCCCGGGCGGGCCACCCACCTGCAGGCGCACCGAGGCCCACTCGGCGACCTCCGGCACCAGCCGCTCGACCAGGCGCTTGGCCCGGGCGGTGAGCCGGTTCTCCTCGTCCATCTCGCGGGTCGTCCCGGCCAGGAAGGTGACCCGCGCCTCGCGCAGCCGCGCCGCGTCGTACAGCCGGGCCCGGTCCAGCGACTGCCCGCCCTGCTGGCCGAGCAGCCGGATCACCAGCAGTTCGCTCTCGCTGAGCTCGCGCGGCTCGGCGAAGCTGAACGCGAGCACCCCGCGAACCTCGGTCTGGTCGTCGGCCGGGCCGGTGGCCAGCGGCAGCAGCACGGCCAGGGTCCGACCGGCGTCGCGCATGGCCTCGGCCAGCCCGCCGAACCGGTCCTCGGCCTTCTCCGGCGCGCTGATCACCTCGAGCTCGCCCCGGCGGGCCACCTCGGCCGCCGCGCCGGCGGTCACGCCCGGGTCGGCCGCCGAGACCTCGATCAGCCCGCCGCGGTCGGCGCCGGTGAGCCAGACGCTGCTCGCGGTGGCGCCGAAGGCCGGACCGGGCGCGCCGGCCAGAACCTCGGCGACCTCGGCCTCGGTGGCCGCGGCGGCCAGGCCCGCGACGATCGTCTGGAGTACGCGCACCCGGCGCTCGGAGTCCTCGGCGATGCGGCGGGCGTTCAGCAGTTCCCGCTCGTACCCGCGCCGTTCGGTGGCGTTGAAGATCATGGTTCGGATCAGGCGGGGCAGTCCGGCCGGGTCGCGGCCGAGCATCGAGTTGATCAGCGCGGGCAGCCGGCGGCCGTCGGCGCAGACCAGATCGAAGGCGACCTCGTGCACATCGTTCTGCATCCGCAGGAGCGGCGCGTAGTGACTCTCGTGGTAGATCTGCCCGCCGGGCGTCAGCAGATCGCGGAAGCGACGGACGCCGACCAGCTCAGCGCGGGTGTAGCCGGTCCAGGCGAGGAACGTCTCGTTGACCTTGACGATGGTGCCGTCGGGCGTGGTGGTCAGATATCCGCACGGAGCGTGCTCATACAACTCGCTGGGATCCTCCTCCCACGGCACGCGCAGATCCTGAGTCACGTCCCGGTCATCCATGCCTACAAGTAGGCCCGAATGGCGGCGATCGTCTCGTCGGGCGCGCTGAGGTTGGGACAGTGACCCGTGGCATTCATGTAGACCAGTGTGCTACCCGGGAGTTGGGCATGCACGTACTCCCCCACGGGTGTCGGGGCGATGACGTCGTCCGAGCACTGGAGCACGAGCGCCGGCGTCCGCAGCCGGGGCAGGTCGGCGCGGTTGTCGGAGAGGAACGTGACCCGGGCGAAGTGCCGGGCGATCTCCGGGTCGGTGCGGCAGAAGCTGTTCTTCAGTTCGTCGGCCAGCTCGGGCCGTTCGGGATGGCCCATGATCACCGGCGCCATCGCGCTCGACCAGCCCAGATAGTTGCTGTCCAGCGAGTCGAGCATGTCCTCGAGGTCGGCGCGCTGGAAGCCGCCGGTGTAGCCCTCGTCGTCGAGGTAACGCGGCGACGGGCCGATCAGCACCAGCTTGGCGAACTTCTCGGGCTCGCGGATCGCGGCCAGGATGCCGATCATCGCGCTCACCGAGTGGCCGACGAAGACCACGTCGCTCAGGCCGTGCTCGTCGATGATCTCCAGCACGTCGTCGGCGTACCCGTTCAGGGTGGAGTACTTCTTCTCGTCGTACTCCCGCAGGTCGGACTTGCCGTTGCCGACGTGGTCGAACAGCACGATCCGATGGGTGTCGGCGAAGGCGGGAGTGACGAGGCGCCACATGTTCTGATCACAGCCGTAGCCGTGGACGAACATGATCGGCTGCCCGGAGGGGTTACCGGTCACGGTCACGGCGTTGCGCGCGGTCGTATTCATCGTGGGGTCACCTTACGACTCCGGAGCGTTCCGCACGACGGTCAGGTTGTCCGGCATTTGTGAGCCGGTGTCTGGTTCGACGGCCGTCCAAGGCCTGGCACACCCCGGATAACCTGGGGTTTGGCGTCACACCAGGGGTGCGACGCCCAGCCTTAGGAGGATACGAACGGATGGCCGATCAGCCGGGCGGGAATCCCCCGGACGCCCGATCGCCCGACCCGACGAGGATCGCGGCGGACGGTGACCCCTCGACTGTGGACGCTCCGGCGCGCTGGAGCGGGTCGGCCGCCATCCCTCCGCCGCAGCCGAAGAAGTCCCTCTGGCCGCGCCGCACGGCCGCCGCCGCGGACGAGGACGACGACTGGGGCACGACGCCGGCCGTCGACCCGTGGGCCGGCCAGGACACCCCCTGGGACCCGCTGCAGCTCCCGGCGCCCATGCCGGCGCCCGCGCCGATGCCGCCGACCCGCATCGAGGCGCCGGCGCCGCCACCGACCCGCATCGACGCGCCCGCCCCGGCTCCTGCCCCGGCGCCACCGCCTCTGCCGCCACCGCCGCCTCCGAAGCCGACGCGCGCCGAGAAGCGCGAGGCGAAGCGGGCCCAGAAGCAGCCCCCGCCGCCGGTCAACCGCGTCCCGGTCCAGCCCCGGCCCACCTCCGTCCCGCCGGAATACGCCCGGCAGGTCGTCCAGCGGCCGCCCGGCCCGCCGCGCCCGCCCGGCCTGCCGGGACCCCAGCGCCCGCCCCGGAAGGGCCTGCCGCCGCCGCGCAAGAAGCGCCGCCCGCTGCGCACCCTGGGCACGTTCGCCCTGCTCAGCCTGGTCTTCTGCGCCGGCGTCCCGGCGATCTTCCTGTGGCCTGCGGCCGGCCAGTACCCGGTCAGCGCCAGCCTGCCCGACTCCGTCTCCGACCTCGACCGCCGCGACGACGCCACCAGCCGCCGCGCCGCCCAGCGCCTGGCCGCCGAACTCAGCGACGGCGGCCAGGCGTTCGCCGGCATCTACGCCGACGGCAACGGCAAGCGGGTCACCATCTTCGGCACCACCGGCCTGCGGATCACCCCGGAGCAGGACGTCGAGGCGCAGATCCGGCAGCTCACCCCGGACTACGACATCGAGGACGTGCGGCCGTTCGACATGGGCGAGACCGGCGTGCACGAGCGCTGCGGCAAGGGCCGGGCCGGCCGCAACACCGTCGTGGTGTGCGCCTGGGCCGACCACGGCAGCCTGGTGACCGTGCTGATGACCAGGCGTTCCATCGCCGACAGCGCCGATCTCACCGCGGTTCTGCGGAGTGCGGTGCTCAACCGCGGGTAGAAAAAACCCGTGACCCGATGGCTGTTCGCCGACCAGCTCGGCCCGCACTTCCTCGACGCGCCGGAGCAGCCGGTCCTGCTGATCGAGTCGAAGGCGGTGTTCCGGCGCCGCCGCTTCCAGTGCTGATGGACGGGGCCGAGCCGGCCGGCGGCCGGTGGAACCTGGACGCCGACAACCGGGAGCCACCGCCGAGGACGGCTGCTCTGGGCGTACCCGAGCCCCCGAAGATCGTCGAGGACGAGATCGACGAGCAGGTTCGCGCCGACCTGGACCGCTGGGAACGCGAGGACGGCGTCACGTTCCTGGGCCGCGACGGGCCGCGGCTGTTCCCGGCGACCCGGCGTGAGGCGCTGGCCCGGCTGAACCACTTCGTCGAGCACCGGCTGCCCACGTTCGGCCGGTACGAGGACGCGATGCTGGCCGGTGATCCGTGGATGGCGCACAGCCTGCTCCCGGCGCCGATCAACCTGAGCCTGCTCGACCCGATCGAGGTGATCCACCGGGCCGAGGACGCCCACCGCGCGGGCGACGCGCCGCTGGCCTCGGTCGAGGGCTTTCGTCCGGCAGATCCTCGGCCGGCGCGACTTCGTCTGGCACCTCTACTGGTACTTCGAGCCGGGCTACCGCCGCGCCAACGAACTGGGCGCCGCCGGCCGCGTACCCCGATGGTTCGCCGATCTCGACGCCGGCTCGGATGAGCTCCAAGCCGTACGCGGGCGGTGGCGCCTACATCGACCGGATGAGCGACTACTGCGGCGGCTGCCGGTACGACCCCAGGGTGCGGGTGGGCGACAACGCCTGCCCGTTCACCGCCGGTTACTGGGCCTTCCTGCACCGCAACGAGCCGAAGCTGCGCGACAACTATCGGATGCGTCAGCCGTTGCGCGGGCTGGACCGGCTCAAGGATCTCGACCAGCTGGTCGAGCAGGAGGCGGCCCGCGGCAGTCGTGCGCCCTAGGTTTTTGACAGGCGCTAGGCGGCTGGGTCGTCGTCCTTCTGCGGCTTGGTGGGCGCGTAACGCGACACGTACTCCTGGCCGGTCAGCTTCTGGATCTCGGCCATCACCTCGTCGGTGAGCACCCGCAACGCGGTGCGGTCGTCGGGCCGGCCGGCCGCCTCGATCGGCTTCCCGAACTTGATCGTGGCCTTGCCCCAGCCCACCAGCTTCGGGTACGGCTGACCGATGGGCTGGATCTTCTCGGTGCCGATCACGCCGACCGGGATGATCGGGACGCCCGCGCCGACGGCGAGCCGGGCGGCGCCGGTGCGGCCGCGGTAGAGCTTGCCGTCCGGCGAGCGGGTGCCCTCGGGATAGACGACCACCATGTCACCGGCCTTGAGCGCCGGGATGGCGGCGTCGAACGCGCCCAGCGCGGCCCGGCCGCCGGACCGGTCGACCCGGATCGCGCCGAGGCCCTCCATGATGAAGCGGTTGAACCGGCCGCGCAGACCGGTGCCGTCGAAGTAGTCCGACTTGGCCCAGAAGGCCAGGTGTCGCGGCACCGTCGCGCCGAGGAAGAGCTCGTCGGCGACGGACAGGTGGTTGCTCGCGAAGATCGCGCCGCCGCTCTTCGGAATGTTCTCCAGGCCTTCGACACGCGGCCGCCAGCCCAAGATCATCGCATTACCGACGGTGATCTTTCCGAACGAATAGAGCAGCGGCAACGGGTTCCTCCGGGAGGGAACAACGTGTAGAGGGGGCGTGAAGAGACTAAACCACGCCACCCTGAAAGTCCGCGCCGATCTCCCGGCCCGGGTGACCCCGGGCCGGGAGTTCGACCTGCGGTTACCGGATCAGGGAGCCGGCAGCGTGGTGGTCCAGAGCGACACGCCGTCACGGTCGCGCAGGTGCACGGTGAACGCCTTGCTCCGCCCGTCGATCTCCACCTCGCCGAAGTGCTGGAAGCCCTGGGCGGGTGAGGTGTTGGCGGCCGGCGGGGTGTGGCTGAACACCACCTCCGGCCCGAACGTGGCGTCCATCGCGTTCGGGCCGAACGCCCCGGGCTGCGCCTCAGGCCGTTGATCAGCCACTCGCGCTGCTCGGCGCCGAGCAGGCCGCGGTCCGGGTCGGCGTACGTGTTGCCGTCGTTGACGTCCTTGAACGTCCGCATGTCGAGCACGAAGATGTCGAGCAGCGGACCGTACGACAGCTTGCGGTAAACCGTTCCCGCCGACTCGGGCGTCGGCACCCATTCGTGGTACGCCCGCATGGCCCGGGCCGCGAGCACGTCCACCCGCTTCTCGGTGTAGCGGGCGTCGTCCAGGATCTCCCCCGGGTACCAGTTGTTGGTCACCTCGTGGTCGTCCCACTGGTTCAGCTGCGGCACCTGGGCCGCGAACCGCCGGTAGTGCTCGTCGAGCAGGTTGTAGGCGTACTGCCCGCGGTATTCCTTGAGGGTCTCGGCGACCTTGGACTTCTCCTCGGTCACCAGGTTGTTCCAGACCGCACCTTGCCGGTGTGATCGGTGTCCGGCGTGAGCACCGGGCCGCGGACCAGCCGCGCGCCCTGGAAGTCGGGCCGGCGGGCCACCTCCACCCACATCCGGCCGGGCCGGTCGGCCCTCGTCCACACCACGGCGGACTCGGCCGCCGCGTCGCCACTCTGCACGCCATGGGTCAGCACCGGCCGCCCGTGTGGCACGAAGACGAAAGCCGCCGGCCCGGCCAGACCGGCCCGCAGCAGGGTCCTTCTCCTGATCGAGGTCATGATGATGGCCTATCGGCTCGATGTGACGAGGGCACCCTCGGAAGATGGACGGCACCTAAACTCGTCCGGGTGATCCGCATCGAGATCGATGAGCCGACGCTCGCCCGCACCCGGATCGCGATCAGCCCGCTCTGCGAACTGCTCTGCGGTCTCTTCCTGCTCGAACGCAACCCGGGCCCGGTGCCGTGGCCGTACCAGGACTGGGCGGCGCGGGCCCGCGAGATCCTGCGCACCGACCCGGCGGTCGAGCCGGTCCTCCTGTACTTCCGGCTCGGCTCGGTCTGGCCCGACTTCCTCGGCCCACACCCGCCGAGCGCCCTGCCGAGCCTCGACGAAGAGCTGGCCGGTCTCCGCGCGACCCCGGCCGAGGTGATCGAGGCACAGTTCGCCAAGCACTACCCGGACGGCGAGCCGGAGATCCTGCGGCCGTTCCGTATCGACCGGGCGGCGGCGCTCGCCCGGCTGTCCGACGGGCTGGCCGCCTACTGGGCGGCGGCGCTGGCGCCGTACTGGCCGGCCATGCGCGCCGCGCTCGAGGAGGAGGTGCTGCTCCGGGCCCGGGCGCTGGCCGCCGACGGGCCGGACGCGCTGCTGGCCAAGCTGCATGACCGGGTGCTCTGGGAGCGCCCGATCCTCACCCTGGTGAAGCCTCTGGAGCAGAGCTTCGACGCGTTCGACAAGCGACTGCTGCTGGTCCCGCTGATCTTCTCGCGCGGCGCGCTGCTGTGTTCCGGCGACGATCCCGACGTGATCATGGTGACCTACCAGTCCCGGGGCGCCGCCGTCCTCGCCGATCGCGTCGCGCCATCGGCTCCGGCGGATCGGCTGGCCATCCTGATCGGCCGCGGGCGCGCCACCGTGCTGCGCGCCCTGACCAGCCCGGCCACCACGACCGGGCTGGCCACCGCGCTGGGCCTGGCCCCCTCGACGGTGTCCGAACATCTGAGCGCGCTCCAGGCGGCGGGCGTCGTGCACCGCCGGCGGGCCGGGCGCCGGGTGCTCTACGGGCTCGAGCCGGCCGGCGTCGCGCTGGTCACCCTGCTGGATTCGGGAGCGGCCGAATTCGTTTCCTGAGGACGGTTCACGTCATTACCGTCCCGGGCCATGGGGGATGCCATCGAGGCCGCGCGACTGCGGCGTACGTACCGGAGCCGCACCGGTTTTGTCCGGCGCCGGACCACCGAGATCGAGGCCGTGCGCGGTGTTGATCTGACCGTGGCCCGCGGCGAGCTGTTCGGCCTGCTGGGCCCGAACGGGGCCGGCAAGACCACCACCATCAAGATGCTCAACACGCTGCTGATCCCGACCTCGGGCACGGCGCGGATCTGCGGGTTCGACGTCGAGCAGGAGACCCGGGAGGTACGCCGGCGGATCGGGTACGTGTTCGGCGGCGACCGCGGCCTCTACGACCGGCTGTCCGGCCTGGACAACCTGCGCTACTTCGCCGAGCTGTACGGGGTGCCGGCCCGCGACCAGAAGCGGCGGATGGCCGAGTTGCTGGAACTGGTCCGGCTGACCGGCCGCGAGCGGGAACGGGTCGAGGGCTACTCCCGGGGCATGCGCCAGCGCCTGCACATCGCCCGTGGCCTGCTGCACTCCCCCGAGGTGCTGTTCCTCGACGAGCCGTCCATCGGGGTCGACCCGGTGGCCGCCCGGGAACTGCGCCGCACCGTCGCCGACCTGGCCGCGACCGGCACCACGGTGCTGCTGACCACGCACTACATGGCCGAGGCGGACGAGCTCTGCGACCGGATCGCGGTGATCGCCGACGGGCGGATCCAGGCCTTGGGCACGCCGGCCGAACTGCGCCGGCACGCGGACGGGCGCCGGGTGGTGGAGGTCGAGGCGTACGGGGTGCCGGACGACACCGTGGCCGGCTTGCAGGGGCTGCCCGGGGTGCGGGAGGCCGCGGTCGAGGCGCGCGGGGCGCTGCAGATCCTCACCGTCCAGTCCGATTCCGGGGTGGACGTGCAAGGTGAGGTGCTGCACGCGCTCGGGGGCGTGCGCCTCGGCCGGGTGTCCACCCGGGAGCCCACGCTCGAAGACGCCTACGTCGCGATCGTCAGCGCCTCATGAGAACGCTGCGGATGATCACCGTCGGCACGCTGCTTCACGTGAAACAGCTCAGCCGCTCGGGGCTCGAGCTGACCATCAGCCTGTTCATCCCGATCGTCCAGGCGACCATGGCGGTGTACCTGTTCCGTTCCGGCGGCTCGGCCGATCGCCTGCTCGAGGCCGCGGTCGGCGCCGGGATGATGGGCGTCTGGTCCTCGGTGCTGTTCGGCTCGGGCGGCGCCATCCAGAACCAGCGCTGGCAGGGCACCCTGGAGATGATCATGCTGGCGCCGCGCCGGCCGGTGCTCGTGCTGCTGCCGATCACCCTGGCCACCGCCCTCACCGGCACCTACGCGCTGCTCGCGACGCTGCTGTGGGGCCGGCTGCTCTACGGGATCCGGCTCGACCTCGCCCACCCGGTCGCGTTCGCGGTCGCGGCGCCCGTGGTGATCCTGTCGCTGGGCATGTTCGGGCTGCTGCTCGCGGCCACGTTCGTGCTGCTGCGCAACGCCAACGCGCTGGCCAACACGCTCGAGTATCCGGTGTGGCTGGTGTCCGGGATCCTCGTACCCATCACGGTCCTGCCCACCTGGACCACCCCGATCGCCGCCGCCCTGCCGACCACCTGGGCCGCACGCGCCCTGCGCGAGGCCACCACCGGCGGCCCGGTCTGGCCGTCCGTGGCGATCTGCGCCGCCGTCTCCCTCGCCGGCCTGACCCTGGGAGCGATCGCCCTGACCCACGTCGAACGCCGCGCCCGCGCCGCCGCCACCCTGGCCCTGGCATGAACACGATCCGCCTGCTCACGGTCGGCGGCACGATCGCCTACCGCGCCCTGTTCAACTGGACCTCGCCCGGCATGTTCGTCGGCACGCTGCTGATCGGGCCGCTGTTCCAGCTGCTGTTCTTCGCCTACCTCGGCCGGCAGCTCCAGGTCGGCGACGACCGCTTCTTCATCGTCGGCAACGCGGTGCTCGCGGCCTCGCTGGCCTGCGTGTTCGGCGGCACCATGGCGATCTCCAACGAGCGGCGCTACGGCACCCTCGGGCACGTCCTGCTGTCACCACGCAGCCGGACCGCGGTGTTCCTCGGGCGCGCCCTCCCGTACGCCGGGAACGGCCTGCTCATCGCCGTGTTCACGCTGGCCGGGGGCGCGTTGCTGCTCGGGCTGCGCATCCCGCCGGCCGCGCTGCCCGGGCTGGCCGTGGCGCTGGCCGCCGGATCGCTGTCCTGCGGCTTCTTCGGGCTCACCCTGGGCGCGCTCGGCCTCCGGTTCCGTGACGTCTGGGTGGTCTCCAACGTCTCGGTGGCCCTGATGCTCCTGCTCACCGGCGTGAACGTGCCGGCCGCGGCCCTGCCCGGGTGGATGGCCGCGATCGGGCAGGTCCTGCCGATCACCCACGCGGCCGCGGCGGCCCGCCTGCTCTCCGCCGGCTCCCCCTTCGCCGAGGCGGTGCCGCAGCTCGGTCTGGAGGTGCTCGTCGGCTCGGCCTGGGCGCTGCTCGCGGCCGCCCTGCTCAAGATCTTCGAGCTGGAATCCCGGCGTACGGCCAGCCTGGACACCCTGTGACCACGGTCACGTCACGTTCCCCGGAGCCGGCTCGTCCCCCTCACATGAGCCGACTGAACATGAACGATGTCGCGCCCGGGGCCTACCAGGCCGTCCTGGGCATGGAGATCTACGCCCGCCAGAACAACGACCCTCAGCTGTACGAGTTGGTGAAGCTGCGCGCCTCGATGGTCAACGGCTGCGGCTTCTGCGTCGACATGCACGCCACCGAGGCACAGAAGGCCGGCGAGTCGAGCCGGCGCCTGTTCGCGGTGTCGGCCTGGCGCGAGGCCGGCAGCCTGTTCACCGAGCAGGAGCGGGCGGCCTTCGCCCTGACCGACGCCGTCACCAAGCTCGGCGAACACGGCGTCCCCGACAACGTGTGGGACGAGGCCGCCCGCCACTTCGACAAGACCGAACTGGGCAACCTCCTGATGGCCATCGTCACCATCAACGTCTGGAACCGCCTGGCCATCGCCACCAAGCAGGACCTGCCGGACGCCTAGGGCAGCGTCCTGTGCCTGTGGACAGTTCTCGAGATCGTCATTTCCCCGCGCTAGATTCTCGGCCCACCCAGTGCCGGGGTGGGGGAGGCGGCGGGTCGTCGGTCAGCGCAACCCACCCACCACCCAGGTGGGCGACCGTCAGGATGACGCGAGCGTGCGGATCGGATGGCCGGCGGCGAAGGCCCGGATGTCCTCGACGGCGTCGGTGAAGAACACCTCGTAGGTGGCGCCGGTGACATAGCCGAGATGCGGGGCGAGCAGGGTCCGGGGCGCGCTGCGCCAGGGCGAATCGGCCGGCAGGGGCTCGATGTCGAACACGTCGAGCCCCGCGCCGCCGATCGTGCCCGCGTACAGGGCCTCCAGCAGGGCGGCCTCGTCGACCAGCGGGCCACGGGACGTGTTGATCAGCAGGGCCGACGGCTTCATCCGGGCCAGGTCGGCCCGGCCGATCAGTCCCCGGCTCGCCGGGGTGAGCGGCACGTGCAGGGTCACCACGTCGGAGGTGGCCAGCAGCTCGTCCTTGGTGATCCCGCCCGCCTTCTCCAGGCTCCGGCTCCAGGTCACCACGTCCATCCCGAAGGCGGCGCCGACCGCGGCGACCGGTGTGCCCAGTCGCCCGAGACCGATCACGCCGAGCCGTCGCCCGCTCAGGCTCAGGCCCACGGTGTGTTGCCAGCCGCCCGCCCTGATCTGCTGGTCCTCGGCGACCAGGTGTCGGGACAGCCCCAGGATCAGCCCCCAGGTCAGCTCGACCACCGCGCCGGGTGGACCCGACCTGGTGCCGCAGACCACGATGCCGTTCCGCTGCGCGGCGGCCAGGTCGATGGCGGCGTTCTTCATGCCCGTCGTGACGAGCAGGCGCAGGTTGGGCAGGCGGTCGAGCACCTCGGCCGGGAAGGGGGTGCGCTCGCGCATGGCCACGATCACGTCGAACGGGGTCAGATCAGCTCCCAGCCCGGCTCCCAGCCCGGCTCCCAGCCCGGCGAAGAACGTGACATCGAGGCCCGACCAGTCGGCGTACCCCGAGGCCACCTGCTGGTAGTCATCGAGGACGGCGACCCGCACGGCCGGTCAGCCGAGCTCGGGGAACCAGAGCTGGAGCTCCCGCTTGGCGCTCTCGGGCGAGTCGGAGGCGTGCACCAGGTTCTCGCGGTTCGACAGGGCCAGGTCGCCCCGGATCGTGCCGGCCGCGGCCTTCCGGCCGTCGGTGGCGCCGATCATCGCCCGGACCACCTCGATCACCTCGTCGCCGGACACCACCAGCGCGACCAGCGGCCCGGAGGTCATGAAGTCCTTGAGCGGCGGGTAGAACGCCTTGTCGACGTGCTCGGCGTAGTGCTGGTCGGCCATCTCGGCATCCATCGACCGCAACACCATCGCGTCGACCGCGAGTCCCTTGCGCTCGAACCGGCCGATGATCTCGCCGACCAGGCCCCGGCGCACGGCGTCAGGCTTGATCAGCACGAGCGAACGCTCGCCGGACGGGCTGGTCACGGTTGGTTCCTCCGATGGTCGACACGCGGAATGTCAGCCTATCGGTACCGACACCGGCCACGCCGCCAACCTCCGGTTACCGCACTTTCCCTCCACCCCTGCCGCGCCATAGCCTGACAGGGACAAAAGGGGGGTCCACTGTGGCGAACCAAACCGGGCGGCCCGTCGCGCCGGCGCGCAAGCTCGTGGCGGCGGTGCTGGGCACCTTCGCGGTGTTCGTGATGGTGTTCGGGCTCGGCCTGTCGAGCTGGCCGATCGTCGCCCTGGGCGCCGCGCTGCTGGCGCTGGCGATCGCCCTGGGCATGGTCAACGTGGTCCGGCGCGGCGCCCGCGCCTGGGTGACCGGCCACGGTCAGGTGAAGGCCATTTCCGACCCACCACCCTCTGGCGCGTACGGGCGGGCCGAGCTCCAGCTGGTCGTGGTGGCGCCCGGACTCCCCGTGACCGAGGTGCTGGTGCGCGACCCGCGCGTACCCATCGGCAAGTGGCCCCGAGTCAACGAAACCCTGCCGATCTCGGTGGACGTCGACGACATGCGCCGCTGCAAGATCGAGTGGGGCGACGTCGAGGACCGCTCCGACGACGGCGACCCCCCGCCGCCGGCTCCCGCCGAGCCGCTCGAGGAGTTCCTCGACGACGATCTCCTGGGCGAGCCCGAGCCGCCGCCGTGGGTGAACCGGGACCGCTCCTGGGGCCGCGGCCCCGACGAGCCCATGTCCCCCGCCGCCGCGCCGGTCGCCACCGAGGAACGCCCCGGCACCACGGTGGTGGTCCACGAAACCCCCGCCGGCGTGGTCCTCGAGGGCGAGTACGTCGACCACGACGACAACCCCCAGGTTCTCCCCCAGCGCGCGGCCCGCCGCCCCCACCACGCCGAGCCCCACGCCACGGCGGTCCCCCTGGTCGACGACGACCCCTTGACCGACGACCCGCTGCTCAGCGACCCCCCGCCCGCCGACGCCCCACCCCACCGCGACGACCCTTCCTACGCCGAGGCCCCGCCCAGGCCGTCGACGCCCGCCGACGCCCCGCCCAGGCCCGACGCTCCCTCCCCCGCCGAGGCGTCGCCCAGGCTCCACGACCCCGACGACCCCACCATCGACCCGCGCGCAGCCGGCCCCGCCCCCTGGCGAACCGCCCCCGAACCCCGCCGCGCGGAATCAGACGTTCCTCCCTGGGCCGAGGCGCCGCCCCGCCAGACCGAAGCAGAAGAGTCCGGCGTCGGGGCAGCCGACCTGACCGATCCAGACACGACCCACCGGTCCAGGGCCGAGGCGCCTCCCAGGTCCGACCGGGCCGAGGCCGACTCCCCGCCCGACCCCGAGACGGACAT
Source organism: Actinoplanes sp. NPDC051470 (assembly GCF_040682035.1). NCBI lineage: Bacteria > Bacillati > Actinomycetota > Actinomycetes > Micromonosporales > Micromonosporaceae > Actinoplanes > Actinoplanes sp. NPDC051470. The sequence continues at coordinate 95,359 of NZ_JBFBAA010000037.1, forward strand.
TCCTCTCGAACCAGAAGATGTCCCGAAACCGGAATCCTCCCGGCCCACCCCTCACCAGCGCACCGCGTTCTACGAGCAGCCTCCCGAGCCCCGACCGGCCAGGTCCTCGTACACCCCCGTGACCGACCAGACCCACCCGGCGTACCAACCCGTCCAAGAGTCACCCTCCGCAGCCGCCGCCGAACCGCCGACCGCAGCGAGTGACACCCCCCAGTCACCCACCGCAACCTCGGACCTCGAATCGGACCGCCGCCGCCCCAGCCCGCGCCCCCGCAAACCCTCAGAACCCCTTCCGGGTACGTCCACCCAGTCCGCCGAGACCCCGCCACCTCCCCCCGCCGGGGTGGTCCCCGAGCAGCGCACCGCCTACGACCCGGACATCGACCTCCCCTTGGACGACAGCGACCTCCAGCCCCCGCCGGAGTTCGCTCCCGAGGCCCGCCGAAGCCTGGACAACGACCTCATAGCCCCTCCGGTGGACGCCCCCGAGGAGCCCCGCTCCTGGGCCGCCGGCGCCACCCCAGCAACCCCGCCCACCGAGATCCCCATCTCGAAGCGCCCCCCTTCCACACCGGAAGACCAGGTCACCCCACCAGAACAAACAGCAGCCGCAGCCGCCGCCGACCGAGCCGCCGCCACCGGCGACACGTCCCCCCGCCCCTGGGAAGCCAGCCGCATCCCCCACGAACCACCCCCCGCACCCACCAGCAACGTCGCCGCTTCCCGCCCCTGGGAGACAAGCCGCACCCCAGGCCCCCGAGTGGCAGGCAGCACACCCGAGTCCTCCCGCCCCGTAGACCCGGCAGCCACCCGATCCGAGCCGCTGGCCGACGAGCCGCTGCTGGAAGACCCCCTCCTGGACGACCTCCTGGACGACCCGGGCCCACCCCCATGGGAGGTCCGCCGCGCAGCCGCGGAGGCCGCCGACCCCACCGACCGCCCTACCATCTCCGGCGTAGACACCACCCCGGACTCCCCACCCGAACCCGGCCCCACCACCCAGAGCGCACCCCCCGCGCCGAGCCACACCCCCACAGGCTCAGCACCCGCGCCGAGCCACACCCCCACAGGCTCAGCACCCGCGCCGGGTCATACGTCCGCCGGTGCAGCGCCCACGCCGGGTCCCGCCACCACCAGCGGAGCACCCGCGACCGGTCCGACCACGCCCTCGACGCCCGAAGCGCGCACCACCAGCACGGCCACCTCACGGCCGGAGGCCTCCGCGACTTCGGCATCCGAGCCCACGTCGGCGGACACCCCGCGCGAGACCGGCGCAGGCCCAGTGATCGGCGCGGCCGCTGCCGCCGGCGTCGCCTCAGCCGCAGCAACAAACGTCCGATCGAGCAACGCCCAGCAAGAAAGCCGAGCCTCAGCCGAGCCGATCACGTCCCCGGCCGACCCGAAGACGACCGACCCGAGCCCGGCCAACTCCCCGAACGCGGCCAATCCGGCCAGCCCGGCCAATTCGGCCAATTCGGCCAGCGCGGCCGGCGAGGCCGATTCGCCCAAGCCGGTGGTCGTCTCGGCGACCGCCCGCCCCGCCGCCAGGAACACCCGCCCGTGGTCAGACCTGGAGGGCTCAGGCTACGAACCGAGCGAGCGCACCGAAGAGGTCATCACCGCCTACCCCAGCGCCCGCCCCGGTCCGGCCGGCGCGATCCACGGCGTAGGCATCACGGTCCTGGTCACCAACATGGACCGCTCGATCGACTTCTACCGCGACACCCTCGGCTTCTTCCAGATCGACACCGGCACCGGCAGCGCGGTCCTGGCCTCGGGCGATACCCGCCTGGTCCTCCGCGCCGTCCACTCGCTGTCGCCGGACATCGGCCGCCTGATCTACCTCAACCTGGAGGTGGGCGACGTCGACGCCGTCTACGAGGAACTCAAGACCAAGGGCGTGAAGTTCCTGCACGGCCCCCGCCCGGTCAACCGCGGCGACAAGCTCGAGCTCTGGGCCGCCACCTTCTACGACCCGGACGGCCACAACATCGCCATCACCCAGTGGCGCGCCATCCGCTGAGGACAAGAGCCGCGGACGTCGGCCCGATCGAAGAAAGACCGGGCCAAAAGAAAGGCCGGGCCAAAAGAAAAGGCCCGGCCAAAAGAAAAGGCCGGGCCGCCACCAGAGGCTTAACCCAAGATCTTCCGGCGTACGTGCAACGCGTAAGCCCAGGCCGCCCCGAAGATCAACCCAACCGCCGCCAGCGACCAGTGAAACAGCCCACTGACCAGCAACAACGCCTGCAGCACAGTGCCGGCCGGCCAGGCCCACCGCCGCTTCATGCTCCCGGCGACCACCACGCACAGCACCGCGAGCGCCACCACCGCCCCGATCCCCCACCCGCTCAGATGCCCGCCGAGCACCCGAATCGGCTGAATCGCCAGCAGCAGCACGATCGCCTCGAGAATGAGCGTGCCCGACCCCAGCCCGCGCACCGCCGCCGCCGGATTCCGTAGCCCCGAGGGCCGGTCCCCAGACGAAGAGGAATCCGACGGCGGGGAAGAGTCCGGCGCCGACGTCACCTCTTCAGCAGCTTCCGCGCATCAGCCACGGTCATGATCGAGCCGGTGATCAGCACGCCCACGCCACTGAGCTCGCCGTCGGTGTCGGACTCGGCCAGCACCACGGCCTCCTCGATCGCGTCCGGCATGTTCTCGGCCACGGTCACCCGGTCTTCGCCGAAGATCTCCTCGGCCGCCTGCTTCAGCTCTTCGAGCGGCATCGACCGGGGCGAGCTGTTCCGCGTGACGACGATCCGCGCGGCGATCGGCTCGAGCAGGTCGAGCAGCCCGGACGCGTCCTTGTCGCCGAGCACCGCCACCACGGCGACCAGGTGCCGGAACGAGAACTCCTCTTCCAGCGCGGCCACGGTCGCCGCCATGCCGTGCGGGTTGTGCGCGCCGTCGAGGAGGATCGCGGGCGCGCTGCGTACGCGCTCCAACCGCCCGGGCGAATCCACCTGCGCGAAGCCCGCGCGCACGACCTCGGGCTCGAGCTGCTTGTCTTCGCCCGCGCCCAGGAACGCCTCGACCGCGGCGAGTGCCAGCGCCGCGTTCTGGGCCTGGTGTGCGCCATGCAGTGGCAGGAAGATCTCGTCGTACACGCCGCCCAGACCCTGAAGGGTGAGCAGCTGGCCGGCCACCGCGATGTCCCGGCGCACCACCCCGAACTCGCTGCCCTCGCGGGCCAGCGTCGCGCTCATCTCGGCGCTGCGTTCGAGCAGCGGCCGCATCGCGTCCTCGGTCTGGAGCGCGGTGATCACCGTGGCGTCCTTGTGGATGATGCCGGCCTTGGCCCAGGCGATGTCCTCGATCGTGTCGCCCAGCCACTCGGTGTGGTCGAGCCCGATCGGGGTGATCACGCAGACGCCCGCCTCGATCACGTTGGTGGCGTCGTCCTCACCGCCCATGCCGACCTCGATCACGGCCACGTCGACCGGCGCGTCGGCGAACTTCGCGTACGCCATCGCCGTGGTCAGGTCGAAGTAGGTCAGCGGCTCGGTCACCCGCGAGTCGATCAGCTCGGCCAGCGGCTCGACCTCGTTGTAGGTGGCGACCAGCTCCTCCTCGGAGATCGGCTCGCCGTCGAGGCTGATCCGCTCGCGGATCGTCTCCAGGTGGGGGCTGGTGTAGCGGCCGGTGTGCAGCCCGTGCGCCCGCAGCAGCGAGTCGATCATGCGCGCGGTCGACGTCTTGCCGTTGGTGCCGGTCAGATGGATCGACGGGTACGCCCGCTGCGGGCTGCCCAGGACGTCCATCAGGTCCTTGATCTTCCGGAGGTCGAAATCCATCCGGGTGAAGCCGCGTTTCAGCAGCGCGGCGTCAACCTCGTCGTACTCGCTCATGATGAGCCTCCCTCAGACCGTGGCAACGCCGAGAGGGCCGTCGCGATTCTCGTGAGATCCGCCTCAGCCGTCGCGAGCCGGTCCTTGATCTTGGTGACCACCTGCTCGGGCGCCTTGCTCACGAACGACTCGTTGTTCAGCTTGCTCCGGCACTGCGCGGCCTCCTTCTCGGCGGCGGCGCGGTCTTTCTCCAGGCGGGCCCGCTCGGCCGCGACGTCGATCGTGCCGCGGGTGTCCAGGTCGACGGTGATGCCGCCGGCCACGTTCAGCGTCGCCGTGGCGGTGAAGTCGTCGGCGGGCGCGTCGAGCCGGGCCAGCGACCGGATCAGCGGCTCGTGCGTGTCGATGCCGACGTTGCCCAGGCCGGTGAGCGCGGCGTGGACCCGCTGCCCGGGCCGCAGCCCCTGGTCGGACCGGAACCGCCGCACCTCGGTCACCACCTTCTGCAGCGCGGCCAGCTCATCTTCCGCGGCGTCGTCGATCCGCCCGGCCTCGGCCGCCGGCCAGGCCGCCGTGACGACGGTCGTCTCGCCGGTCAGGTTCGTCCACAGCTCCTCGGTGACGAACGGGATCACCGGGTGGAGCAGGCGCAGCAGCTGGTCGAGCACGTGCCCGAGCACCCGCCGCGTCTTGTCCGCCTCGGCGCCGCCGGCGGCCAGCACCGGCTTGCTCAGCTCGACGTACCAGTCACACACGTCGTCCCAGGCGAAGTGGTAGAGCGTGTCGCAGAACTTCGCGAACTCGTACGTCGCCGCCTGCTCGCCCACCTCGGCGATCACGTGCTGAAGGCGGGACAGCACCCACCGGTCGACGGCGTTGAGCTCACTCTGCTCCGGCAGCCCGCCCGCGACCGTGGCCCCGTTCATCAGCGCGAACCGCGTCGCGTTCCACAGCTTGTTGCAGAAGTTGCGGGAGCCCTGGCACCACTCCTCGCTGATCGGCACGTCGGACCCCGGGTTGGCGCCGCGCGCCAGCGTGAACCGGGTGGCGTCGGCGCCGTACCGCTCGATCCAGTCGAGTGGGTCGACCACGTTGCCGAACGACTTCGACATCTTCTTGCCATGCCCGTCGCGCACCATCCCGTGCAGCGCGACCACGTCGAACGGCTGCTTCCCGTCCATCGCGTACAGCCCGAACATCATCATCCGGGCGACCCAGAAGAACAGGATGTCGTACCCGGTGACCAGCACCGACGTCGGATAGAACTTCTCCAGTTCGAGGGTACGGTCGGGCCAGCCCATGGTCGAGAACGGCCACAGCGCCGACGAGAACCACGTGTCCAGCACGTCCTCGTCCTGCCGCCAGCCCTCGCCGGTGGGCGTCGCGTCGTCCGGCCCCACGCACACGACCTCGCCGTCCGGCCCGTACCAGACCGGGATCCGGTGCCCCCACCACAGCTGACGCGAGATGCACCAGTCGTGCATGTTGTCGACCCACGAGAAGTAGCGCTTGGCCAGCTCGGCCGGCTCGATCGCCACCCGCCCGTCCCGCACCGCGTCGCCGGCCGCCTGCGCCAGCGGCCCGGTCCGCACGAACCACTGGAGCGACAGCCGCGGCTCCACCGTCGTCTTGCACCGCGAGCAATGCCCCACCGAGTGCACGTACGGCCGCTTCTCGGCGACGATCCGGCCCTCCGCCCGCAGCGCCGCCACGACCGCCGGCCGGGCCTCATAACGATCAAGACCTTCAAACGGTCCGGGTACGGTGACCACGGCGCGTTCGTCCATCATCGTGATGCTCGGCAGCCCGTGGCGCTGCCCGATCTCGAAGTCGTTGGGGTCGTGCGCCGGCGTGACCTTGACCGCGCCCGTGCCGAAGCTCGGGTCGACATGCTCGTCGGCGACGATCGGGATCCGCCGCCCGGTCAGCGGCAGCTCGACCTCGGTGCCGATCAGGTGCTTGTAGCGCTCGTCCTCCGGGTGCACGGCCACCGCGGTGTCACCGAGCATCGTCTCGGCCCGCGTGGTCGCGACCACGATCGCGTTGTCGCCGGCGCCGTACCGGATCGAGATCAGCTCACCGTCGTCGTCGGTGTGCTCGACCTCGATGTCGCTCAGCGCGGTCAGGCAGCGCGGGCACCAGTTGATGATCCGCTCGGCGCGATGGATCAGGTCGTCGTCGTACAGCCGCTTGAAGATCGTCTGCACCGCGCGCGACAGTCCGTCGTCCATCGTGAACCGCTCGCGCGACCAGTCGACCGAGTCACCGAGCCGGCGCATCTGCCCGAGGATGGCTCCGCCGGACTCGCCCTTCCACTGCCACACCTTCTCGACGAAGGCCTCACGCCCCAGGTCGTGCCGGGACTTGCCCTGGGAGGCGAGCTGGCGCTCCACGACGTTCTGCGTGGCGATGCCGGCGTGGTCCATGCCCGGCAGCCACAGGACCTCGAAGCCCTGCATTCGCTTGAGCCGGGACAGCGTGTCCTGAATGGTGTGGTCGAGCGCGTGACCGACATGCAGCGAGCCGGTGACGTTGGGCGGCGGGATGACGATCGAGAACGCCGGCTTGTCACTCTTGGGGTCGGCCACGAACAGCCCGGACGATACCCACGACTCGTACCGCCGCTGCTCTACCTCACCCGGCTGGTACTGGGCAGAGAGTTCTCCGGTGGGACGGCCGTCGGGGGCGCTGGTCTGGGTTGTTTCGCTCACCCGGCAATTCTACGGAGGTGGTGTACGGAGCCGGCCACGGGATTGCATGGTTGTGGATAACCGGGTGGCTGTGGATTGTTAGGCTGCCCCGATGTCCGAGCGCAGCAGCGGTCCGACCGAGTCCGACCCCATGACCACATCCCCTCCCAGTGAGCCATCTGCGCAGGTCGACGCAGGTCAAGCGCCTGACCGTCCCATCGAGGTGGGCGACAGCCCGTTCCCGCTGACCGGCTCCGACGACAGCGAGCCGGCCAGCAGGCCGAAGTCCCGCACCCGGACCATCCTGCTCGCCGGCCTGCTGGCCGTAGGTGTCGCCGGCGCCGTCGTGGTCAGCATCACGGGCGCGCGCATCTACTCCCAGAAGGACGCCACGCTCACGCCGCCGGCCGAGATCAGCGGGCTCCATGTCGACGACAGCGAGAACGGTCGCAACACCGCCGACTACCTCACCACCGCCCTGTCCGCCGAGGTCGACCTGGACAAGACGGTCGGCGCCGTCTACCGCGACGCCGCCGATCCACAGAAGGGCGTGCTGTTCTTCGGCGGCACCGCGCTGATCTGGAGCCCGGGCGACGACCTCGACTCCGCGTTCACCCTGATCGCCGACGACCAGGGTGCGGTCACCGGGGTGCACGACGTGCCGGCCGGCGACCTGGGCGGCACGATGAAATGCGGCGCGACGAAGACCTCCGAGGGCGCCATGTCGGTCTGCGGCTGGTCCGACCACGGCAGCCTGGCCGTGGGCCTGTTCCCCGGCCGGGCCGAGGACGAGGCCGCCACGCTTCTCCGCGGCTTCCGCACCGTGGCCCAGAAACGCGAATAGCCCACCCGCGCGGTTCTTACCCGCGGGTGGGCCAAGCAATTTTCAGGGGGCAGTAACGAGTTAACCCCGGAAA